>PIYN01000004.1:0-60144 GCA_003601775.1 Candidatus Bathyarchaeota archaeon
GGAGATAGCAGAGATACAGGAGATGGCCACAAGAAACTGGCAAAAACTACTGAAAGCAGACGAAAGAGGAGAAGTAATCATATAAAAAAGGGGAAAAACCCCATCTTTTTATAATTTCAAGACCTCAGGCTAAAAGGCTCTTATCGGATTTATTGGATCATTCATCCTTAATTAAGTCCGGGAGGACTCTTTGTATATCTCACTATCTCTCCTCTCCACCCGACCATGACTCTCAGAAGGCCTCTAATATAAGACGATTACTTCAATTAAACGACCCCGGTGGAGAGCATGATAGAGACGACGGGTCTCATCGATAGATTCTTCAAGGTGAAAAGAGGAAGGATTAACTGACCATAGGATGGAGTCCCAAAGGGAAGCTTCGGATCCACGTAGACATCCCGTGGAGTTGAAGATCAAGACCTTAGCAGAGGAGGGGCGAGCCGTCATCCGCGTGGAGGATATTATGATCAAGGATATTTACACTATCCATCCTGAGGAGCGAGTCGCCCTGGCCAGACTGAGGATGCTGAGACATGGCTTAGGGGCCCTCCCCGTCATCGATAAGGATGGAACCCTCGTCGGGATCCTAACCCTCAGGGATGTGGATCTGGCGGGGCCCGAGGCCCTCGTCCTCCCTGTAGGAGAACTCATGACCCGAGACCTGATCACCAGGAAGAAGGACACACTGCTCGGCGAGATCGTGGATATCATGATGGAGACGGGGATCCAGCGCATACCCATTGTCGACGATGAGGGGAAGCTTATAGGTCTCGTGACCCAGAGCACCGTGATAAGGAGCATTAGACCGCTTATTAAATAGGTGTACTCTGGCCATCGAGGTTCGGGGGGATGTAATCGTAAGTTTTTTATCCAAGGTCAGTATTACTGGAGAAGTAAATAGTATTACGAAAGGTGTGGACAATGGTCTACTTCAACACCCGGGATATAGCGGCCTTCTCCCTCTTCGGTGCCCTCTGGGCCGTTTTAAGTGTGACCATCTCCCCCATTTTCTGGAGCCTCACCCACCTCCCCTTCCTCTGCGATATGATCGGCATATCCATCCTCATCCTGACCCTCTGGTGGACGAGGAAGTTCGGGGCGATCCTCATGACGGGGATCATCGCCACCATCGTCACCCTCGCCATCAGACCCTCCGCAACTCACTTCTTCGGCTTCCTCGCCGCGAGCCTCCTCCTCGATATTCTAACCAGGTCTATAGGCTACAAACGATGTCTGAGTAAAGCGATAACCGCTATGATCTGTCTCCTGGGCTTCTCCATCATCTCAACCGCCTTCGCCGGGGTCATCATAGGGGCCCTCTTCATGAATCCCTACTTCCTGACGAAGATGTTCGGCAGTCTCACCTTCTTCGCCGCCCTCCACGCCACAGGCGGCGTGATAGGCGGGGTCATAGGCATAGTTCTCATCAGGGCCTTGGAGACCCGAGGTGTCCTACCTCCCCTTGATGATAACCTCTAGGTGATTAAGGATGATCTCCCCCTTCATAAAGCCTCGGGCCCTCGATGGATCACAGATTAAAGCGGCATCGGAATTCCATGGGCATTCAGGGCCCTTCCTCGTTCTCGGCCTCAGAATGGGGCAACTCGCACTGAGACTGCTTGATGCAAGAGGGTACTTCGATCTGAGGTGTGTGGTGAAGGTCCGATGGTCCCCTCCACAGTCCTGTATCATCGATGGAATTCAATTCTCGACGGGTTGTACGATGGGGAAGCGTAACATAGAGATAATCGAACAGGGGGAGGGCATCGCCGCCGTCTTCTCCGATGGGGAGAAATCCCTTAGGATTCAAGTTAAATCCTCTGTCTTAAGATTGATAAGCAGAGCGCTTAGAATTGGGACCGCAGAGAGACTAATAGAGGATCTCCTCTCTGCAGCAGATGATGAACTCTTTGATTATCAAATGAGATGTGAGGAAGCGCCCTCTAAAGATTTGAAATCTTGAGAGGAAGGGGTCAAAGGGAACTTGCCTTTTGATGTAAATAACCCCAAACTTAGTTTAAGAAGGATGAATTAAATAATGTAACAACTATCAAAACCCAGTACACTTTTATTTCTTAACAGTAAAGAACATTTACTCTTCTTCTATACTACTGAGTGCGCGTTTGTATACCACAACTATCACAACAACTACCACGACTAATATCACCATAAGTCCCGCTATCAACTGTCCTTGCGTTATCCCCTGCGCTATAGACATAACATTCTCCATCCATTATCACCCCTCCTTACAGGTAACTAACTTATATTTATAATTATCCTCTTAATCTACTAAAGCTCCTTGATAGGACCTAAGTTCTTTAGGAGTATGATCAGAGTTCGGTTATAATCGGAAACAATTATATCAAAGTCTATAAAGTAGATATCTTAGGCAGGTAGGGGGAATTTCAGGTAGAATGGCTTTTCCATTCTCCGCTATCGTGAATCAGGAGAAGGTCAAGTTCGCTCTACTCATCAACTTAGTGAACCCGAGGATAGGTGGATTACTCATACGTGGACCTAAGGGTACGGGCAAGACTCTCTGTGTGAGGGCGCTCGAGGACATATTGCCCGAGATCGAGGTCGTCAGTGATTGCCCCTTTAACTGTAACCCGAGGGATCCAACGAATATGTGTGAATACTGCAAGAAGAGGGCCAAGGAAGGGAAACTCCCCGTTGAGAGGCGTAAGATGCGTATAGTAAACCTGCCTTTAGGCGCAACTGAAGATCGGGTGGTGGGGAGTCTTGATGTGGAGAAGGCGATTAAGGAAGGCTTAGCGGCGTTGAAACCCGGGATCCTCGCGGAGGCAAATCAGAATATCCTTTACGTCGATGAGATCAACCTCCTTCCGGATCATATCGTAGATGATCTACTTGACGCCGCCGCTACGGGATGGAATGTCGTGGAACGAGAGGGGGTCTCCGTCTCCCATCCCTCCCGTTTCATCCTCATAGGGACTATGAACCCTGAGGAAGGAGAGCTCAGACCTCAGCTCCTCGATCGCCTCCCTCTATCTGTGAGCCCTGAGCCGATAACCTCCCCGGAGGAGAGGGTTGAGATCGTAAAGAGAAATCTGGAGTTCGAGTCTGATCCGATAAAGTTCTATAAGAAGTATGAAAAGCTCCAAGAGGAGTTGAGGGAGAGAATCATCAAGGCGAGGGAGCTTCTCCCTAAGGTTAAGATCCCAGAGCCCCTGTTTAAGTTGATCTCCCAGATGTGCATCCAACTCAAGGTGGATGGGCTGAGAGCAGATATCTCGATATGCAAGACCGCCTCGACCTTAGCTGCGATGAGGGGGAGGACGATCGTCAACGAGGATGATATCATAACCGCTTCAGAGTTTGTCTTGCAACACAGGACTCGGGCAGGAGGTTTTATGGAGCCTGCTTCCAGGGAGGAGATCATGGAGGCACTCATTCAGGCGAAGAGCACCATTGTTGCTAAGAGCGTGACCACCCATGGGGATGCGAATAGTAAAGGGAATGGGGGAGATGAGAATGGAGCCTCCTCCCCTCTAAATAGTTCTGGGCGGGGGGCGCCCTCCCGGGAGACGATAAACTGGGCAAGACCGGATTTATGGAGGGATAGGAAGGGAAAAAAGGAGGAGTTTAAGAATATCGTGAGCGAGCATGGCGTTAGAAAGGACGACGACAAGAGGCAGTTACCCTTCATAGAGATACCGATCTTTGAAAAGATCAAGAGGCTGCTCCGGACGACGGTATATTTCACCAGAAATCTCCCCTCTGCTTTTCTTAAGTTTAGGAATTTAGTTCAAGACAAAACTGGGAAGACCTTCAAGAAATTTAAGGGAGGGCTACAGCTCTTAAGGGCAAGTCCCCTCCTGTATTATGACCTGTTTCAGGGCTCCTCCATCATCTGGAATCCAGAGGCGGCGAGGAGAGCCCTAAACCCTCCGAGGCTTCCCTTCAAACTGGGAAGGAGAACAAGGGGAGTTAGGAGCAGGGTGGGTAAGAGGGCCACTTCCCTGACATCCTTAGATAAGGGGAGGATAATTGGATGGAGGTTCCCCGGGAAGGAGGTTCGTAATATACATCTGAGCGCAACCATAAGGGCAGCGGCTCTCCGTGGCGTTGAGACGGGAAGCAGACTCCGTCCCTTGGAGATAACCTTTCAGGATATTCGAGAGAAGCTCCTCCTCTATAAGGCGCCCATTACGATCGTCCTCGTCGTTGATTTGAGCGAGTCGATGATCACCACTGTGAGGGCTCTCAGGAGTTCTATACTAAGGCTCTGTAGGGATGCGTATCTCTACAGGGACAAGATCGGGATCGTGGCTATGAAGAAGAAGGGGGCCCTCATCGTCCAATGGCCGACCACCGATTTTAGGACGATTGCAGAATCTCTGATGAATTTCCGTGTTAGCGGTTTGACTCCTCTGGCTGCGGGGATGTATGAGGCGTTGAAGGTCCTGAAGGCTGAGAAGAGGAGGAACGATGAGACGATCCCGCTCATGATCATAGTGACTGATGGCTTTGCAAATGTTCCTCTACCCTACGATCCTCGTACAAATAAACCACGTCCCTTCATCCTAACTGTGAGCAGTCGGGCGGGGATAATGGCCCTTGAAGATGTCGTAGCGATCTCCCACAGAGTGAGAAAGGAGGGGATACACGTCGTTTTGGTGAATCCGGACCCATATAGCGGATCCTTTAAAGTAGATGAGGAGGAGGTGAAGAGAATCTATACCATGGCCATCAGGGATGGAAAGTTCCATGGAGGAATCTTTCTGAGAGAACTCAGGAAAAGATGGGATTCCTTAGCGACGGGGTTGGTCATATGCAACCTCATAGCTTATTTAACCAAGGGAAAGATCTACCTGATTCCATCCCGGAGGTCTGAACCCGACCTTCTCCAGAGGATTCTGAAGGAGAATGTGTACTCCAAGGCCTGATCAATCCAAGAGATAACAGCCTTAAGCCACTATCAAAGACTCTTTGACCAAAAGTTAATAGTATAAGTAGAACTATTTCTAAATATGCCTAAGATACCCTTTACAAGGGAAGAGCTTCTTCGACGTGGACCCCAACCGATCTATAGGGGGCGTAACCTCGATGAGATAGCCTTCCCCCTTGGCGGGATTGGGACGGAGTCCATAAGCTTGGGGGGATGGGGGCAGCTCAGGGACTGGGAGATTATGAACCGGCCGGCGAAGGGGTTCATCGTACCCAGGTCCTTCTTCACCTTGAAGGTGCGGTCCCCTTGTGGGTCGCCTGTGGTGAGGGTTCTCCAAGGCCCTGTCGAGGGCTCTTATGTCGGCGATGGTCATTCTCTCACCTATAGCAGAGCGGAGAGATATTGGTCAGGGGCTCCCCCGTTTTCGTGAGGTCTCCTTCACAGGCCATTTTCCAATCGCGACTCTCTCCCTAAGTGATTCCGATATCCCCTTAGAGGTAACCCTTGAGGCCTTCAATCCCTTCATACCCTTCAACGAGAAGGACTCGAGCATCCCCGTCGCCATATTCTTCTTTCGATTAAAGAACATCGGCGATGAGCCGGTCTCAGCGACGATCTTCGGAAATCTAACAAACATAATCGGCTATCCAGAGGAGGCTGGAGGGGATATCAATGAGGTCAGGGAGGGTCCAGGTATCAGGGGGTTATATCTCTCAACGACAAAGTTCCAACCAGATTCTCCACGCTACGGTTCCATGGCACTCGCGACCACATGGCCCAACTCCGCTGTCTGGACCCGTTGGAAGGACGATAGGTTAGGTAAGTTCTGGGATTCTATAACCTCCTCCGACGAATTCCCCCCTGAGTCGGGGGACTCCAATACAGGAACGGTTGCAGCCAGCCTCAGACTGGAGCCCGGCGGATCAGCATCTATTCCCTTTATGATCTCCTGGCACTTCCCAATCTTTGAACATTATTGGAGCGGGAAGGAACCCAAGGCTACTTGGAAGAACTATTATGCCACCGTATGGAAAGATGCCTGGCATGTCGCGTTATACGTGGCGTCGAACCTTGATCGTCTCTGGGAGGAGACGAGGCTCTTCCATGACACGTTGTTTGCCTCTACGCTCCCCGTCCACGTCCTCGATGCCATAAGCTCTCAACTCTCAACCCTGAAGACAAATACCTGTCTCCGCCTTGAGGATGGTACCTTCTATGGCTTCGAGGGCTGTTCTAACAACTCAGGCTGCTGCGAGGGCTCTTGCACCCACGTCTGGAACTACGCCCAGGCCCTCCCCTATCTATTCCCCAACTTACAGCGATCCATGCTCGACGCCCATCTGACCCACTCGGTGGAGGAGGACGGGTTCATGGCCTTCCGAATGCCATTACCTCTCGGGACGAGGGCGAAGCCCACCTTCCACCCCGCGGCGGATGGGCAGATGGGGATGGTTCTCCAAGTCTACCGCCACTGGCTGGTCTCCGGCGATGAGGCGTGGCTGAGGAAGACATGGCCTACGGTGAAGAAGATCCTGGAGTTCGCATGGAAGTACTGGGATGCGGACAAGGACGGTGTAATGGAGGGGATGCAGCACAACACCTATGACATAGAATTCTACGGGCCGAACACTATGACAGGGAGTTTATACCTGGCCGCCCTTCGGGCAGCCTCGGAACTTGCTCTCCACCTCGGTGAGGAGGATAAGGCCAGGGAGTATGCCGAACTCTCCAGGAAGGGCTCGAAGTGGTGTGATGAGAACCTCTTCAACGGCGAATACTATGAACAGAGGGTCGAGCCAGAGGCCCATGAGAAATGGCCAGATCCCTACCGATGGTTGGCGATGAGGCACGGCAAGGACGATAGATTCAAGGACTGGCCCAAATGGCAGTTCGGAGGAGGATGCCTCTCCGACCAGATGATCGGACAGTGGCATAGCCATATTCTCGGCCTGGGATATCTCTACGACCCAGAGAAGGTCCATAAGGCCCTGGAGTCGATCTTCAGGTATAATTGGAGGCCGACCCTATGGGATCACCCCTCCCTACTCCGGGTCTACGCCCTTAATGACGAGGCCGGCTTAATTTTATGCACATGGCCTAAGGGGGGCAGGCCGGGCTACCCTGTGATCTACACCGATGAGGTCTGGTGTGGGATCGAATACCAAGTCGCGAGCCATATGATCTACGAGGGGATGATCGAAGAAGGTCTGAGCTTAGTTATGGGGACCAGGAGGCGTCATAGGGGGGACCGCCGTAATCCCTGGGACGAATTCGAGTGCGGTCACCATTACGCCCGCTCGATGGCGAGTTACGCGTTGCTACTCGCCCTATCCGGGTTCGGGTACTCCGCCCCAGAGAAACGTATAGCTTTCTCACCCAAGATCTTCCAAGACGAATTCCGTGTCTTCTTCTCTGTAGCCTCAGGCTGGGGTCTATACACGCAGAAGATCTGGAGGGGGGAGGAGAATTCAGCCTAACCATCAACTACGGCTCTCTCAACCTGAAACGCCTGGAACTGCCCTCCGTCGGCGTGAAGGGCATTAGAGGAACGGTGACCCTTGACGATAGAGAGATCGAGGCCGATATCCAAGCGGAGGAGGATTATATCGCGGTAACCTTCGACCCCTTGACGATAAACAAGCATCAAACACTTAAGATCTCGGTCTCTACGGCCGATGAATCATAGATCTATTGACCACCCACTTTCCTACATCCTCCCGGTACGAGAGCCCGGGTCCTATTTAGTCTGATCGATTATCCTTCCATCCCTCATCCTCACGATCTTCTGAGCGGTCTTCGCCACCTCGGGGTCGTGGGTCGCGGCTATTATCGTCAATTCCCTCTCCTTGTTCAACTCCTTCAGGAGGTCCAAGATGCTGTAGGCCGTCTTGGTATCGAGGTTTCCGGTGATCTCGTCGGCGAGGAGTATTGAGGGATTATTCACCAAGGCCCTGGCTATAGCGACTCTCTGCTGTTCCCCGCCACTGAGTTCAGTGGGCCTGTGATGCAGCCGTCCTCCCAGCCCTACCCTCTCAAGAAGCTCGATCGCCCTTCTCCTTCCCTCCTCCCCGGGCAGCCCCGCCGCAATCGTCGGGAGCTGGACGTTCTCCAGGGCCGTTAAGACAGGTATAAGGTTATAATTCTGGAAGACGAAGCCTACCTCCTTAAGCCGAAACTCGGTCAACTCTCGCTCATTCAACGAGGACAACTCAAGGTCCTTTACATAGATCGTCCCCGATGTAGGCCGATCCAACCCGCCTATCAGGTTGAGGAGGGTCGTCTTCCCCGCCCCCGAGGGACCCATTAGTGCGATGAACTCTCCTCGTTTCACCTTTAGGGAGACGTCGGAGAGGGCGTTAACTGTTACTTTGTCCATTCGATATACCTTCCACAGCCTATCGGCCGTGATGATATATTCCTCAGACACTTCTCATCATCTCCATGGGTTTTGTTATCCCTGCTTTGATGCTCGGGTAGAGCACTGCTATTGTTATAAAGGCAAGCGCGATTATCACGGAGATCGTACAGTAGGTCATCATCAAGGGCACCGTGGATAAGAGTGGGATATCGACGAAGGGACGGAGGACATACCGGAAATAGAACTGGATGATATTCAACAAAAGCGCGATAAAGGCCATCTTCACCGTTGATCTCCAACGTTTTAGATATATCTTTCCCAGAACCAAGGAGATCGTAGGGGCCAGCAACAGGAAGACCCCTCCTACCTGTTCCTGGAGTTTGCTGATCGGGGGAGCCCTGTAATAATTCGTCAGTTTTAGGTAGGGAAATATGGCGAAGAGGGCACCTGTAAGGCTTCCCACTATACCTGAGACCAGTCCCAAGAAGATGCCCTCGACGAGGACCATCTTGGTTATGCCCATGGTATCAAAACCGATAGCCTTCAAGATCGCCAGTTCCACCTTCCTCGCCAGTACGGAGGATAGGTTTGTCTCAAAGACCAGGAACCCCCCAATCAGCAGGGTTATCCCTATCAGTAGATACATATAAGGTCCTACCGAGGGTATGGGACCCTCTCCCATCGATTGGATAATGGACCGGATCACCCTGCTCTGCACGAGTATCGAAGATATCAGGGAGATCGTTGTGGAGACACCAAAGAGGTTTATGTAGAACTTCTCCCTCCTCCTCAGGTTATTCTTAAGGGCGAGCGTAAAGATGTTGAGACGTTCGCCATAGATCCTCGGGACGAGGAAGATAAGGGAGGGTATCCCCACTGACAGGAGCAGGGACTCCAATAGGGTCAATAGATCCTTCCTTATATCGATCCTCTTCACCTTAAACCTAATGGAGATCGTGACCGCCTTTATATTGCTCATCTCAACCACTAAATTGGATTGTCCGGAGAGCGCCAAAACAGGCAATTGATAGGTCTGAAGGGATGAAGGGGGAGATATCCGCGCCGAGGGATAGTTCACCCCGTACCTCTCCGGCAGCTCCATGCGTAAATGGAGCTCTTTGATGTGAACGGTCTCCGAGAACCTAAATTCAACGACACCTTCTCCCAAGTCAAGGACATCGTCAAGAAGGTATACCAACTCGATGTATGCTTGAGGATGGAGGAGGTAGACTTCAACCTTAGTATCGTTTATGCTTGGAAAGGTCCTGAAATTCATGAAATGTTGAATTGGGATGCAGGATACTCTGATTATCTTGAGCTGATCGATAATATAGGGAAGTGATATATTGAGAGGCCCTGTTTGGCCTGTAATGAAGGTCGGGAATAGATCCATTGTCACGAGGGCAGATCCGTTCTCAAAGATTTTTACGATTATTCGCTCCATGTTGATATAATACTCATATTCTTCCCCAATAGGCACTATCGTAAGAGGCTCTCCCTGGCTAAGGCCTCCTTGAAGGGACAAGACGATGAAGACGAGAATCAGTAAGAGCAGGGAGCCCCTCTTCATCTTAACCCCCCCTCATCGCCTCTATCGGTGAGGCCCAAGATGATCTGACGGCCGGTATGTAGGCCGAGAGGACACTTACCCCGCAGGAGAGGACGAGGACGAGGGTGAACCAGCCCCTACCCATCTTCAATGGGAAGGGAGGGAGCCATGAGAGGGTAAGCGTCTGTGAGAGGAAGGCCACAGAGTTCGCAACCAAGAACCCTATTATCCCAGCGGTGAAGCCGATAAAGAGCGTCTCGAAGACAACTTGAAGCTGGATGAAGGAGGGTTTGAACCCTATGCTCTTCAGGAGTCCGATCTCATGGCGCCTCTCATAGAGCTTGGAGGAGGTGGAGCTCGCTATGAAGGCGCCCGTGACGAAGACTGCTATGAGGAAGATCTGGGCATGAGCCACCTCAACCACGCTCGTGGGGGATAAGGTCGTCATCTTCATAGGTACAGCGATGACGTAATCTCCCATCATAACCGGCACTAGCATCTTCCTCTCCGTCGGGATGAAGACCCTCACATCCGGGATCCTGTTAAGCTCATAGATGATCATCGTCCTATTCCCCTCGGATCGGGACTTCACAAAGATACAGGTGAACCGGTTCTGCAGATCGTAGAGATCCTGAGCCTCTTCCGTCGTGGTGAGGACCTTGGAATCATAGGCGGTCCCCGTGAAATAGATCCCCACGACCTTGAACTCAGCGTCCCTCTTTATCGAGAAGATGCCGAAGATATTCTTCAATGTGCTGGGGATTATTATCGTATCATTGACTTCTATGTTAAATATCCTCGCAAGGCTTATGCCTATCACAACCACACCCCTCTCACCCTCTTCCAGAAATCTACCTTCAATGACTCTCAGGTCGAAGTGAAGTCTAAGGAGTTCGAGTTGGGGATCTATCCCCTCTATTAAGGGCATCACAGGAGTTGGGGTCAGTATTGTGCCGTTTGGCTTCCTTATCCTCCAATCCCCGGAGAACCTATCGGGCTTCGGGATAGTCCCAATAGACGGCTCTGCCCACTCCACCCCTGAGACCCTCATGACCTCTGAGAGCACAGACTCAGGGATGAAGTTCTCCCCCTTCTTCGGGACGATGACTATATCGCACCAGTAGGGGCACCCCGCCTCATATCCCGTGCTTAAAACTCTTGATCCCTCATAGGAGGAGACCTCAAGAGTGATCTTCTCAGAGACGGTTACGATCAGAAGAAAGCCAGTCGTCATAACCATTAGGCTGAGGAACATAAAGACTGTGAGGACTTTCCTTCTGGATAAATTTCTGAGAGCCAACTTCACCGCAGCGAAAAGAAGCGACAAACCCCTCATAATTCTTAACCCCTTCTCCCTTTCTGGATAAAAAATTTTCGGAGTCTATCGACGCTTCAGCCTCTTTATTAAAAAATCAACGAAAATTAAAATGATCATGACTGCAGAAGTGAAGATGATAAACTTATTTAGGATGAGTATCAATTTTCCCTTTTCTCCTTCCCCTCCAGGCATCTCGCTTGTGTAGTGTATCTGGATAACCTTAGAGTCATCTTGTTTGCTACCATGGCCTACCGTAGCTATGAGAGTAATATCGTGGTTATAGACCATGCTATGTGTGATTGTGTAGGATTTTGTCTGGTTCTCCATGAAAAATTCTTCTCTTTCTGTGATGAGGAAGATAGTTGAGTCAGTTATAAGGCTTATTTTATACCAGAGGGTACCATTGCCTCCTTCATCCTTTATTCTTATCGTTAAAATTATAGTCTCTCCATAGTTCTTCCAGATATCGTCGGGATAGAAGGCAACTATTGTCCCCCTAGGTTCTTCATTGGTGTTGTAGGCAAAGATTATCATAATTAAAAAAATTGTTAAGAGATATGAGATATTAAAGGAAGCACGTATCTCTCCTATCAGCTTCCTTCTCCTCCTTGGTGGTTATCTCTTGTAGGTCTTATTGGGGGAAACCTATTTTCCTTTCTATACTTTTCAATTAAAGTTTTCTGTTTTTCATTATTTTACATTCATTAGAAGATTTAATGGAACATTTTTTTCTTAAAATCCATTTTCCATTTCTATTATCCTTTGTCAGAGATAAGTTTTATATATATTAATACTCAATTTCTTTATTTAGATGTACGATGTCTAAGGAGGAAGTTGTACCCACGCTCTTCGTCCGAGAGGCGACTGGTATCACGAGAGAGCTGGGGACGGGGTCTGCCATCGCGATCGGTCTCTCTATTGCCTATGGGTCAGGGATTAACTGGTATTCGACTTGGTCCTCTTATAATTATCCCGGGGCGAATGTCGCGATAGGATATCTGCTTCCGATACTGACCTTAATGCCCACGACCTTGATCACACTGGGCTTCGCTATATGCTTACCTCGATCTGGGGGCTATTACGTATGGTATTCACGGTTCTTCCATGGTGGATACGCCGTTATGAGCCAATGGACCAGCATCATCACGCCGGGGATGTCCTCAGCGTTGCTCTGCTGGTTCGTCTCATCCTTCTTATCACTAACGATCGCCCTCTACGGCAACTATACACATAACCCAGGGCTCATGGATTTCGCCACCTATCTGAAGTCGAATATACCGTTCAGATTGGCTGTGACGATCGGCTTAATTTTGCTCATGGGGTTAGGAAACATCTTTGGCATGAGAGTCCTAAAATGGCTAGTCAATATTACCGTTGCTTACGGCCTCTTAGGGACGTTCATTCAATACATCTTATTCGCCATTACGCCGAGTTCTGCCGTTCCCGCGAAGTGGGATGCTGTATGGGGTGCAGGGGCGTACAAAGAGGTCGTTGATATAACTAATGCAAATGGATTCCAGGAATGGAGAGCAGCAGCCGGGACCGGGATAAACTGGAATAATACAATGAGGGTTCTAGTTCCGGCTGAGTGGGGTTATTCTGGATATATGACTGCAGTAAGTAGCTTTGCCGGTGAGACCAGAAATCCGTCAAGGAACATACCCATCGCGACTGTGGGGACTTTGATACTTGTAGGGTCAATCTACGCTCTGCTATGCGCCCTGATGTACGGAACCTATGGGGACTTCGTAGCAAGGTTGTGCTATGCTCACGCTAAAGGCCTAGTAGACCAATTCACAATAATGTCTGACGTAGACCCAGTTACGCCGACATTCTCTTGTTCCTTGACAACAAATCCAATTATACAGTTCATAGTCTCATCAGCGACTTTCATATGGTTGTTCAACACTGCTCTTCCTGGGCCGTCGAGCAGTGCTAGATATCTCTTTGCAGTTGCCTTTGACAGATTCGCTCCAGAGTGGTTCGCTGAGGTAAATGAGAGATTCCACAGTCCTATGAACGCTGTGATCTACTACACCTTAGGAACCATTCTCTTCACCTTCTTCGCAGCCTATAACGTCTTCATTATGATAGCTACAACGGCAATAACGGTGGGAATCAGTAGCACAGTTCAAGCACTAGCCGCCGTTGAACTCTCTCTCTTTAAGACGGACATCTATGAGAGAGGCTATGTATATAGCATAGGGGGTATACCTTGGCTAGCGATCGTCGCCGTCTTCGCCCTATTCAGAGGACTGTATAAGATGGGGATCGCCGGTATGGACATCGATATGTTCTCTTGCTACTTCATTGGAACAACCTGGGCAATAGGTTTGTTCATATACATCCTATACTGCATCTACAACAAGAGGCGAGGGATCGACGTAAAGAAGTTGTTCGAGGAGATGCCTCCAGAGTAATATTAATATAAGAACTCCTCATTTTTTTTCCCTGATCGAAATGGCCAAGAAGTTCAGGTTATTTCATTGTTGCGATCTACATGGAAGCGAGAAGTGCTGGAGGAAGTTCCTAAGGGCTGCCGAATATTATAACTGCGATGCCGTAATAGCCGCGGGAGACCTAACTGGGAAGGTTATCATACCCATAATCGAAACAAAGCCTGGACAATATGTCATAAGGATCTTCGGTAGGATCGAGAAGTTCAAAGAGGATAAACTTGAGAAATGGAAGAAGACCATACGTGACAGTGGATACTATCCATGGATGATGACAAAGGAGGAGGTGGAAGAAGTCAAGGATGATCCGCAGAAACAGGATGAAATCTTCAGTAAGGTAATGGAGGCAGAGATGGCGAGATGGGTTAAGATGGCTGATGAAATAGTGCCTAAGGGCAAACTTGTCATTGCAAATCCCGGGAACGATGACCGCTTCGTTGTAGATGAGCAAATACTTGAGAGTGAACGAGTGATCTATCCCTTGCACAGGGTTGTGGAGCTGGGGGGAACTTATCAGATGGTGAGCTGTGAGTGGGTTAACCCCACACCGTGGGACTCACCACGGGAATGCTCAGAGGAGGAACTGGAGAAAAAAATAAGAAAAGAGATCAATAGGTTAGATGATTTCGAGAACGCCATTTTCAACTTCCATGCTCCACCTAAAGGCACAGGGTTGGGTACATGTCCTAAGTTGGATACGTCGGTGAAGCCTCCAAAGCCTGTAACGAGATTTCTCAGACCGGTCTATACGGATGCTGGAAGCGTGGCTGTAAGGAAGGTGATAGATGAGTTTCAGCCACTTCTGGGTCTGCACGGACACATCCACGAGTCTAAGGGGAAATATAAGCTGGGCAGAACGATGGTCTTCAACGCTGGTTCGGAGTACACTAGTGGGATCCTTCATGGTATAATCCTCACCTTGGAACCAGGTAGGCTTGTCCAGTATATGCCAGTAGAAGCGTAAATGTCTTTAAACTAAAGATTGAATGGATCATCTTTTTATTTTTTTAAATTTTTACATGGACTATATAATGCTTCCTCCATAATCTGGGCTTTTTAACGATTCTGATTCCGTTGTAATCCACATTGTATAATTCGATTGGATAGTCCTTGGGTTTGCCCTTAATCTGCCTAATATAATTACCATAGATATAAATGAGTTCTTGAGTCCATTTTTTCAGCATGTTTCTATACGAACTATATTTTTCAGGATGTTTGTTGAAATATTGCACCATTATCTTAGAAACTTTATAATCGATAAAGGACATATAAGCATAGATTCCAATATTTGCAAGAGTGCACACTATGAATAGGAGGAAGGCGGTGAATCCCATTGGAATTATAAAAGGGATAATCATAACGGCCGTGGTGAAGGCAAGTCCTATAGCTTGACTAAAGCGAAGGATCGTTTTCCTCTCCATCAATCTTATGGCCTCAGGGGGATGTCTACTTATCTTCGCCATCCGGATCAACTTTGGCTTAATCTCTTTCCATCGTAATAGTATTGCTTTCCCTAAGATCCCAGAGTTTATGACACTATCTAGACGGGTATAATCTCGAAAGTGGTTAAATTGATAAGCATCCAATAGGTTGATGAGATCGCAAAGTTCTTCGAGTTTCTCTTTTATGGCTTTCTTCTTTTCATCCTCCCTCCTGAATAAACCTCGAATCCCCACCGCTTGCAAACTCCCTTTGGTAAATGATAAAAACGAAAATAAATTAAGAAAGTTTTTAATATCTCTGTTTTCCTACCTCCTTGTACCACTTCTTCTTCGTCCCTATCTTGGCCCGCATCTTCCAACCCATCGTCTTCGGCTCCCGGTCGATGTACTCCCTGAGCTTATCGATCCTCGAGGCGATGATCCTCCTGTCCTCGTCTGTTAGCACGTCGTACACTGACAAGAGCTTCTTTACCTTATCGAGGTTTGTCGTCACGGTATACCAGAAGCCCCAGTCCTTGGCGAGTAGCTTTGCGATATAGGGGCCATTCACCATCTCCTTATCGGTCTCGCCGACGTCATGTGCCCTCAGGAGCACCATCGTATCTTTGATATCCTTCTCGGTGATCTCCACGATCTGCATCTTCTCCAACACGATATCCGCGAGGGTAATGGTGGGATAGTCAAGGGTCAGACGCTTCCGGAAATCTATACAATGGCACATGTCGAGTTTATCGAAGAAGAGGTCTATGTAGATCTTCTCCCCCGTGAGGATGTACCTGTTCAGTTGCGCCAAATGAAGTCTATATGTAAGAGGAATGGTGTAACCTCTCTTCTCAAAGAACTTTACCAGCTGCTTCCTCTGTTTATTCAACGCCATGAAGTCTATGTCTGTAAAGACTTGCTCCCCAAGTCTGCCTAACCTTCTATGGAGGTCATGGTACTCTGGGCTGTGATGCCATATGGCGAGCGCCCCCATGATCCTGATGATCAAGCCCTCCTCCTGAGCCTCATCAACCAGCCTCTTCGACTCCTCTACGAAGAACTCGGGTGGGAGGATCTCCTTCTCCTTGGACATATAGACTACCATGTTCTATTGAGTCGAGAAGGTAGATATAAATTTTTATTGGTATAGAGAAGAAGCAAAAAATTCTGAAGAAGATATCTTAAATAGAATATAAAACAAAATTATAGTTTGAACAAAATGTTCTAATCGAAAATCGAAAGGGGAACCCCTTAATTCTTATCTCAGGACTGAGGGGTCTTCCCGATGAGGTGTAATATCTCTCTTACTATTCTCTCAGGGACCTCCATCCTCCTCAGCTCTTTTTTAATCTCCCCCTCCCCTAATCGTCTCCTCTCTAAGCTCTTGGCGATGCTCTCGACTGTTTCATTTATCTCCCAGGGGTATATGATCCAGGCCTTTGTCTCTGTCAGGAAGTAGTCAGGTTTGATGATTGCCCAGGGTTTGTAGTGGAGGGTGCAGGTCATCACCTTCTCTGCGCCTCGTTTCCTCACGTACCTCATCACCAGTTGTAGGCTATGACCCGTATCGGCGACGTCGTCTATTACCAGCACCCTCTTTCCACGCAGCTCTATTGAGACATGTTGCAGAATCTCCGGTCTCCTCATCACCCTTCCGATGTTCTTGTAGTATCGTACTCCTATGATGTCGGAGTCAACGCCGAGTCTATCCGATAGGATAGCCGCAGGTATGATGCCCCCCTTTGATATACCCAGGATGACGTCTGGCTTGAAGCCACTTTCCTTTACCCTCTCCGCGATCTTATTCAGCATCTCGTCTATCTCATCCCAAGTTAGTGCGATGAACTTAGCCCCAACCATTAACTCTTTACCTCTAATTGTTCATGGTGTTCAAGGGCCCTCATCAGGAGGAGACCCTCTATCTCGCTCCTGAGGATCTCTTGCCCCCAACTTCCTTTTTATTCCTCCGTTTCCAACTCAGCAGGTTCTCTTGAGTGGGCGGATGGCGACAGGTAACCTTTATTTCCTCATGTTTCCTCGTTAGAGTCTGGGTCGCCATGCAGGGAGAAGGGTTTGAGTGTGAGGTTATGGACTGGCGTCTCTTCTATGATCTCGCTAAGAGGGTTGCGGAGAGGATCAGGGAGTCGGGGTATCAGCCGGATGTCATAGTTGGCTTGGCTCGTGGGGGTTGGGTCCTCGCGAGGGTCCTCTGCGACTTCCTCGGCGTCAAGGACCTCCTGAGCCTGAAGGTGGAGCACTGGGGGATCACCGCGACGCCTGATGGGAAGGCGAAGTTGAAGTATCCCTTTAACGTGGATCTCAGCGGGAAGAGGGTCCTCGTCGTCGATGACATCACTGATACGGGGGAGAGCATGCGTATCTCGGTGGAGTACGTGAAGACCCTGAAGCCCTTGGAGGTGAGGACCGCGGCCCTCAGGCACATCGAGGGCTCCAAGTTCGTCCCCGACTACTTCGCTGAGGCGATCACCTGGAGGTGGGTCATCTTCCCCTGGAACTACGTCGAGGACCTCTGCAACCTCATCTCGAGGGTGAAGGAGAAGGGCGTCACGGACCCGCCGGAGATAAGGGCAAAGCTAAAGGAGTACTTCAAGGTAGACGTGGATGAGGGGACGATCAAGGAGATCCTGAAGGAGATCGAGCGGAGGAGGGCCCTAAAGCGCGGTTGACCTCTGACTCGATTTGGACATCTCGTCTCCCCACGCTCACCCCCTAAGGATGTTTGAAGATCCCCTGTCCCGGCTCCTCGAGTTATCCTGCTGTGAAGAGGTGACTCCTCACATGTCCATCTGTCAGGTCGACGATGACCCCTCGGAGGATGCCCTCGGAGTACTCGCTCCCTGGGTTCAGGCAGAGCGTCCTCCCGATCTTGGCAGCCCCCCTGGACTCGTGGATGTGTCCATGCAGACCCAGGAGCGGCTGATGTTCCTCCACCGCCTCCCTCACGGCCCTACTCCCGGCGGCGAACATGACGGGTTGTCCGCCGGAGAAGACGGGTCTGAGGTCCTCGTCGAGTCTTTGGCAGAGGTCGAGGCCGGAGTCGATGGGTGGGGCGTGGGTGTTGAAGATGCAGGTCCTCATGTCCTCCACCTTGGAGATCATCTCCTCGAGTCTCTCATGGAGTTCCTCCTCGCTGCACTCCCTCGCGGTCCTCCAAGGCGTGGGGTTGGTCCAGGCACAGGTGATCATCTCGTATCTCCCATGGACCTTGACCACCTCTCCCTCCGGGTCCATGATCACGTCTGACCCCCTGAGTAGTTCGTCGATGAAGGGTGGGTCGTCGTTCCCCCCTGAGATGTAGACCTCCACCTCTAACCCCCTCAGCCTCTCCTCTGCGATCCCGATCCATCTCTTGAGACGCTCCTCGATCAGCCTTGAGGAGACCTCCTCGAGTTCATGGTCGTCCCTCCTGAGCCTCTTCACGCCCTCGCTGTCGGTCCTGTAGGGGTAGAAGCCCACCCGTCTTATCCTCCTCTCCAGGTCCTCCACCTCCCCCTCCCGTAGGACATATCTCCTCCCGAGGAACTCCGCCTCGTAGGTCCCATCTCCCCGCTCCACTATGGGGATGACCATCTTCCCCGTGAGGTCCCCGCCGAGGATCAGGACATCGGCCTTATAGAACTTGGGGGTGTTGAGGACCTTGAGGAAGCAGGTCTCCGAGCCGTGGATGTCCGTGGCGAAGAAGAGTCTCGTCTTGGCCATCTCCAGATCATGTTATAAGTCTCTTATATAAGTACTTATATAGATCCTCTGAAATCATATGGGGGAGGATGCCTATGAGTGGGAGGAAGACCTTCGCAAGGAGGACCTCCGGCCTCGTCAGGGAGGCGTCCCTCCTCGACACCTTCGCCTATAACTCCTCGGCGAGCTCCTTCGTGGCGATCCTCTGGTTCTATACCTGGGTCGTCACCTTCGCCCCGGGCGGGAACATCCTCAGCGCCATTCCGCTCTCGCTCATCTCCTTCTCCATAGCCATCACCTACGCGATGCTCGTCGCGACCTTCCCCCGCTCCGGCGGTGACTATGTCTTCAACAGCCGTGTCCTCCATCCCTCCCTCGGCTTTGCCTTCAACTTCTCCCTCGTCTTCTGGCAGTCCTTCTTCCTCGCCTTCACCTACTACCTCATCTGGCTCAGCGGCATCGGGCCGGGCCTCCACATTCTCGGCTACCTCCTCCACAACACTACGCTGGTGAACCTCGGCCTCACCCTGATGAGCCCCTGGGCCTCCTTCCTCCTCGGCACCCTCCTCAACGTCTTCTTCACCCTCCTCGCCCTCTCCGGGACGAAGAAGATGCTCTGGGCCAATAACGTCATCTGGGTCCTCTCGATGCTCGGCATAGCAGTCTCCATCGGGGCCATGGCCGTCGTCGGGCACCAGGGCTTCATCGACCTCTTCAACTCCTTCATGGCCTCCTACGGGGGACCCTACGGCTCCGCCCCCAACCCCTACCAGGCTGTGATAGATGGCGCGAGGGCCGCCGGCTACACCGTCCCGCCCTTCGTCTTCTCCTGGCCCTACGTCGCCCTCTCGACGAGCGCCGTCATGTGGACCTTCTACTCGGCCTATATCGCGGGGGAGGTGAAGAGGGCCGACTCGGTGAGGCGGAACCTGGTCTCGATGGCGGGGGCGGGGGTCTTCAACGTCGTCCTCATGGCCCTCTTCTTCCACTACCTCTTCAAGACCTTCGGCTACGAGTTCATCGCCTCCCTCTCCTACCTCTGCTCCTACAGCCCCGAGGGGCTGCCCTGGGTCTACGCGACGGAGATGATCACGGCCTTCTGCGGCCTCGTGGCCCGCAGCCCCCTGGCGGCCGCCCTCTCGGTCCTGGGGATAAGCCTCGCCGGGACCCTCATCTTCGTCGTCGTCCTCTACCTCCAGATCAGCAGGAACCTCTTCGCCTGGTCGATGGACAGGCTCCTCCCCGAGAGGATGGCCGACGTCCACCCCAGGTTCCACACCCCCATCTACGTGAACCTCACCGTCTTCGTGGTGGCCGAGGTCTTCCTCTTGGCCCTCATGGCCTTCCCCGACGCCTTCTGGACGATCTACGGCTCCACCATCATCGGCCCCGCCTTCAGCTGCATGTTCCTCCCCGGCATCACCGCGGCCCTCCTCCCCTACCGTCGAAGGGACATCTACGAGGTCTCCCCGATAAAGCGGGAGGTGGCGGGGATCCCCATCATCACCATCTCCGGCGTCGTCCAGTCGGCCTATATGCTCTTCATGGTCTACGAGTATGTCTCCTGGCCCCAGTTCGGGATCTCCGCCCCCCTCCCCCTCTTCCTCAACTTCGGGATGATCCTCGTCGGCTTCCTCCTCTACTGGATCATCAGGGCGGTGAGGAGGAGGCAGGGGATAGATATCGACCTCGCCTTCGCGGAGATACCCCCAGTCTGAGGGGACGGAGAGGATGACCCCAGAGCTCCAAGACGAGGGCCTCATCAGGGACGCCCTGAGGATCGTGGAGGAGGCAAGGAGGAGGGGCGTAGTCCTCAGGCTCATGGGGGCCCTCGCGATCAGGGTCCACACCCCGGAGTTCTCGGAGCTGTATAGACGCCTCTCCAGGCTGGGCGGAGGGGGGAGCCAGTTCACCGACGTCGATATGGTGACCTACAGGTCCCAGCGGGAGGCGGCCCACAGGGTCTTCACCTCCCTCGGCTACAGGCCCGACAGGCTCGTCATGGCCTACTTCGGGGAGAGCCGCTTCCTCTACCACCACCCCCAGGGCCTCTACCAGATCGACCTCTTCTTCGAGAGGCTCCGCTTCAGCCACGACCTCGACCTCGGGCCGGGTCCGGGGGAGGGGAGGCTGGAGCTGGACTATCCGACGCTCACTCCCGCCGACCTTCTCCTCGAGAAGCTCCAGATACACGAGATCGACGAGAAGGACATCAAGGACCTCGTCGTCCTCCTGAGGGGGCATCGACTCTCCGAGGGGGAGGAGGGGGACTCCATCAGCCTCGGGAGGGTCGCCTCCGTCCTCTCCAGGGACTGGGGCTTCTGGTACGACGCGAAGGCGAACCTGAGGAAGGTCCTGGAGTTCTCCAGGAGGTACCGTGAGGAGGGGCTACTGGGTGAGGAGGACCTCGAGGATGTGACCTCCAAGGTCGAGGAGATACTCCGCTACGTCGATGAGACGCCGAAGACGAGGGAGTGGCTGAGGAGGGCCAGGGTCGGCACCAGGAAGAGGTGGTGGAGGGAGGTGGAGGAACTCATCCGGTGAGGGGCTCACCTCGTGTAGCCGCACCAGTCGAGGAGGGTGAGGGCGAGGACCTTCGTGACCCTGAGGACCTCCTCCACCTCGACGTACTCGTTCACGGCGTGGGCTCTGCTCAGGTCTCCGCCGGGGCCGTAGTAGATGCAGGGTATCCCAGCCCTGTTGAGCCACCCGGCGTCGCCGACGGTGGAGGTCATCGAGATCTCCGGTTCTCTCCCCGTCACGGCCTCGTGGGCCGCTGCGACGGTCTGGACGCCCGGGTGGTCCTCCCTGACCTCGAAGCCGGGGAAGACCTCCCCCTTCTCCTTCACGAGCGACTTCCCTCCCCACTTGAAGGTCGGGGGGTACTTCCTCAGCCATAGGTCCGCCTCGGCGACCCTCCGGATGTAGTCCTCCACCTCCCTGATGACCTCCTCGTAGTCCTCGTTGGGGAGGGTGTGGATGGTGCACCAGAGCCTGCACTCATCGGCGATGAAGGCAGGGTGCCTCCCACCCTCTATCACCGCGGGGTTTATCGTCGTCATCCCTGGCGGGAGCATCGGGTGCCTCTTATGGACCGCCCAGTGGCGCTCCAGCTCCTGGAGGGCCTGGATGATCTTCACCATCTTCTCTATCGCGCTCGCCCCCTCCATCCCCCCGCCGGCGTGCAGCCAGTAGACCCTCGTCCCATCGTGGAGGGTGACGGGGCTCTTCACGGTGATCCAGACGGTTATACAGCCTCCCTGCCCTATCACGATCTCCCCGAAAGGCTCGGGGATGATGGCGAAGTCGGCCCTGTAGCCCCGCTCTATGCACCTCACCGTCCCGGGCTCCCCCGCCTCCTCCCCCACGACGCTCTCCAGGATCACGTCGCCCCGGAGCCTGTACCCCGCCTCCAGGACCGAGGCGACGGCCATCACCATCGCCGCGATCCCCCCCTTCATATCGAAGGCCCCCCTCCCGTAGACCCTCCCATCCTCCACCCAGGGGTCGAAGGGGTCGTGCCTCCAGGGCTCATCCGGCCTGACCTCGGCGACGTCCATGTGTCCGTTGAGGATGATGGAGCGCCCCCCGCCTGAGCCCTTCAGGACGCCGACGACGTCCGGCTCCCCCGGGAAGACGTCGAACATCTCAACCGTGAAGCCCATCCCCTCCAGCATCCTCGCCATCCACCTCTGGGCGGGGAGGGTATTCCCCCCCGGCGGGCAGGGCGTCTCGAAGCGGATGAGCCTCTTGAGGAGGTCCACGACCTCATCCCGCTTCTCCTCCACGACACGCAGGACCCTCTCCCTATCCTCAGTCCTGACCATCTCCTCCACCTCCAAGAACTTCGTATAAAGGATTATATAACTATCTTATAATATTCCTCCGGCGAGGAGGCTATGTCGGGGAGAAGCGTCAGCCGGGACCCCTCGGCTGACATCAGGTTGAGGATGCCCTGCGAGGTCGTGAGGGAGCATCTCCTCCCCCTCCTCAGGAGGCTCCTCGCCCAGGAGCTCGTGAGGGGGCACGGCCTGAGCCAGGTCAGGGCGGCGAGGATACTCGGCGTGACCCAGCCCGCCGTCTCGAACTACCTCCGCTCTGACCCGAAGGCGGGGGGAGTGCTGGGGGAGGTCCTCGGGGAGGTGAGGGTGATGGTCAAGGAGCTCTCGGAGGACCTCCTCGAGGGGAGGCTCACCCAAGTCGAGGCCTTGAAGAGGATCTGCGCCCTCTGCATCCAGATGAGGAATAGGGGCCCTCTCTGCTCGATCCATGGGGAGGACGTCCCCTCCCTCCACCCAGATCGCTGCTCCCTCTGCCTCACGGACCTGACGGCCATCAGGCGGAGGGCCCTGGAGGAGTATGAGATCGTGGAGAACGTGAGGTCCGCCGTCAGGCTGATAGAGGGGACGAGGGAGCTGGCCGCACTCATCCCCGAGATCGGGATGAACATCGCCTACGCCAAGCCCGGGGCGGCCGGTGTGGAGGAGGTCGTCGGGGTGCCCGGGAGGATAAGGCCCATAGGCGGATGGCCCCGTGCCTCCAGGCCCCCCGAGTTCGGGGGCTCCTCCCACACGGCCCGGGCGGTCCTCACCCTCATGGGCTTCGAGCCCTCGCTCCGCTCGGCCATCAGCCTCAGGTTCGACTGGGAGGTCGTCGAGATCTGCAAGGAGCTCGGTCTCGTCGTCTCCTACTTCGACAGGGCGGAGGAGCCCCCTGAGGTGAAGAGGGTGGACGGGAGGACGATACCTTGGGGGGTGAGGCGGGCGGTGGAGAGGCTCGGGAGGGCCCCGGACGTCATCTACGACCTCGGGGATGTGGGGAAGGAGCCGATGATCTTCCTCTTCGGGCACACAGCCCTCGAGGTCGCCCAGCTCGCCGCGAGGATCGCCGAGGAGTACTCCAGGAGAAGAGGCACCACGAAGAAAAGATGAGTCGCCCCCGCGACAAATGTCGGAAAGGGGATCTCCACTTTTTCAGCTCTCGTCTCCTGCTTCTTTCCCTCTTCTCAGGTATCTCCCCACGATGTAGACCTCCGAGCTCCCCTTCCTCGAGGCCTTAGGCTTGAAGACCTTGACGAAGCCCAGCCTCTCCCTCAGCTCCCTCAGGAAGTCTTGGAAGTCCACGCCCTGGAAGAGCTTGAGGACGACCCAGCCGTCGGGGCTGAGGAACCTCTCTGCGAACCTCAGCGCCGCCCTGGCGAGCTCGATCTGCCGGAACTGGTCCAGGTCCCAGGCGCCGGAGATCTGGGGGGAGAGGTCTGAGAGGAGGACGTCGACCGGCCCCGGGAGGAGGCGCTTGACCTCCTCCATCGTCGCCTCCTCGTCCACGTCCCCCACGACCGTCCTCACGTTCTCCAGACCCAGCGGCCTGATGGGCTTGAGGTCCACCCCGATGACGAGGCCTCTCTTCCCGACGGCCTCGCTCGCCACCTGGAGCCACCCCCCAGGCGCCGCGCCGAGATCCAGGACGACCCTCGCGCCCTTGAAGAGGCCGAAGCGCTTGTCCATCTCCTTCAGCTTGAAGGCCGCCCTCGAGCGGTACCCCCTCCTCCTCGCCATGCGGCGGTAGGGGTCCCTCCTCCTCTCCGCCTTCCACCTACGACTCATCGGCGTCCCCCCTCCTGCTGTTCAGACCAGAGCTCCCTCAGGGCCTCCTTCACGGCTCCCACTGGGGCGTCGGTCTTGACGCCTCTGGGGTGAAAGTGGGTCCTGGAGGCCCTGTAGCCCCCCCTCCTCAGGACCCTTATAAGGCCGTCTGTGGGGAGGGAGGGGAGACCGAGGAGCTCTGCGACTTTGTCGACGTCGAAGAAGGTCGGGGGATACCCCGCCTCGGAGCGGATCAGCCTCAGGAGCCTCATGAGACGCCCCCTCCGGAGCCCACGCCTCTCGGCCTCCTCGATCATCTCCTCACAGAAGGAGGCCTCGGAGAGGGGGCCGAGCCAGAGGGGACCGGCGACGGCCATGGGCCCTCCGCACTCGTCGCATGCCCCGTCTCCGACGTCCCTGATCCTGTGGGCCGTCCTCCTGTTGAGGCATCGGGGGCAGTGGAGGATGTAGCCCATCTCCTCGAGGCTCCTCGAGGCCCCCTGGGAGCCGTGCTCCAGGACGGCGTAGGCCCTGACGTAGTGGTCGGTGCTGTGGCTGAAGGCGATCTCCACGGCCTTCTCATGTCGGGCGGCGATGGAGGCGAGGGCGCCGATGAGGAGGCGGAGGGCGACCTCGTGGCAGTACTCGGAGTGGAGAGGCGAGCCTCCGTACTTCCTGAGGCAGGCCCGGGGGTGGACGCCGCAGAGGGGCGCCATATCCGTCGCGGTGACGGCGAGGAGGCCCCCACTCCTGAGGGCCCTGACGGCGGAGTCGAGGTAGTAGACGGGGGAGCCGAAGGGGTCGAGGTCGATGTAGTCGAAGCGCCTCCCAGGCCCAGAATGGAGGGCGAGGAGGAGGTTCACATCCAAGTTCCTCACCACGACCCTGTCCGAGAGGGCGTTGAACTCCACGTTGTAGGAGGCGAGCCTCGCCGCGAGAGGGTTCAGGTCCCCCATGACAATCCTCTCCACCCCCTCCACCTCCCTCGCCAGCCTTATCCCCCTCACCCCCGTCCCGCACATCGGCTCGCAGACGACGAGGCGACGCCCCAGCCTCCTCTGATAAACTTGGAGGGCGAGGACCGCCACATCCCTATTCAGCTTCATGCGGGGGTTATAGAAGACCGGCGCCCTTGAGAGCAGGTGGTCTATGTGAGCCGCTGACACATCCCCGATCTCGGGGGCGAGGAAGCGGGCAGATCCCTCCTCGACGACCCTCGTGGCGAAGCCGAACCCCATTCAACTACTTAGAAGCCCAAGGAGAGATTTAATCCTTCACTCATCGAGGGATAGCCTTAACTTCTAAGAGACGATATATTAAAAACGCTCTTACACGATGGGGAGGAAGCTCTCCTCCAGAAGTATTAAACTTGGTCGATGCTGATGGATGAGCCGCGGGGAAGGGGAGAACTCCTGAGCGCCCTGAGGGATCACGACGTCCAGCTCCTCCTTGGGAGGCTCCTGACCAGCAGGTCGAGGGTGCTCCACCCCATCTTCGATGGCGAGAGGGGGTACCGATATCCGGAGGTGGAGGATTTAGTCAACGACCCATCCGATGTTGAGGGCCTTCTGCAGAGACTTGTGGAGAAGGGCCTGCTGGAGAGGAGGCTCTGCGGGAGTCTCCTGCTCTGTCCGAGGTGTGGCTCCAGCCGACTGAGCAGGGCGGAGGGAGGGGCTGAGGCATGGCTCTGCTCCAACTGCGGCTCCACGATCCCCCTCGATCAAGTCGGCTACCGCGAGGTCTATAGCTACGCCCTGAGTCCGGAGGCCCTTGAGGAGATCTCCAGCCATCTCTTTCTCCCCTCCATACTGGATTTTCTCAGGAAGAGGGGGTTTAAGACCGAGAGCCCGGGCTACCTGGAGGGGGAGTCGGGGGTGGTCCATAGGTACGACGTCACGGCCTTCAGGAGCAGCGTCGAGGAGGGGGTCCTCGTCCTCGACCTCGAGATCTCCGAGGGGGTCGTAGGGGCTGAGAGGATCCTCTCCATGTTCGCCAAGGTCTACGACACGACACCCCTGAAGGCGGTCCTCGTCGCCGTCCCAGCCCTCACGGAGGAGGGGCGGAGGCTCGCGGCCCAGTACAGGATCAGCGTCGTGGAGGGAGGAGACCCAGACGTCATCGTCAGGAAACTGCTCAGGGTCGTCCCACCCGCGGATAGGGTTCGATATCAGGCCCTCGACGCGATGACGCTCCTCTCCCTCCCCGATCACCTGAGGAGCACGGCGATGGCGCTGCACAGGCTGGGGGAGGCGACGGCGGAGGAGGTGGCGAGGGCAACGGGGAGGGCGAGGGCCGTGGAGAGCGGCTACCTCAACCAACTCGTCAGGATGGGCTACGTGAAGAAGCGGAGGAGGGGGAGGAGGGTGCTCTTCTCACCGATGACCTGAGGTGAAGAAAATATGGCGAAGGTCATAGCCTTCCACTCAAGCCGGGGAGGGACGGGGAAGACCCTCATAGCGAGTAACCTCGCCTTCATTATAGCCAAGAGGGGACGGGACGTCGCCCTCCTCGACCTCGACTTCAGGGCGCCGAGCCTCGCGACCGTCTTCGGGGTGGACGAGGCGAGGAAGTACTGGATGAACGACCTCCTGGACGGGAGGTGCCGGGTAGGGGAGGTCCTCGTCGACCTCACGGACAGGTATGAGACGAGGGGACGGCTCCTTATCGGCCCGGCTGACCCCCGGATGGAGGCGATGAGCAGGGCGGCCCGGAGGGATCGACGATGGCAGACGAGGGCCCTGAGGAGGCTCCTCGCCATGAGGGACGAACTCGACGACCGGCTCGGCTCGGAACTCATCCTCCTCGATACCAGTCCGGGCGTCGAGTACTCCTCGGTCAACGCGATAGTCGGCTCAGACCTCTCCATTCTCGTCTCGACGATGGACCTCCTCGACCTCGAGGGAGCTCAGAGGATGATAAGGGACCTCTACAGGGTCTTCGAGAGGAGGGTGATGGTCCTCATCAACAAGGCGGTCCCCCATGAGCTCTCCTCCGACGAGGGGAGGAGGAGGCTCCTCCAGGAGTTGGCTGAGAGGTTCACCGTCCCCCTCCTTGCCATCATACCCTGCTACTGCGACATACTGCTCTCCAGCAGGAGCACCCTCTTCGCACTGAACCACCCGGACCACCCCTTCTCGAGGGCCCTCGGGGAGATCGCCAAGAGGTTGGAGGGCGCCTGACCTTTTCACGGGATGAGGTCCGAGGAGTCGAGCTGCCTCCTGAGGAGCTCCCTGTACTCTTCAAGGAACTCCCGACCCCTCTCGGTGACCTCGTAGATCCTCCGCCGCCTCCCCCCAATCCTCTCCTCCCTTCCCTCCACGAGACCCCTCTCCTCGAGGTCCCTGAGGAGGGGATAGATGACCGATGGGCCCACCCTAACCCCATAGGTCTCCTCGATCCTCGAGGCGAGCCTATACCCCCATGTCCCCTCCCTCTCCAGGAGCCTGAGGGCGAGTACATCCATGAAGCTCCTCGCAAAGCGCTCCTTGAGCTCCCTGAGGGCGGCAGTCTCCACGGTGGGCACCGTTAAATTTAGGGATCTGCCCCACGATATAACTCTACTCCCGGGATGGAGATTCCATGCATAAGTAAGTTCCTAACCTACGCTTCTTCTATATTTAAATAGTCTTTTACTGATATGGTTTCCGAATATATCGGATTTCCGATATATTGTAGAGCTGTTGGACAAAAATACAGATCAGGGTGGAACCGGGGTTGGCGTTGGTCCCCCCCTCCGTCGGCCTGGCCTTCTCCTACGTAGCATTAGCCTTTGGCATATTCTTCTTCGCCTTCGCCTGTAAGTACTACGTCGCCATCCTCCTCGCGCTCCTCGGGGGGAAGGGAGGGGGGAACGGGGCAAACAGCGAGGGGGGACGAACTAATAGGAATCGTAACCATAGGTTGGCTGAGAGGGTCCTCAACCACTTCGGGGGGAGGTCCTCGGACCTATCCAACGAGGATCCTCCCCCTGAGGGGCAGTATGAGGGCGCCGAGGAGCCCTTCATCTCAATCCACCTTCCCTTCTACAACGAGAGGAACGTGGCGAGGAGGATCCTCGAGGCCTGCATCAACCTGGACTACAGCAACTATGAGATCCTCGTGGTAGACGACTCCAGGGATGAGACGGTGAGGATCCTGAGGGAGATGAGCAGGAGGAGGGGTGGGCCCACCCTGAAGTTCGTCCATAGGAAGGATAGGCGGGGCTTCAAGGGAGGGGCCCTCAGCGAGGCGCTGAAGCACATGGACCCGAGGACGGAGTACGTCGTCGTCTTCGACGCGGACTTCATCCCCCCACCCGATATACTGAGGCAGTTCCTCTGGTACTTCAACAGGCAGAACGGCCAGAATGGGGGGAACAATAAGCATAGGCTTGCCTCACGGGTGCTGAACCATTTCAATAACAATCGAGGGGGTGGAGGAGGGGATCTGGAGAGGAGGGTTGAGGAGTGGTACGAGGCGCGGAGGGTGGCGGCGGTCCAGGGCTATCAGCTTCACGTCCTCAACAAGAGCGAGAACTGGCTGACGAGGGGGGTGAGGGCGGAGTACAGTGGGAGCTACATGGTGGAGAGGACGGCGGAGGAGTTCTTCGGGGCGATGAAGATGATCGCCGGGAGCGTCTTCATGGTGAGGGCCGACGTCCTGAGGAGGCTGGGGTGGACGACGAGCATCACCGAGGACTGGGACCTGACGATCAGGCTCTACCTCGCCGGGTACAAGGTGGTCTACACGCCGCTCATCCAGGCCCCCGCTGAGATACCGAAGACGGTCAGGCGCCTCGTGAGGCAGAGGATGAGGTGGGCCGAGGGTCACACCTTCGCCGTGAAGAAGTACTTCTGGAGGGTCCTCAGGTCGCCGATGCTCACCCTGAGGGAGAAGCTGGAGTTCCTATACTTCGCCCCCTACTACCTCCAGTCCTTCTTCTTTCTCATCGGCTCCCTCTGCTGGCTCGTCGCGGAGGCACTGGGGCAGCATCCCTCCTTCTGGACCGCGACCCTCGGCTGGGGCCTCGTCCTCAGCAACCTCTTCGCCCTCCCCCTCATGGGCCTCACGGGCCTCTTCCTCGAGTACAGTGCCCTCCAGGACTTCAGGGGGATCCTCTCCTTCATCGCCCTCTCCTACATCATCACCCCCTTCCAGGCCTACGCCGCCCTCAAGGGCCTGCTGGAGAAGGAGGAGGGGACCTGGATCAGGACGTTGAAGACGGGGACGATCACCGACAGGATCCTCAGGGTCCGGCTGAGGAAGATCTTCGGGTGGGTCTCGCCGAGGAGGAAACGATCCTCGGAGGAGCGGAGGGAGGGTCGGAGGGGGAGGTCCTCTACCCTGGCGTTGATCCTCCTCCTTATCATGTCCGCAGCCCTGGCCTCGATGAGCCTCATGGCCCTCTCCACCCCCACCCAGCCTCAGCCGACGGGGGAGGAGGTCCTGAACCTGGAGTACTTAGACGTGCCGGTGAATATCAGCGGCGTCCTCACCCATAGGGTTTTGACCCTGCGGCCCTCCTCTGAGCTGGGCGGGGGGATCCATAATGATGTCTGGGAGCCCTCGAATGAGGGATGGAGGAGGGTCTGGGTCTTCTACCTCGACGTTCCCTTGGAGCAGGACTACGTCTTGACGGGAGAGATGGATTATGTCCTCTATCTCCACGCAAGCCGAGCCGGCGAGGTCTCGCTGAAGTTCGTCCTCTACGATGTGGGGGAGGACGGCGCCTCTCACAAGATCAAGGAGGACAAGTTCCGCGGGGTCAAGATCGGGGCAGAGCCCGGCGGCCTCCTCAATCTGACCGGAGGGAGGGTGAGGGAGTACACCCTATCCCCGGGGCACAGGATCCGCGTGGAGGTCTATGTCAAGGGGCATAGAGGCGTAGCCTATTTCCTCGAGTACGGCTCGACCTCGAGGCCCTCCTGCATCAGGCTCCACCACCTCCCCGTCCGCAGGACCTACCTCAGCCTCGAGTACTCCCCTACCCCCGTCACGGTCTGCAACACCATGACGAACAGGTACATGACGCACCCTGACTTCACCGACCTCGGCGAGGCCGCCCACGTGGATAGCCTCACAGTGGAGGATAGGCGCTGGCACAGGGCCTGGTCCTTCTACCTCTACGGCCCGCTGGAGGAGGCCTACACCCTGAACGGGCGCCTCGTCTACCGCCTGTACCTCCACGCCGACAGAGAGTGCTGGGCCGCCCTGGCAATCGGCCTCTACGACGTGGACGAGGTTGGCAGGAGCGAGCGCGTCGGCTTCAGCCTCTTCGTAAGACGCTTGGAGGGTCACTCCACGGAGAGGCCCCTCATCCTGGTGACCCAGATCCTGCGATCCCACACCTTCAAGTCGGGGCATACCCTGAAGATCGCCATCTGGATCAAGAGCCTCCGTGTGGGAGATATGGGAAGCGGGGCCGTGGGAGATGAGGGGCGAGGCCCCCACCATCCGATATCGTGGAAGATGGAACCTGTCACCTATTACTTGGAGTATGACTCCAAGGAGAGGGACTCACGGGTGGGGTTCCCTGGGATCGTCCTGCCTGAGAGGCTCCTCCCCCTCCTGCCCCTGGCGCCCCTCATCCCCGCCCTGGTCTGGAAGATGAGTGTATTGAAAGGAGGGAGGAGAGATGAATAGCGAAGTAGGCACCCAAGAGTCCTCCACCTATCGCCTGCTCCTCGTCACGGCGGCCGCCGCCTTCATAGTCCTCCCCTTCATAACAACCTTCAACGAGCTCCTCACGAAGGTCGTGGAGCGCCTCCAGCTCGTCTCCTATCTCCAGGGGGCCGTGGCTCCCTTCCTCGCGGCCACCGTCGCCGGCGTCCTGAGGCGCCTCTTCGCCCTCGATGCCGCTGCCTCCGGGTCCTATCTCTACGTGATGAACGCCTTCGTCCCCCTCAGGATCTATGTGAGCTGGAACTGTGTGGGTTGGCAGAGCCTCGTCCTGCTGCTCTTCACCCTCGCCACGGGGCTCCAGGGCCCCTACACCCTCAGGAGCAGGGTCCTCTGCATCCTCCTCGGCGTCGAGGGGACGCTCCTCGTCAACGTCCTCCGCCTCCTCGTCCCCTGCCTCCTCGCCGTCTACCTCGGCTACACCCCCGCCGTCGTCTTCCACGACTACATCGGGACGATCCTCACCCTCACCTGGCTCGCCCTCCTCTGGCACCTCAGCTACCAATATTTACTGGTCAGGGGGCCCGAGAGGTCAAACGTCGAGGCACGTCCTATCGGGGAGGGGAGGGACCACACTATGGAGGTGTGATGTGTTGGGAAGGTACTACACTCGGAAGAAGGGAAGCCTCTACATCTACGTCACAGACGGGGATGAGATGATCGACCCGGAGGCCTTCCCGGAGGAGCTGAACCTCTTCGGCGCGGAGTCCGCCTGGAGGCTGAACAACTGGATGGCGATCTCCATGGGTCTCCCAGAGGAGGCGCTGGACGAGGCTGAGAGGATCCTCAAGATGAGCGGCTTCAGGGAGAAGGACCTGGATGAGGAGGTCCTCGAGGAGTACTTCAGGTCAGGTGACGAGCGCCTCGTGGAGGAGGGCCTCACGGCGAGGCTCAGGGAGAGGTTGCCGAGGCTCTTCAAGAGGGAGGAGAAGCCTCCTGAGAAGGTGATAATGCCCGAGACGAAGCCCTCCCGGGGCCCCCTCGAGCCCCTGGTGATCCCCGGTGGGACGGGGGAGGTACCCCCACCGCCGAGGCCCCTGAAGGCTCAGAGGCCCTTGGACGAGGGTGAAGTCATCGAGCATCTCTTGGCCTATGTGCGGAGTAGGGGTTTCACCTACCCCGACTGGCTGGTGAAGGACTACTACCTCTGCCTGAAGACGAAGCCCTTCGTGGTCCTGACGGGGTTCAGCGGCCTGGGGAAGACGGCGTTGACGAGGCTGGTGGCCGAGGCGCTGACGGGTGGGAGAGAAGATAGGTACCTCCGGGTCCCCGTCCAGCCCGACTGGCTCGACGACAGGAGGGTCCTCGGCTTCTACAACCCCATCACCGAGCGATACGTCTCAACCCCCTTCCTCGACTTCCTCCTGGAGGCCTCCGAGAACCCCGGGGAGCCCTTCTTCCTCTGCCTCGACGAGATGAACCTATCCAGGGTGGAGCACTACCTCTCCCAGATCCTCAGCGCCATGGAGTCCCTGGACAGGGAGATCCACCTACACTCCATCAAGGGGGGCGTCCGGTCTGAGGACGGGAGGCTGATCCCGCCGAGGGTCAGGCTCCCAGAGAACCTCTTCATCACGGGGACGATAAACGTGGACGAGGCCTCGTACCCGCTCAGCCCGAAGCTCCTGGACCGGACGAATATCATCGAGTTCTCGGAGGTCGACCTCGAGGAGCGGTATGAGGAGCAGCGCTACGAGAGGCGCATCACCCTCGACATGGAGACCCTGAGGGGCTTCAGGAGGAGGCTCTCACCCGAGATCGAGGAGAAGGTCGTCGAGGTCCTCGCCGAGATCAACGAGATAACCATGAAGGGTGGGTTCCCCGTCTCCTACAGGGTCAGGGAGGAGGTCTTGGCCTACATAGGCAACAGCCAAGGGGTCTTCAGCAGGAACCTGAGGGAGAACCTGAGGATGGCACTGGACCTCCAGATCAAGCAGAGGATACTCACCAAGATAAGGGGGACCGAGGCCATACGTCCGCTCCTGGAGAGGCTCCGAAGGTTCCTGGGGGAGAAGCTCCCCCTCTCGGCCGAGAAGGTGGAGAGGATGATGGAGAGGCTCGACGAGGATGGATTCACCAGCTTCTAACCCCGAAGACCCCTTAAGGGCCGCTCTCCTGAGGGAGGTGAGAGCCCTCTCAAGGGCCCTCCTGGAGCTGAGATACAGAGGGGAGATCGAGGGGAGGATGCTCGCATGGTTCGGCTTCCTCTCCGCGAGGTGGAGGGAGCTCGAACCTGTCTTGGAGGAGATCGCGAGGAGCCCCCCGGGGCGTCTCTCCAAGAGGAGGGTCAAGAGGAGGCTCTCAGAGGTTGAGCACGTTGATCGAGAGATGGTCCTCTCCCTGGCTATGGGTCCACGGGCCCTCGTGAAGCCGAGGGGGGACGTAGCACCCACCCTCAGGAGCCGTCTAAAGGGGTATCTCCCCATGGAGGTAGTGACGGAGGAGGGGTACCTGGACCCGGACGTGGAGGAGAACCGCCTCGCACGGCACTACTGGGACCACTTAGAGGGGGATGCGAGGCGGCTCGCGGAGGAGGTGGGGGAGAGAGACCAAGCCCTGCGCAGGGCCACCCCGAGAGAGGGGGCTACCCCGGCGAGGGCGAGGGGTTTCCTCCTCAACCACCTCCTCCTGAAGAGACTGGAGGTCCTCGGGAAGAGGATCACGAGGATGAGGGGAGACCCAAGGCTCTCCTTCCTCAGGGAGGTAGGCACCCCAGACATGAAGAAGGTCCGACTACCTCCTGGTGGGGAGCCCCACCTCCTGAGGCTCCTACAGAGCTACAACAGGTATAGGAGAGAGGCGCCCCCCCGTCCCCACCGCCTCGAGATCCAGAGATCCCTGGACGACGAGGGGCTCTACAACCTCTGGTGCGCCCTCAAGGTCCTCTCAACCCTAATAGACCTCGGGTTCCAAGTGGAGGAGGAGCGCCTCATAGGCTTTGAGGAGGAGACAATCCAAGTCGGGCTGGGGCGGGGGGTCCTCGCCCGACTGCAAGGCGAAGGCCGTAGGGTCGATCTCCACTACAGGAGGACCTACGATAAGGGTGGTCCTTATGGCTCTTACTCGGAGGAGGTGGAGGTCCCCCTCTCCCTCGAGTTCTTTAAAGGAACCTCCCAGGTCCCGAGCATCCTGATCCTCGAGCCCCGGTATGATCTCGCCTACTCGAGGGAGGTCTTCGTCGAGAGGGACCTTCTCCGACTCCACGCCCTCAGGGACGCGATAGTCTCCCTCTCAGAGGAACCCCTAAGGCGGATCGTCGAGGGGGTCTACGTGGTACACCCCAGCCGACTGGAGGCCTTAACCTACAACGGGTTGGGTGAGATCCCCCTGAGGCCGGGTGGGGGGACTGAGGGGCTCAGAAGAATCCTGCGGGGCCTCCTCAGGTAGCGGCCAAGGGGCGGCCCAGGTAGTCCTCGAAGAGTTGAGGCAACGCCTCCTCCCAGTCCTTGATCACCTCGACCTCCTCGGCCATCCCCCTGATCTTATCCTCGTAGTCTTTGAACTCCTCGCCGGGGTCGAGGACCAGGAGGAGGAGGCTATCCCCCCTCATGGCGATGGAGGCGACCTTGGAGTTCTTGAACTCGAGGCGCATCCCCTCGGCCTGCCTCTTCGACATGAGGGTGAGGGCATAGATGGCGGTGAGCATCTCCTCCGTGACCCTCTCCTCCCAGGGCCAGTCCTCGGGGTACCTCGCCCTCACGGAGGGGCCTGCCTCCGCGTCCCATCTAAGGAGGATGAGGGCTGCCCCTGAACCCTGTTCCCTGGGCTTGGACTCCAAGAGGGTCGAGATGGCGGTCCTCGGCTCCCCCCTCCTCTCCAGGCGGCTCACGATGCGGAGCAGCCTCTCGTAGGCCTTGTTTATCGCCTCCAGCCTCCCTATCACCTCCTCCCTGACCTCCTTCAGGCTCCTCCTCACCTCCTCCATCTCCCCCCGGGAGATCTCCCCTCTCCGCTCTAAGCCGCCGCTCCTGAGGCAGTAGTCGATGCAGAACTCGAGGAACTCCTCCCTGCTCAGGTCGCCCCTCTGGAGGTCGATCTTCTCGGCCAACTCCTTGGAGATGATGAGCATCCTCCTCTCCTCTCGACCCCGGGACATCCCTCCCCCTCCAGACACCCGTATCTCTGTTGGATGAAGAGTCTTTTAAACGATCAGCAGAACTCTTGAGTGGTGGGGGAAGTTAAAATAGAATATGGACCTCTACACCATCTCACAGAACAGCCCGAGTCTGTCCTCACCCATTTAGAGGGAGCCCCCAGATGAGATGACGAGGTAGTGGGCTCGATCTTTCACTTATGCCTCGGCTTAAATGGAGCCTTAGTCCATAAATCTTATCCTCAGATCCCGAGGCTCCATCCTCCATGAGCGGCACGATCCAGTGTAGAGACATTCCTCAGGGAGTGGAAGGCCGAACCGTGGAGCAGACCATCGCCTTCCTCAAGGAATACGGCCTACATGAAGAGGATATCAAGGAGGAGCTCCGATGGCGTCACGGCCTCGATGAGGAGCAGGTCCGTCAAGCTCTCCGGGAGTACAGGGATCTACACGCTGAGTTTCGCCTCTGCCCTAACTGCGGGAGGCCCATCATAAACGACAGGTATTGCATTAACTGTGGGGTCTTCATCAAGGATCTCGCCAGAGGGACCTGAGTCCCAAGGTCGATGCCCCCGGTGATGGTCCCGGTTGGATCATCTAACGGGTTCTAAAACTTAGAACGCCCTGTTCTAAAGGATGGCATTATTAACCTGAGCCCTGTAAGTGTTGTGAGGAGTTTGCGTTGCAGGCTTCGAGGTTAAGGTCTCTGGTCGTGGCGACGCTCTGCGGGGTCCTCCTCTCCTTGGCCACGGGGCTCGTCGAGAATCCACCCGAGGCGAGCGTGATCGGGTCCAGATACTATGGCTATCCCCTGGTCTGGAGGGTGACCAGGACCCTCCAACCAGCCGATCTCAACCTCATCAATTTGGCTGTGGATGCTCTCCTCTGGTTCGTGGTCTCTCTCCCGGCGATTATCATACTGGATAAAATTCTCTCTTGTACATAGTGGGGCGTACCTCGGCCTTCTTCGACGGCTCGATGGCAGCCTCACTTCCTGAATCCGAGGATGAGGGAGACGAGTTGCTTCTGGTCTATCTCAACCCTGCTCCTCCAATCCAGGTAGAGGTTCCCCTTATCATCCTCCCCCAGGTAACCCTCGCGGATATATCGATCCAGGTTCACGTCGACCCTCCATCCGGGAAGCTTCTCCTCCAGGATCCTCTCCACGTCTGCCCTCGGGGCCCGCCCCCTCTTGGAGATGAGGTAGGCGACGGCCACGGCGAGGCCCGCTATGTCGTCGATCCTCCATCCACACATCTTCGCCGTCTTCGGCGTCATCGTCCCTCGGAGCGTGATGTAGTACCTCGCCTCCATGAGCTGCTCCCTCGTCGGCTCCCCGCTCACGAGCTCAGGCTCATCGAAGACCCTCGTCACCTTGAGGTCCAAGTCCCTCAGGTAGGTATCCAGGGCCTCGAGGACCTCCGGGAACTCGGGTCCCAGCTCCTTCCTCAGCTCCCACCCCCTCGCCCCTGGGAGGCGGTGCCTCTTGAAGAAGAGGAGGTGGACGGCCTCCTTTATCTTCCTTGAGTAGGCTCTCCCTCCCCGCCTCCTTCCCTTTCTCTCCATCTCCTCCACTCCTCATAGTCGACCGGGATGGGTATCGACTTGGTGGGCCCCTGGGCCTCCCTCTGCTCCTCGTAGGGGAGGAGGTACACCTCCTCCTTCACAGGATCCACCTCCAGGGTGGCGTAGCCGTAGCTGACGAGGAAGCTGGTGAGGAAGGCCCTCCAGAGGGTCTCCTCATAGGTCTCAGCCCCTATGAAGTCCCAGTAGCGTATCTTCCCCTCCTCCCCCACACGTCCCCTCAGCTCCGCCCAGAGGGTCTCGAGCTCCAGGGCGAAGTCCCTCTCCGAGATGAAGCCCAGCCTGATCGCCTCCTCCAGCGAGGCCCTCCCCGTCTCCAGGACCCTCGGCTCCTCCCTCGACCACCTCTCGTCGAGGGGTAGGAGGTCCTTCCAGTACTCCATGGAGTTCTTCAGGCTCGTCGTAGAGATCTGCTCGAGGGCGACGATGGGGTGCCAGGACCTCAGGAAGACCTCGGCCAGCCTCTCCGCCCCCATCTCCCTGATCCGCTTCTCGATGAGGAAGGGGTCCTTGTAGAGGGAGGTGGACTGGTGCTCTATCCAGTTCCCCTGCTCCTCCAGGACAGAGGAGAGCTCCTTCAACGCCTCCGCATCGAGGCAGAAATCCTCGAGGGACCTCACCCTTGGAAAGAACTTCCTGATGATGGAGAGGACGTAGTCCGTGTCGACGGAGAAGGGGTCCAGCCCCGCCTCCCTCACCGACCTACAGAGCTCTATGACGGACCTCAGTCTCTCCCTCAGCTTCTCCTCCTCCCTCGACCTCACTCCACAACACTCACCCTGGAGACCCCTCCGACCTTATGGACGAGGATGATGTGGACTGCCTTCCCCATGAAGGGGATCTGGCTGGGCGTTATCACGAGGTACTGGGCGTCAGAGCCCTCCATGGAGGAGACGATGAAGTCGGAGACGATCTCCCTGTTCTTCGGGTCCATGTGAACGTCGAACTCGTCGATGGCCCTGAAGGGCGAGAGGATGTTCTGCTGGAGCGCAAGGAGGAAGGCCATGATGGCCGTGCTCCTCTCCCCGCCGCTGTGGATGTAAGCGTCCAACGTCATCTGTCTCGCCCCCTTGAAGCCGACCGCGATCTCCAGCCCTGCCTCCTCGATATCCCTGGGGTTGACGACCCTCACCTCCCCCGTCGCCTGGAGCCTCTCCAGGAGGCTCTGATACCTGCTATTCACCTGGTCGAGGAGGTCCCTCACCACCTCCCACCACTTCCTCGTGCGGACCTCGATCTCCTCCATCACCTTCCTACGGCTCTCCCTCACCTGCTTGATCCTCTCCTGGAGCTCAGAGAAGAGGCTGGAGTAGGAGCGGTACATCTCCTCCGCCTCCTCCGTGACGTTCGCCATCGCGAGGAGCTGCCCCCCAACCCTCCTGATCTCAGCGAGGATCTCGTCAGCTGAGCGCCCCGTATCGACCCTCGGACCCCGTATCGAGGCCTCCGCCTCCGCATCGCTCAGCCGCCGCCTCTCCCTGTCCAGGACCTCCTTCAGCTCCCCGAGCCGCCCGTTCAACCGCTCCCTCTCGGCCTTGAGGAGGGCCGCCCTGATCCGGCTGTCTATGTAGCTCACGTTCACTTCGTCCATCTCCGCCTGGACCTGCTCCATCTCCTCGACGACCTCTGAGATCTGCTGCTCCACCCTCTCAAGCCTCTTGGCCAGCTCCTCCGCCCTCCCCTCCGCCAGCTTCCTCCAGCCCTCCACCTCCTCCTGTAGTTGGGTGAAGGCCCCCCTCTGCTCCTCCCTCAGCCCCGATAGTCGCTGGAGAAGGCTGGGGATGGAGGGGTTGGACTCCGTTATCGCCGAGAGCAGCTCCTTGATCCTCCCCTCGAGGCGTTTTGCCTCTTCCTCGAGGGCTCTCTTCATCCTCCCCGCCTCCACGGCCCTCTCCTTCGCCATATTCAGAGCGTACTCGCAGACGGCTGAGGTCCTCTCCAGGTCGATCCTCTGCTCGAGGATATTGAGCCAGGTGCCCCTCAGCTCCGAGAGCCGCCTCTGGGAGGCGAGGATCGAGGAGGCCAGGGACTCCAGATCCCTCTCGATCCTGAAGAGCTCCCCGTCCACCTCCTCGATCTCATTCTGGACCCTATTGATCGAGGCCTCTATCTCGGCGACCCTCGACCAGGCCAGCTCCCTCTGCAGGAAGGTGCTCCTCATCTGGAGGCGCCGCTTCTCCTGGAGCTTCTCATACTGCTCCCTCCAGTAACCCAGGGTCTCCTTCGCCCGCTCTATCAGCTGGTTGAGGGACTCCTCCTCGCTGAGTATCCCTCTGAGCCTCCTCCTCGCCTCGAGGACATCTGCCCTGAAGGACTCGAAGCCCACGGCCCGCTCCAGCATCCTCAGCTTCTCCTGGGGGGAGAGGGCGGCGAACTGCTCTGGGATGTTCTGGTGCATGATGACGAGCATGTTCTCCGGGTCGAAGCCGAACTTTGAGAGGAGGTTCATCACCTCGTACTTCTGGACCCCCCTATTGTTCAGCTCAAACCAGTACTTGCCGTCACGCCTCAGCGACCTCGTGAGCCGGATGGTATCGGTGTCGAACTGGGGGGCCGGCCTCTTCCCGTCCTCACGGGGTGTGTTATCCAGGAGGAGGGTGACCCGGGCCAGGTCCTGGTCCCAGCGTATGAGGTCACTGAGCTTCCTGGAGCGCTCAGTGTAGGACTCGCCGAGGGCGACGCAGATGCCGAGGAGGAAGCTGGACTTCCCGGCGCCGTTGGGCCCGCAGACGACGTTGACCCCGGGACTGAGGGGGATCCTCGCGTACTCGTAGGACATGAAGTTCTCCAGGATCACCTCCTTGATCAACATCGCGGCGCTTCCATCCCTGGGTCAGGCGGAGTTAGAATCAACTTAGAAAGATGCAATATTAAAACATAATTATTTCCGCCCGGAACCCTTGGGGCCCTGAGGTTCGAAAGTCTTTAATGAATCATTCAGGACTGTTTATCTGGAGATAGAGATGGGCTTCAAGATAGAGTTATCGAAGAGTGAAGAGGAGCGGGCGATGAGGCTCCACAGGGAGGCCATCGTCGTTGATACCCACTGCGATACCCTGATGCAGTTGATCCCTCGGATAGGAGCTATGAGGAGGGAGATGCCGAGGAAGCTGGGTGAGAGGAGCGAGAGGGGCCATATAGACCTCCCACGCCTCATAGAGGGTGGGGTGGACTGCCAGACCTTCGCGATGTACACGGGTCTCGCCCCAAACTATCCCCTGGCCCTGAAGACGGCGCTCCAGATGGTCGACGCCTTCTACAGGAGTGTGGAGGAGAACAAGGACAAGTTCGTCCAGGTCCGAACCTATGAGGAGATCATAAAGGCGAAGGAGGAGGGGAAGGTCGCCGGGCTTCTCTCCATGGAGGGCGCTGAGCCCCTGATGGGGGACCTCGGCCTCCTCAGGGTCTTCTACAAGTTGGGGCTCAGGATGTTGAGCTTCACGTGGAACTGGAGAACGGAGTTCGCCGACGGCCTCGCCGCCTCCAGGACGGGTGGGAAGTTGACGCCGAAGGGGATAGAGGCGATGGAGGAGATGCGCCGCCTCGGCATCGTCCTCGACGTATCCCATATTACCGACGCATGCTTCTGGGATATCGTCGAGAACACGAAGGTCCCCTTCATAGCCTCCCACTCCAACTGCCGGGCGCTCTGCGATGTCCCGAGGAACCTCACCGATGATATGCTGAGGGCCCTGGCGGATAGGGGCGGCGTGACGGGGATGAACTACGCCCCCTTCTTCATCCTCCCCCGCGAGAAGCTGAGGGCGGGCCAGAAGGCGACGGTCGAGGATCTCGTGGACCATATAGACCATATAGTCGAGGTCGTCGGGCCTGACCACGTCGGTCTCGGCTCAGACTTTGACGGCATAGGGCAACCACCAGTAGGCCTTGAGGATGTCTCTAAGGTGCCGAATATCACCCGGGTCTTGGTGAAGAGGGGCTACTCCGACGAGGATATCAAGAAGATCCTCGGGGGGAACTTCCTCAGGGTCTTCAAGCAGGTCCTCAAGTAGGCTGGCCGGACCGTTAAGCCTTAAATCCCCTTTTTCTAATATTCTTTCAAGGAGGATTATCAGATTGCCGACGGCGGGCAAGGTCTTCGTCACCTTGGAGCCGACCCCTCTGAGTGAGATCGCCACGGGGCTCCAGGGGTGGAGGGAGGAGGAGGTCTACCGGGAGGGGGATTACGAGTTCACCCTCATCACCGAGGTGGCGAATCTGACGTTGGGTGAGGACTCCCTGACGGGCCTCTACTCCTACGACTACGTCGTCCACAACTACCATAGAGGGAGGATCATCCCCTCCCCGGCGACGAAGGAGGTCCTCTTCTCCTTCAACGAGCGTCAGGAGAACCTCTTCCTCATAGTTGTGGAGAAGAAGGAGATCGCCAACAGGATCGCCAATAGGCTGAGCGAGATCATCTACGGGGAGATGGGACGGATCGTGGAGGCCCGGATCCTCCCTGAGACCCTCAAGGAGTTCCACCTCGCGAACCCCGAGCACACCAGCGTCATCTTCTTCGAGAATATGGACATCCCCAACGTGAACAAGCTCTCCCTCTACGGCCCCGACCTCACGGGGACCTCCCTCTTCGACCAGTACGCGGCGCGGGGAGACCCCTGGTACGTCCTCACGAAGTCGAGGAAGCACGGCCACACCGTGGGGATCGTCCGGGACGGCTCCGTGACCATCTTCAACAGGGTGGATAAGGGGGAGTACCTCAGGTACGTCGCCGACGAGATACTGCCGCTGATACAGCCGCCGAGGCGGGCCTAACCCTGGAGGACGCCGTCCAGTAGCCTGTAGGTCCTATCAGAGAGCCTGGCCGCCCTCTCATCATGGGTCGCCATGAGGACAGTGACTCCCCTCTCCTCACAGAGTCCCTTGAGGAGGCGTAGGACTTCCTCCCCCGTCTTGGAGTCGAGCTCCCCCGTCGGCTCATCCGCTATGATGAGGCTGGGACCGTTCGCGAGGGCCCTGGCGACGGCGACCCGCTGCATCTCCCCGACGCTGAGCTTCGACGGCCTGTGATGGAGGCGGTCCCCCAGCCCTACCTCCTCCAGGAGCCGTATGGCTCTCCTCCTCTGCTCTGGGGGCCTGACCCCCGCGAGGGCCATGGGGAGCTCCACGTTCTCCAGGGCCGTGAGGGTCGGGAGGAGGTTAAAGGTCTGGAAGACGAAGCCTATGTTCCTCAGCCTCAGCCTCCTCCTCTCCCGGTCGCTGAGGAGGGAGGTGTCACGCCCCCTGAAGAGGACTCTCCCGGAGGTCGGGCGGTCTAAGAGGCCGATAAGGTGGAGGAGGGTCGACTTCCCGGAGCCTGAAGGACCGAGGATCGTCGTGAAGGTCCCCTCCTCTACTCCCAGGCTCACGCCCCTTAGGGCCCTGATCTCGGAGGAGCCGAGGCGGTAGACCCTGGTGAGGTTGATCGTCTCGACTATCAAGGCTCAGCCCTCAGTGCATCGACTATATTCATCCTCTGGGCCAGGAGGGTTGGGACGGCGCTCGCGATGGTGCTCACGGCGACCGTGGAGGCCAGGATCTCCAGGGCGGTCTTCGGTGGGACGACGTCGAGGAGGCTCTTGAAGACCATGGCGATGGGAACGCTGGCGTATCGGCTCACCAGCAGTATGGAGGCGATGGAGCCGAGGAGCAACCCGAGGAGGCCTCCGAGGAGGCCGAGGAGGGCGCCCTCCCCTGAGACCATTCGGAGGACGAAGCCCCTTGGGGCCCCGATGGCGTCGAGGGTGGCGAGCTCCTTCCTCCTCTCGGAGATATTCATCGTCATGACCGTTGCGACGAGGACCATGCTCATGAGGTAGAGGATCGTCCTCAGCCCCAGGTTCCAGAGCTCCACATCCCTGAAGAGGCCCTCCGTCAGCTCCCCCCTCTCCTCGCTGGTCAGGGCGCTCACCCCAGGGATCTCGGCCTCGATCCTATCAGCCAACTCCTCCTCCGAGACTCCCTCCTCAGGCTTGACCACAACCATGTTGATGAGTCGGGGGTAGCCGTAGGTCCTCTGGGCCATCTCAAGGGACATGATGATGACGCGGGTGAGGAAGGGGGAGGAGGTCTCGAGGACCCCAACGACCCTGAAGGCGTGTCCCTCGACCCTGATCTCTGAGCCTACCGTGAGGTTGTTCCGCTCCGCGAGGTATCTGCCGATGACGACCTCCTCCCCTCCTGGGTCGGGCCACCTCCCCGCCCTCAGGGGCGTCGATCCGACGAGGACCCCCCACCTTCCCCCAGCTATCCCGTAGGTGATGTTCATGGGGACCAACTGCGTCAACCCTAATCCTCCTCCCTCTCCCACCTGGGGCAGTCTGACCAGGACGAGCATGGGGACGGCGTCCCCCACCCCCTCCACCCGCTCTATCTCCGCCACGATTCCCCCCGGGAGGACCCCCCCGATGGGTAATGCCTGTATGAAGATGGATCTACTGGAGACGACGATTACCCTGCCCTGGAAGTAGGTGTTCATCTCCCTCAGCGTGGCGGTGTACCTCGTGGTCGCCGTCCCGACGCCGAGGATGACGGAGACGCCGAGGGCTATCCCCAGGAGGCAGAGGGTTGTCCTCACCTTCCTCCGGGTGAGGCCCCTGAGGGAGAGGATTGCCAGCCGCATGGCGGGAATTCCAGAGATCTGGGGTCTGACAAAGTATTTATAATCTTATAAGACCAAATGAGATCCGGAAGGATTGATATGAAAACAGATTACAGAAAGATCGTCTCAATATTCCTTCTGATTCTGCTGACGGCTTCGGCCTTCACATCCCTGGCCATGACCACCACGGCTGACTCCCCCACGGAGTCTCCCAACAAGACAAGTGACAACATCAACAAGGGATTCTCAGCGTCCATCACTGTCATAGGAGACTATGGGGAGGACCTTGATGATGATGGGCTCTTTGATGTTCTACACGTAGTGGTCCAGATCGAGGTCAATGAAACCTCGGAGTATCGATTAGAACTCACAGATCTCTTGGACGCCGAGAGTAACCATATCTCTGTTGGATGCTCCCATGACCTATTCCTCTACAACCATTCTTCTAACTATGACAATCTTATTTTGAGCGGTCCTTACATCCACAGAAGCTCTCTGAAACCCTCCCATATCTACAAGATAGTCCTCTACGACTCGAAGGGAAATGCTGTGGCAGAGGTGAGTTATGTCCCATTGAGCAGGACCTACAACTACGCAGAATTCGACCCCCCAGGCGCCGAGTTTCTATATGGCGAATATGAGGTCGTGGCTATAAATACGGACTCCGACCCCAACAACCTCTATGACATCCTCTGGGTCAAGATGTTAGTCTGGGTCTATAAGCCAGGTGGATATATCATTCAAATACCCGGGCCTCCGCCCGGAACAGAGCCGCCTCCAGGGGAATTGATGGGAACATATGAGCAGTATGTCCATTTCGCAACCCAAGGAGAGCATCCGGTCACTTTTACGATACACGGAGCGGTGATCTACAGATATGGCGTGAACATTAGTCGGATATCCAAGGTCCTCCTCTACGACTACAACTATGTGCTCTTAGATGAGCACGACGAATTATCCTTCGGATCCTATAACTATACGGAGTTTGAGGTGCCGAGCGCGGAGTTCACTTGTAACATCTCTGACTGGGGGGTCGACGAAGACCTTGATGGTCAGTTCGATCGTCTTGTGGTGGGCGTTGAGGTGAACGTCTCCTATGCGGGGGAATATGCTGTCGATATAAGTGGTTTGGTGGACTCTGAAGGAGGGATCATCGACATCTCTGGAGGGCGGTGTGTCTACTTGGATGAAGGGGTCTCAACGGTGAATGTTTCTCTCCCCGGAAGGGCGATCAGAGGGACTGAGAGAAACGTGACAGGGCTCTACCAAATTCAACTCCACGATGAGAACGACTGGTTTTTAGATGAGAAACACTGGGCTAATCTTACGAGGCAGTACAACTACACGGAGTTCGAGGAGGTAGCCCTCTTCACATGTAACACCACAGACTGGGGAGAGGACACGGACGGAGACGGCTACTACGACCAACTCATCCTCGGGGCAGAGGTATCGATCATTGATCCCGGCTACTACACCTTCGAGGCCCTCTGCCTCGTTAGCAGTGAGAATGAGACACTCCCCATCAGCGCCCCCTTTCAGTATGGCTACTTCGATCCCGGGATATACTGGGTGAACTTCACCTTTGATGGGGAGTTGATCTTCCGACAGATGAGGAATATCACAGGGGTCTGGTGCCTCCGCATATGGGACGGTCATTTTAATTTTATCCTTCATGAGAAGTATAATGTTTCTCTGAGCAGGCAGTATAACTACATGGAGTTTGACCCCGTGACCTGCTTCACCTGTAGGACCTTTGACTGGGGCGTGGACACGGATGGCAACGGCCTCTACGACGAACTCGTCGTTGGGGTGGAGCTATTTGTTGCAGAGTCTGGCTATTACGCCCTCGAGGCTATGGGATTGATGGATGATTACGGCGGGTATGTTGACGTCTCCGACCGGGTGGAGGGGTACTTCGAGCCCGGGATCTATGTGGTGAACCTCACCTTCAGCGGTAAGCCGATCTACGTCAGTAGGCTGAACGTGACGGAGATCTCGGAGATCTATCTCTTGGGACCCGAATATGAAATCGTAGATTCCAAGTATGATGTCCCCCTTAGCCGGGGATATAACTACCTCGAGTTCGACCCCGTGACCCACTTCACCTGTAGGGTCTTCGACCGGGGCTTGGACACCGACGGCAGCGGCCTCTATGACTGGCTCGAGGTCAAGGTGGAGTTAAACGTCACGGAGCCTGGCACCTACCCCGTCATTATATGGGGTCTCATGGATGAAGAGGGGCATTATCTGTGGCTCAGGAATGAGACGGATGTGAGCCTCGACGTCGGAGTCCATAACGTCACGATCCTCCTCTATGGTCCGGCGATCGCCTACAACAGGTTCAACCCAGTGAATATCACTGAGATCGAGATAAGGGCTGCAGAGACTCCTGAATGGTCCTACTGGACATCCAAATGGGATGTACCCCTCTCCAGGCCTTATAACTACACGGAGTTCGACCCCCCCTTCACCGACTTTGACGTGAACCTCCTCGTCGGCCCTGATGGCAGGGTCGAGGCAGAGGGGACTATGAACGCCACCTATATTCCAGGCCCACCCGGCATCACCGAGTACTTTGACTTCAGCACCCTCCAGTTCAACGACGACCTCTGGTGGTCCAACGGGAGTTTCACCTTCTACGTGCCCAGAGCGGAACGTGGGATGTATGTCCCTGGATTGCCTATCCCCGTAATCAGTGGAGTAGATCCCGATGAGTTTCCCCTCAACTCCACCTACTTCTCCTACTACGAGGTCCTCTCTGAGGGGATCAACCGCGGCGAGATGAACTTCACCATGATCCTCCCGCCCGTCTACAACGTGACCTTCCCCTTCAACGCCTCTGACCTCACGGTCTGGGGTTCCTTCAACGGCGTGGACCTCGAGGGAGGGGTCCATGCGACGCTGACCGCGAACCTCACGACCCTCTTCCCGACGCTGCTGGGCCTGCCACCCCTCCTGAACGAGACAACTGGCCTTCCCTTCCACCTCCTCCTCGAGTTGTCAGAGGGGGAGTACGAAGGAGTGCTGACCTTTTACCTGACAGAATGGTGGCCCCTAAAGCTCCTCGACCTCTATCTCAGCGGTAACCTCTCGAGTCTCTGCATCAACGGCTCGATGGACGTCTTCTATGGCTACTATGGACCGCCCCTGTACATGAACGTAACCCAAGACTGGGCCGAGGGCCTGGTCTCCTACTACAACTCCTACCTCAACGAGACCATCTACAACGCGACGGAGGGGATGGTGGAGGCCCCGACGGTGAACATCACTCTGACGAACATCACCGAAGGGTCGGAGGTCATCGGGGCGCACATCACCCTCCAGGTCTGTGTCCAGGAGGTGGAGGGATACGAAGGCGCGATTCTCTTCAACCTGCTCTACCCGGCCTTTGAGATGGTCGATTGGTATGGGCCCTATGTGCTCTGGCTCCTGAACGCGGTGAACGATACCCTGAGCAAGATCGACGGCCACATCGACCTCCTCTACACCCCATCCACGACCACGACGGACCTCTACATCAACGGCACCATCCACCTGAGGGAGATCCTCACCCAGTTGCTGGAGCCCGTCACCCCGCCGGGGTGGTGGCCCTACTGGCTGGAGGTCCCACCAGAGGTCAACTCCACCGTCCTACCCTGTCTCTGGAACCTCGTTGGGGTGCTCAACGCCACCACCTCCTCCTTCCAAGATACCTCCCTCCTGATCTCCTACTCGAAGGACACTGGCCGGCTCGACGTCAACACGAGTTACACCCTCGACTTCGAGGCTATGAGGCGGTCTCTGATGGAACTCGTGCCGCCGCCGGAGGAATGCCTGCCGATGCCGGCGCCGATGCCCCCAATACCACTGGAGTTCTTCAACCTCGTGGAGGAGCTCCTCAACGGAACCTATATGAATATCACTTGGTTCGAGATGTCCATAACCTATGCGGACGGCGTCCTACAGGAAGACGTGAACTCCCTCTGGGAGGGGGACCTCAACGCCGCGGTAAACCGCATATTCTCCACGATATTAGAAGTGGTGAACGAGACCGCGTATACGCCACCACCAGCAGATGTGATGGAGTTCCTGAATGCTACAGAACTAGACCTTAGCGACTTCAACGTCCACGCCGCGATAGAGTGGAACTCGATAGAGGGCGGGATGAGGCTCGCGGCCTATGTGCCCACGGATCCGATAAACGAGACGAGCTTCTGCCTCACGAGGCTCTTCGGCCTCTTCTGTGGGATGCCCATCCCCAACGCTTGGAGCAAGCTCTCCCTGAGGGTGGAGGGCGGCTCTAATGAGACCTACGGGGTCCTTGTCTCATGGCCCGGCGGGGAGCCGATGCCCGACGTCGTTGACCCCTATGGCCGCTACGTGGCCTGGGAGAACGTCACGGTCTGCAGCGTCAGCCCCCTGGTCTTCACCCTCTCACCACGCGTCTTCGTCATCGAGACTGATAGGCCTGTTTACACTTGGAGGGAGACGGTGACGGCGACGGCCTTCTTCAGCGAGGCCGGCGTCCCCGTAGAGGACGCGACGGTGACGATACAGGTCTGCTTCCCCAACGGCACGACGTGGCATGAGTGGGCCGCGACGACGGATGAAGACGGCCTGGCGAACTTCACCTTCCTCATAGCCCCGGAGCTGGAGGCTGGGACCTACACCATCTACGCCACCGCCTACAAGCCGGACATCGGGAACGCGACGACCTCGACGACCTTCGAAGTCGCCTTCCTCACCCCAATCTTAGAGGTCACCTTCGAGAGGGAGGGCTACTGGGATGGGAACATGACGATGGCCGACGTGAACGAGACGCTGAGGATGTGGGTCTGGAACGTCGGGAACACCACCGCCTGGGACCTCGACCTCTCGATGCTCCTTCCCGAGGGGGCGGAGTTCATCGAGGGGAACCTCACCGCTACTACGGACCTGACACACCTTCCCCCGAATAACAAGATCGGGGTCTGGGTCGTCTTCCAGGTCCACGACGACGGCCTCTACACCTTCTCTCTCACAGGTTCCTACTACGACGCCGCCCACGGCACCACCAGGAGCATAGAGGCCTCCATAGACGTCACCGTGGTCTTCGACCTCGAGCACCCTGTCGGCATCCTATCCTACACCTACGGGACGGGCTCTATAGAGTTCAACGTCACTTTGAAGAACTACGGAGACTCCCCGACCACTGTCCTCCTCGCCCTGGCGGGCCTCGACTCTCTGGAGAACCCACTGAGGCCTGACACCGAGACGGTGACGCTGGCGGCGGGCGAGACCCGGGTCATCACCCTGACCCTCGACGGGGTCTCCGCTGGCGACTACCTCTGCGAGGTCATCCTCCTAACGGGAGAGCCAAAGTACGGCGGCTACGCCCTCGAGTACGCTACACAATCCGTTACGGTCTAAGAGCTTCCCTCCTCACTTTTTCTAAGACAAGGAAAGAGAGGTATTCCACCCCTCAAGTCTTTTATATAATTGTTGGGAGATAGATAGGATTGTGTCCGCTTTGAAAGAGAAGAGGTTTCCATCGCTCATCCTTTTGACCTTGCTCTTGACATCGATTGGCGCACCGCTGATCACCGTGGGCGCTGGAGGCTATGTCACAGGGAGCGGCGACGGACCGGAGGGCTCCCTCACTCTCTCCCTCTCCCTCAGTAAGTCTACCTTAAAGAGGCTGGAGCTCCAGACGGCGACGGCCACCTTCCTCAGCGACGGGGAGCCCGTGGAGGAGGCGAAGGTGACGTTCTACGTGGAGGACCCCTTCGGAGAGGCCTTCGCCCTGAACACGATTCTCACGGGCTCCGATGGAAGGGCCTCATACACCTTCAGGCTCCCCGAGGATGCTCCTGCACCTGGGACCTACACCGTCTATGCGACCGCCTGGAAGGCGGGGGTGGGGAACGCCACGGCCGAGCCCCAGAGCTTCACCGTCCCCCTCTTCCTCATCCAGTACGTCCACCTGAGCACCGAGACCCTCGTCAGGGAGTCCACTGCGCTCACCATCTCGGCCGTCGTGAGGGCCACCTGGAACCTCACCCAGACAGCCCATAGCGTCCTCCTTTACTTCCACCCCCCGATCCCGAGGTTCGACTACCCCATCCCCATGGAGTTGAACGAGTCCACCGGAGAGTGGTTCTACACCTGGACGCCCCACGCCTCCGACCCAGTAGGCCACTGGAGCCTGTGGATCGAGGCGGTGGACGCCTATGGCTACTCCCAGCTCTCCGCCCCCTACAACTTCACGGTGGAGAACTACGAGCCCAGGATAGACTCCGTCAGGGTGAATGGGGTCCCCGTTGTGAAGAACCAGACCGTATACGCCTACCCCGGGGAGAATCTGACCTTTGGGGTGGGGGTCGTTGACCTGGACGCGGAGCCTGGGGAGCTCAACGTCACCCTCTGGTCCCTCGTCGACGGGACCCCGACGCTGCTGGACGTCTTCCCCTACGACGCCTCCACGGGGCTCTTCCAGGGATGGATGGTGGCGGAGGAGGATACCACTCTTCTGATAAGGGCCACCAACGGCCACGGCGCCTACGACGAGTGGTTCCTCTTCCTCAACATCCAGAATAGGCCTCCCCAGTTCCACTGGGTGACCGTCGAGCCGGCCAGCTTCGACGAGGTCCCCACGACGGTCCACATCACTGCGAACGTGAGCGACGCCGAGGACGGGTATGACCTGCTTGTGGGCTACAGCATCCTCTGGCCTAATGGGACAGTGGACTCAGGGCACATGGCCTTCAACTCATCCACCCACCTCTTCGAGTTCGAGTACACCGTCCCAGCCGGGGCGCCCATGGGCGGGTATGAGGTTGTCCTCAACGCCACAGACTCGGCCGGGGCGGTCTCCGAGTACTATACAGCCTTCTCCTACCGCATCCTGGCCCCCATCATCTCCGACCCCTTGGTCAACGGGACGGTCGTCTTCGACTGGACTCTGGTTGTCCCAGAGCACCTGGTCTTCAGCGTCAACGTCACGGACCATGACACCGATTACACGGAGCTGGAGGTCTCCCTCATCTTCAGGGCGCCGAATGGGAGCGACATCCTCCTTGGGGCGATGGAGGTCCTCCAGCACTGGTCTGGGACGAATACGACGAGGTTCGCCGCGACCTTCACGGCCTCTCCGGCCTACATCCTCCCGCCTGATCAGAGGTGGAGGGTCTACGTCAAGGCCGTCGACGCGGATGAGAACTCCGTGACCTTCTACATCGGCACTGTGAGGGTCCTCAACACACCCCCGACTATCCATGAGCCTCCGTCCTACATGCCCACTGCCCTCTACAGGGTCAGGGAGAGCCTCTCGGTCTCCGTCTCCGTCACGGACGTCGAGAGCGGGTCGAACCTGAACGTGGTTCTATACCTGAAGTCCCCCTCCGGGATGGTCACATCCAAGGTCATGACCTACTCGCCCTCGGAGGACATCTGGACCGCCTCCTGGACGCCTGGAGCGACCGCAGAGGCCAGCCGCACCGACTTCTGGCGCTTCTGGATCAATGCCACCGATGAGCACGGCTCCTCAGCCGTCTCAGACGAGTATCTTTTCGTCGTCCTGAACAACGATCCCCAGATCGTCTCCTTCAGGGTCATGGTGGATGGGAAACTGACCCCCTTGGAGCTCTACAGGATGAATAACACCCTGACGCTGAGGGCGACCGTCTACGACGTCGAGGCCCTCGCCGTTGAGGACCCCTCATCGATGCTCAGGGTATCGGTCACGCTGACCTCAGACGTCCACGAGTTCAGCTACATCCTCCCCTACAACACGACGACGGGGGAGGGGCTCGTCTTCCTCAAGGAGACCTTGGTGCCGAATGATGTCCCATATGGTGAGTACACGGTAAAGTTCAAGGTGGAGGACCTCGGCGTCACGCCTCCCGCGGAGGTCGAGATGACCTATCCGTTGAAGCTGAAGGTTCTGAATAGGAGGCCGGAGATCAGGAGTATACTCATCAACGGGATGACCTATGGGCGGATCGATGATCCGCAGAATGTCTCCATCACGGCGAATGTGAGTGACTGGGAGACGCCCACGGCGAACCTCACCGTCACCTGCCTGGTGAAGTTCGTCAACGCCACCTACTACCACGTCTACATGGAGGAGAACATGACCTTCCAGCCCGCCACCGGGCTCTTCAATGCGACCTTCGAGCTCAAGGACGAGTACCCCACCGGCGCCTACCTCATCATCGTGACCGTCTGGGACTATGACGCCCTCCTCTACAAGACCGAGACGGGCGTCGCCTTCAGGGCCGCCCACTTCGACTACAGGTCCTACACCCTCGGCATAAAGGACCTGAGGGTCGTGACCACGGGCGTGGGTAGGGGGAACCAGACCATAGAGATCACGGCCCGGGTCCTCTACTACAACGGGACCGCCTGGGTCCCGCTGACAGAGGACGAGGCCGTGGCGCAGAACATCACCGTGACGGCGAACCTGATGCCGAGCTGGAATATCACGATAGACCCTGTCTACCTGATGGAGTACAACAACGAGACGGGGCTCTGGGAGAAGAGGGTCGTCGTCCCCGTGAACGCGACGGTGGGTGAGTACTTCGCGGCGGTCTCAGGCGGCGGGGTCCTCTCCAACGAGACTTACACCGTCCTCGTGACGAACTACGAGCCGAAGGTCCCGGCCTTCTACGCCGAGAACGCCACCTATAGGATGCAGCCCTATAACGTCACGGCCATGGTCGTCGACGCCGATAACTCCCCCTCGGAGCTGAACGTCTCCTTCGTCGCCTGGGCCCCAGGCTCGGAGCCCTTCATCGAACCTCCGACCCTCACAATACCCCTCGCCTTCACCCATAACATCACCGGCTCAGGCATCACATGGTACGTCTTCACGGGGGCCCAGACTCTTGGATTAGACTTGGGGGTGGGTGAGTACTTCGCCGTCGTCGTCGTCTCAGACCTCGATATGGCCGGCTTCCCGGACGAGTATGGGAAGAGCGCCAATATGACCCTGACGATCCTCGACGTCCCGCCCGTCATCCTCTCCTCCACGCTGAGCGGCGGCAAGACGCCGCAGCTCTTCAGGGAGGGAGACGCCCTCAGCGTCTCAGGGCAGGTCTCCGACTTCGAGGACTTCCTCAAGCCCGAGCAGCTCACCGTCAATGTCACCGTCACCGGCCCTGACTTCAGGCTCTCCAGGGAGAAGAAGGCGACCTTCTATGGCTACTTCACCTTCGACGACCTCGTCGAGATGGCTGCGGGGATGGGGAGCGGGAACTATACCGTCGTCATCACGGTTAGGGACAGTGATGGGGGCTCCGCGAGGGTCCTGAAGTGGTTCGCCCTGAACAGGCCGGCCACGATAACCGAGGTCGCCGCCTATCCCGCGAGCATCTACCGTGTGACCCAGAGCGTCACCGTCTCCGCAGCCGTGGTGAACGACCTCGACTGGGAGACGCCCGACGTGGTGGAGGTCTACCTCAACCTCATGAAGCCCTCCGGGGAGTGGGTGAACGATACCTATGCGATGACCTGGAACGGGACCTACTTCGTCTGGACCAGCGACTTCGAGGGGGAGGACACCGGGACCTACACCGCCGTCGTCAGGGTGACGGACCTCTACGGGGAGGTCACGGAGTCGACGCCGGTGAGCTTCGAGGTGATGAACAACCCGCCGACCGTCACGGCGATCACCATCGAGGCGAGGACTGTGAAGGTCGGGGGGACCCTCTCAGGGTCCGTCTCGGCCAGCGACGTCGAGGGAGGGGTGAGCGTAGAGGTCTGCTTCCAGGGACCCGACGGGTGGCACAACGTCACGGCCCAGCCTGAGGGAGGGGCCTACGCCTTCTCGACCTCCACGGAGGGCTGGGCGCCGGGGGACTACGCCGTCTACGCCGTCGCGACCGATGGGGATGGGGCGACGACGCTCTACCAGGACCCTGAGGGCGTGACGCTGAAGAAGCCCCTGCCGATGATGCTCATCCTCGGAGCCGTGGGCGCGGTCGTCATCCTGGTCCTCCTGATCGCCGTACTCCTTTTGAGGCGTGGCGCGACGTAGTTTAGGAACTGATATCCCCTTTTTTCCTCCCTGAACCCTTAGGATTAGGGAGATGATTGTTACGGAAGGATATTCCGCTAAGTCTTAAATATATATTATAGAGAAGGATCATGCAGTGAGAGGTTATGAAGAGTCCTTGTGCTCTTCTTGCTTCTCTCCTCGTTCTCCTGATCCTGACCTCCTCCTTCGTGGGAGTCCCAGCCCTATCGAGTTCCTCCACTGAGGGGTCGCATGGCCCTGAGGATCAGGGGCCGGTGGGGGAGGGTATCTCTGACTCCCCTGAGGGGGGTCTCTCCTCCAGCGTGCCACTGGGCGAGGGAGGGGGAGACCTGGATGTGGGGGGTGATGAGGGGCTGGCCCCCGGGTCAGGCGTCAGCGTTGAGGGTCCGATGGAGGCTGAATCGCCGCTGGGGGATCTCATCAAGATCTTCTCCGAGGGGGAGGTCGTCCTCGTCCGTGACTATGAGAATCAGTTCGTCATCTTCGATGAGTGGAACTCCCACCCCTATGATGGCTGGGAGTGGACGGCCCCCAACTCGACGGAGGACAGCGACGACTGGATAGATATCGAAGTGGCTGATATGGACGGGGACGGCGTGGATGAGATCATCGGACTGAGGGAGGGGAGGACGCTGCATGGGGAGAGCGGTAAACAGCTCGTCGCGATCTTCGAGCCCAGGGAGAACCGGGACTGGTTCGACTTCCCCTCAGACGAACCCCGTAGAACCTGGTACTGGCATGGCCTCAAGGGCCATTTGAAACGCCTCGCCGTGGGGGACTTCGATGGCGATCTCGGGAATGATATCTTCGTCCTACAGAGGAAGCTCTCTGGACAGACCTCCGATCGGGTTTTCCTCGATCTACGGGGTTGGAATGGTACCAGGATTGGGTTTGACATCCTAATACTGTCCGACGTCGATCCGTCTCTCACCCCTAACTACGATGATGTGGCCGCCTGTGATATCGAGGGCGATGGCAGGGACGAGATCCTCCTCTTCAACAAGGAGGATAAGAGCCTGACCTTCCTCAGGTATACAGGAGAGCATCAAGCGGAGGTCGTGAAGACCTTCACCCTCCCCTCCTATATACAATATGGTTCCATCGGTCCATCTTATGGGGTGAAGAGCTGGAGGGGCGCCGTCGCCTGCGGGGACCTCGATGGGGATAAGAGCGATGAGGTGGTCCTCTTAGGGAAGGATGAGGACTCGGACCCCTTCGTCTACTTCTATGACCCCCAGGGAGGGGATAAGTTCTTCAACGGATGGGCCATTCTGCTCTTGCTCGAGAAGATGGGGGACTGCTTCACGGTCGGCGATGTAGACGCAGACGGGCTCTCAGAGGTCGTGGTCGTTAGAAGGGGCGAAATAGATTTTATTGATACGAAGAAGACGAGTTCAGGCCAATTTAGTTGGGACCATAAACTGTACGACATCTCGGACTATGGGAGGACGGATAAGGGCTGGAGGGCAGTAGCGATCGGGGACCTCGACGGGGAGGACTCCGTCTACGCTCAGTACACGGGGAAGATGGCCAAGGTTACACAGAGCAACGTCATAGCGATCATCAACGAGCCGCCCTACGAGAGGGGGGTGAATGAGGGCTCGGCCTACTTTACCTCCTCAAGGGAGAGGGCGACGGGCGTGACCCACTCCTGCTCCGTCGGGGCCTACCTGACCATAGGCTTCGGGGCGAAATTCAAGACCGAGATCTTCGGCGTTGGTGTCGAGGGCAAGGTCGGGATCGAGACCTCCTTTTCCTATGCCGTCACGACCTCCCATACCACGGCGAGGGCGACGAGCGTCACCCAGTCCTTCTCCACGTCCGGTGAGAGCATCGTGGTCGCCTCCAACACCTACTACGACGTCTACCTCTACCAGATCATCGGTCCAAGATCCACCTGGATGGGGGGTGGGAGGTATGAGGATAGTGAGGACTCCATCATCTCTGTCAATATCCCCAGGAAGGTGGAGCTCCAGGGCAAGCCCCTCTCCGAGGCGAGGGAGGAGTGGCCCTGGTTCAACGAGCAGTACGGCTACCAGAGGCCCCAAGGGCCTGCTGGTCCCATCGTCAACGGGAGGGTCTACACCTACCCGAGGCAGAGGCCCGACCTCCCATCGAATGCATACGTGCTTTATGACGGAGGAAACGACCCCATGGAGGTGAGATGGGGTGTGGAGGAGGGGATGGAGTTCGGTTGGTCCATATCGGAGGAGAATTCCATCACAGAGACATGGGAGGTTTCCCTTGGCGCACACTTTGAAGTTGAGAGTGAGGGTTACTATTTCAGCCTCGACGCGGGGATCACCCTCGGTTGGGAGACGACCCACTCGGTATCCATCACGACCTCCAACGTCGTCGGGTGCGCCGTCTCTGCGGTCCCCCAGGAACTTGGAGATGCGTACCGCTACTGGTATGTCCCCTACCTCTACTATGTAGCGGACCACAGGGGGATCTCCCCATACGCCTCCGGTGGCGAGTGGGACCTCTTCTACCTCGTCCTGGACTACTACGTCCTCGACGACCCTGAACATGATTATCCCCTGGGGGATGCCTACAAGTATGGCCTCGAGGTCACGCCCCTCAACGGGGAGACCCACAACGTGAACCCGGGGCATACGACGAGGTACCTCTTCCGCGTGACGAACCTCGGGGGGGAGGAGAATGACATAGATCTGAGCATCGCCAGCATGCCCTCCGGCTGGACGGTCACCCTCTCCAACACGACGGTCCACCTCGAGCCCGGGAGCACGGCGGATATCAGTGTCGACGTCACCCCGCCCTTCGACGCCCCCGGCCTCACCACCCATGACATCACTCTCTCCGCCGTCAGCGAGCACTCCAGCCTATGCAACATCAGCCTCGTCCTCTCCACCTTCGTGAACCAGGTCGCGGACGTCGACCTCAGCATAGAGGATACCTCCCACACCGTCCACCCCGGCGAGACGACGATCTACTACGTCTCCGTCACGAACTACGGGAACTCCGAGGACACCATCTCCATCACCTCCTCCAGGCCGCCGCCGGAGTGGATCGTCTCCCTGAACGCGACGGAGGTCACCCTCGGCATCAACGAGGAGGCCGTGATAGAGGTCAACGTCACGGCGGCCTCCGCTGGGAACGGGGATGTGCTTACGACCCTCCTCACCGCCGTCTCCGAGGGCCAGCCCTACGTCTCCGACTCCGTCGTCCTGGAGACCGTCGTCACGGTCAACTACGGCGTCGAGCTGAGCTGCGATCGACGCATAGCCTTCACGGGGGCGGGCGAGACGGTCCTCTTCACCATCACCGTCAGGAACACGGGGGAGGACTCGGATAGCTACGACTTCTTCCTCTACGACATCCCCAGCTACTGGACGGTGACCCTCAACCAGTACTCCGCCAACCTCGCCGTCGATGAGACCGCCACCCTCAGGCTCACGGCCCAGGTCCACGTGGACACTCCCATGAGGGCCTTCAGGATACTCCTCGTGGCGGTCTCGAGGAGCGACCCCTCCGCCTACGCCTCCCTCCCCCTCCTCGTCGTGGTCACGGACTCGGATATGGTGGTGGAGGGATATGAGGAGCTGCCGAACGCGACGACCCTGGCCCTGGGGGACGTCGACGGAGACGGGGTAGAGGAGATCATCTTGATCCTCGATGGGAGGCTCGCCGTCCTCGACGGATCGACCCTCGGCGTGGAGTGGGAGACGGAGGACCTCTTCTCCTCCATAGGCTCCTATCACACCTACCACATAGCTGTGGGGAACACGGACGACGACCCCTCGCCAGAGATCCTCGTCATCGCGGAGGCCGGAGGGACCTCATACTTCTACTTCATAGACGCACAGACACACCAGCCTGAGGTGCCCCTCTTCTTCATGGATTACGCCGTCGGGGACCCCAAGATAGTGGACGTCGACGGAGACGGCCTGAGGGAGGTCCTCGTCCCCTCGGACAACGGCTTATACATCTACAAGTGGTACACAACGGTCATAGAGGAGACGACCGTCGAGGGCTATGGCTGCGACATCCTCCTGAAGGGGTGGCCCATCGACGATGTCGCCTATATAGACGGAAGGATCCTCGTCTCAGCCAGGGAGGAGGGGCCCAACTACAGCAGCTTCTACCACTTCGCCTTCAGGTGGAACTCCACCGCCTGGGTCCAGGAGTGGAGTGAGCAGACGGGGATGAGGGGCTACGTCGTCGTGTACACCTTCGCCCCGATAAAGGAGTACGAGGAGGAGAAGTCAGAGCTCGAGGACTCCACCCGCCTACTATTCCTACTCCAACCTGGCGTATACGAGCCCCTTCGCTTGGAGCTCAAGGAGAGCACCCTCAGGTGGGGGTTCACCACCTACCGCCGCCCCGTGGCCTGGGGCTACGAGGATGTGAGACTCGTCTCCGGGGACGTCGACGGCGATGGCGTCGAGGACCTCGCCTGCCTCAGGGAGGAGTACTCCGTGATGGAAGGGGTCCTCAACTCACGCGGTCTCCTCTGCGTCTACGACGTGGACTTCAGGGAAGAGGAGTCCTATAACCCGCTGACCCTCAAGTGGAGGATCAACGTGGAGCTCGACCCCAGCGAGGCCCTTCACATGGTCTTGGAGGATCTCGACGGCGACGGGGTGGAGGAGGTGGCGGTCTGCGACAGGGAGGGCTACATCTCCCTCTTCAGCATCTGGCCCGACAGCTTCGAGTGGAGGACGGTGAGGCTCGGCGACGGGGTCTACGGCCTGGGCATCGGGGATGTCGATGGGGAGGGAAGGGCGGAGATCGCCCTCTCCACGGGTGACAGGAGGCTCTACGTGGTCACGATCTCCAAGAAGTACCTCCCCCGCCTCACCTGCGACGCGAACAGGGGAGAGGTCATTCCGGGGCACAGCGTCTCCTACGAGATCACCGTGAAGAACCTCGGGACGAGGAAGGACGTCTTCGACCTCGTCATCTTCGGGACCCCCGTGGACTGGACCGTGACGCTGAACAGGTACTCCGTCGTCCTGGAGTCCGGGTACTCCACCACCGTCTACCTCACCCTCCTCGCCCCCGGGGACACCCCCGCGGGCGTCACTCACCGCGTAAGCGTCGTCGCCATCTCCCACGGCTCCCCGAGGAAGAGGAGCTACATCTCAACCTACACCAAGGTCCTCGATGTTGTGCCCCCCTCGAGGGTTGAGAACCTCCGGGTCGTGAACCCGGGCCTGGGCTACGAGCTCGACCTGGAGTGGGATGAGGCGGCGGACAACGTCGCTGTGAGCTACTACTACATCTACAGGAATGGGACCTTCATAGGGAGGACCGGGGGCACCCGCTTCGCCGACACGAACGTCGAGGTGGGCGTGACCTACGTATACCGGGTGAGGGCCGTCGACGCCTCCGGGAACATGGGGCCCCTCTCAGACCCCGCGAGTGGCTCCCCCTTCGACGTCACCCCGCCCTCCTTCGACGTCGAGGCCCACCCAGACCCCAGCCCAGCCGGCGACGTCCTCATCTACGTCACCGCCTCCGAGCCCCTCAGTGGGCCCCCTGACGTGACGGTCTCGAACCCGGATGGGTCGACGGAGGAGCCCGGCCTCTTCGATTCCTCAGGCTCCACCTACATCTACCGATACAGGGTCACGCTCACCGGCCCCTACAGGGTCTCAGTGGAGGGCGTAGACCCCTACGGCAACATCGGCTCCGGGGAGGGCCTCTTCCACGGGGATGTGACGCCGCCGAGGGTCGAGGTGGAGGTGAGGAACCGGCTGTCCTTCTCCGAGGAGATGGAGGATTGGGTGGTGGTCACCGAGGTGAGAGCGGCCTTCACGGAGGAGCTGAGGGAGCCGCCGAGGATCGCTGTCCGCTACAGCGGCGTGGGTGGAACTGGTCAGTTGGGCGGCCTCATGGTGGCGGGTGAGGAGCCGAACGCCTATGTCTTCGAGTACGAGTCGGAGATCCCGAAGGTTGGGATGAGCGAGAGCCAGCTCATCACAATAGTGGGGTACGACCTCGCCAACAACAGCGTGACCACCGACGTCGAGGGGCGACCCAACATCGAGAATCGCATCGAGATGGAGGACTTGAAGGCGGGCACGATCTATGACCTGAACTGCCTCTACGGGAACCTCTCCTACTCCCCCTACGAGGACCAGGACTCTCCCTCCACCATCATCTTCCTGACCTGCACCCCCACCAATCCCTTAGGGAGCGGCCCGGGAGCTCCGATAGGTAGGTTCATAAACATAACGGCGATCCCCAGCCCCTATATCACAGCACGCTCCCCCACCGTCCCCCTCGTCGTGAACGAAGCTAAGGTCCTCTACTCCGACTCCCTCCTCCCCCACCCCTCCGAGGAGTTCGAGAACGGGCTCCGCATCTACTTCTTCAACCCCGAGAGGGGGATCTGGTGGGTCTCTGAAGACCCGGTGGTGGACCCCCTGATGAACGCCGTTTACGGACGCCTCCCCAGAGACTTCGGCTCCCCACTGAACATCCTCGGCGTCTTCGGGTGGGACTACGAGTCCCCGACCTCCCCCATCCTCATCTCACCAGAGGAGGACGCGGTGGTGACGGAGTACCCCATCTTCCTCTGGCACCCCGTCACGAGGGACGTAATGGGAGAGTATGAGCCGATCAGCCGCTACGTCATCCAGTTCTCGAGGAGCGGCGACTTCTCTGATGCGGAGGAGTTCGAGGTCTATGACGCCTACTTCGAGCCCGACGCCCCGATGGAGGAGGGAGAATGGTACTGGCGGGTCATCGCCTACGACCTCGCTGGGTGCTCCTCGACCTCGATAACGAGGAGGATGATCGTCGTGAGCGAGGAGACCCTCGCCCTCCAGGACTTCTCCCTCCAAGTGACGCCGGCCATAGCCTGGGTCGAGAAGGGGGTGGGGGCAGAGTTCAAGGTCACGGTCACGCCCGACCCAGACTATGACCTCCCCGTCTCCCTCTCCTAC
>PIYN01000004.1:60150-74931 GCA_003601775.1 Candidatus Bathyarchaeota archaeon
CCAGCCCCAGGAGCCCTCCCTGGACATCGAGATACACCCCACCTCTGGGGTCCCGCCCTTCAACTCGACCCTGACCGTGGAGACGAGCTGGGACACCCCCTGCGGGAACTACACGATAACAGTGATCGGCAGGGGTCCCGAGGGGAGGCTCCACCTGGCGCCGATCCTCCTCACCGTCGAGCCGGTCCACGCCCCCGTCCTCAGGGTCCTCGACTTCTCCATCACGGACCTCTCAGGGGGGTCCCCGCCCTTCCAGCCGGGCACGGTCCTCCTCTTCAACGCCACCGTCGGGAACGAGGGCGGGGTGGAGGCCTCAGACATCCTCCTCGTCCTCTCCCTCACAGACCCCAACCTCTCCGTACCAGAGGGGATGGGCGCCGTCGGGACGGCCCTCGACATACCGCCAGGGGAGGTGCGAAGCATGGTCGTCCAGTGGACCATACCACCCGACGCCCCTGAAGGCAGGTGGGAGGCGCAGATCCTCGTCCTCACCGACTGGGTCATGAGGGGAGGGAGACTCCTCGCCTACCAGGGCCTCAACTTCGACGTGGCCGGGGAGGAGTCGGGGATGGGGGCGCCGCTGGGCTCCCCACCCCTGCTCCTCCAGGTCACCCAGACCCCCGACCCCCCTGAGGGCCTCTCGGTGAACGTGACCGCCGAGCCTGAGACTGTCCTCGCCGGGGAGACCGTCAGGATCTCAGGGGTCGTTGAGTACCCCTCCGGGGACCTCGTGGAGGGCGCCGACGTCGCGGTGGAGATCCACTACCCAGGAGGGGGCGTCTGGACGGTCGCCGGGGTGAGCACCGACGAGGAGGGGAGGTACGAGGTGACGAGGGTCATCCCCGCGGGGGGGCCCGCGGGGGAGTGGGTCGTCAACGTCTCAGCTTCGAAGTCCGGCCTCTCCCCCGGCTACGCCTCGACGAGCTTCCTCGTCGCCTTCCCCCCGGCCACCCTCGAGATATGGGCTGACGGGGAGGTGTACACCTGGGGCATGACCCCCAACATCACTGCCCGCTACACCTACAGGGGAGCCGGCATAGGGAACGCGACCATCCTCTTCGAGGTCTCCGGCCCCGATGGCCTCCACTATGTGGGGGCGGTGCCCACGGATGAGGGGGGCTACGCCTCCTTCTCCTTCCTCATACCAAGCGGCTCGCCCTTCGGCGAGTACACTATTAACGCGACGGCCTACCGGGAGGGGTATGAGAACGCCTCCGCCTCCCTTATCCTCAGCACGGCCTACCTGGAGCCGAGGCTGGTGCTCAGCCTCGAGGGGCCGGAGGAGGCGCTGACGAGGGAGGCGGCCCAGTTCAGGCTCCACGTCGTCAACTCCGGGAACACCACGGCCCACGGCGTCGAGGTGGAGTTCCTCATCCCCGAGGGCCTGACGGTCCTCTCCGGGGAGACGAGCTACGACGGCTCCATAGAGGCCGGGGAGGAGGTCGTCCTCACGGTGCTGCTGACCACCGGGACCCCGGGTCCCTACATCCTCCATGCGTCCGTGAGCTATGAGAGGCCGGACGGGACGCCGATGCCGAGCCTCTCCATGGAGCTGGAGACCCTCTGGGTCTACCACCCCGACTACCCCATAGACATCACGGGGATGACCGTCTCCCAGGAGGGTGACGGGCTCCTCGTGACGCTGAACGTCGCGAACTACGGCGGGGAGGAGGTCACCGCGATCCTCACTGCCTCGGCGAAGCACCTGGCCACCTCCTTCATGCCGAGGTCTGAGGAGACTGTTGTGACCATTCCTGCCGGGGGGTCGGTCGAGGTCACCCTGGAGCTGAGCCTCATGGACGCGCCGGCGGGGGACTACCTCGTCCAGGGGATACTCTCTACCGGCCTGCCGAGGTACGGGGGATTTCCACTCACCTACAGGGAGGCCACCATAACCCTGGGAGGATAGGGTCCTCATCCTGAGAACCCCTGTTTATGACTTCTCCAAACTCTTCGCGGACCGTAGGTTTAAGTCCCTTCTCCCTCTATTATGAGGTAGATGAGGGCCAAGGCGGTAGCGTTGCTTCTGGCGGTGATCCTGCTCGCACCCTTCTCAGGGTTCACAGCCTACGCCGCTCCCTCATCGGGGGAGGGTCCTCAACATGTGACCTACGTCCTCCTCCCCGACGGCTCGGCCTCCATCAGCGCCCTCTGCACCATATCGGAGAACACGTCTTGGACGGGGGAGTTCTCGGTCCAGCTGAGGGGGGGCCTCAACCTCTCCATGGGGTTCAAGGGAGATGTCTCGACGTGGAGGGGCTACCCCTGGAACGCGACGAGCCTGGTTGTCAAGGGGATGCTCTCCGGTGGAGGGCTCCTCCTCTCCTCTGAGGGGTGCCTTGACCCAGGCGGCCTCAACCTCGATTGGGGGAACCTCACCTCCCTCCTCCCCCTCGGCGACCTGATCCTCTCCATAGACCTCCAGGGAGGCTCCGTGACCGGGTCCATCACGGCGCCCATGGGCCTCCCCGACTGGGAACTCCAGGTGGAGTTCCAGGGAGACCGCTCGGCCCTCTCCCTCCACGGGGAGGTGGTGGTGCTCTACGGCATCTTCACGTATAACGGTGAGGCCTACGAGGTCAACGAGGCCTCCCTGAGGGCGGCCCTCCACTACACCTTCAACTCCCTCCCGGGCAGGGACGAGGCCTCCCTCTACGACCTGACCGAGGGGGCGATGGAGGCTGTCAGCGTCAACTACACCTTGGAGGACGTGGTCGACCGGGCCTACGTCGAGTTCCAAGTGGAGGCCTCGGGGGACTTCCTGAGGGCCCTTGGGCGACTTCTCGGGAATGAGGCCATCTACGGGCTCCTCGACCTCACATACGCCTACATGGAGTCCGCCCACCTCGACGCCACCTACGTCTCCTCCCTCAACAGGACCTACCTCACGGCCTCCATGAGGATCAACGCAGACCTGCTCGGGGAACTCCCCTCCGTCATCTCTCCGAGGCTGGGCGGGGCCCTGGCGCCCCTCATCAACGCCCTCCTGGACTCAGCCGAGGCCCTTGACCTCACCCTCAACTACGATCGAGGCTCACTGGAGGTCGTAGCCGAAGGTTCCCTGAGACCCCTCTTCGAGGAGGAGCTGAACGACTTGAAGGTCGACGCAGCGGAGCACCTCCTGGGGGGGCTGGAGCCATGGGAGAGGTCGTTCTTAGAGAGGCTCTGGCTCAGGGCCTCGGACCTCGAACTCACCCTCCGATCCGAGGGGGGCTGGGTGGAGATGGGGGTTGATGGTCTGATACTGGGCTCCGCCGCTGATTGGGTGGGGTGCGGCGTGTTCATGGTCCCTTGCCTCTTCAACCTCACCGGCTCCCTCCTGAGAGGGGGGGTTGATGTGGTCGTGGTGGGCGGGGATAACTCCACTCACCTTGTCTACCCCCACACCTCGGGGGACATCCCCCCGCCGGATGAGACCCCGTCGCCGAGGGTGATGGTCTGGAGGAACACCACGACCTCCAATCTCTCCCCCCTCCTCTTCAGGGTCGAGTGGGATGAGGAGTCCCCGAGGGCTGAGGGTGGAGGGGATAGGGTCGCCGTGGAGGGTGTTGAGGTCCTCTTCAACGCCTCCGCCTCGACGGATAACCTCGAGGTCTCCTCCTACCTCTGGGACTTCGGCGACGGGGAGAACGCCTCCGGGCCCATCGTCCGCCACGCCTACGATGAGAGCGGGGAATACATCGTCGTCCTCAGGGTGAGGGACGCCGCCGGGAACATCGGGGTAGACACCTTGAAGGTCACGGTCCTGAGGGACTCAGACGGAGACGGAGCCCCTGACCCCGAGGACCCGGACGACGACAACGACGGATGGCCGGACCCCTGGGACCCGATGGCCCGGGTCCCACTCCTCCCAAACCTCCTCCTGCCCCCCCTCGCCCTCCTCACCCTCGCCGCCCTGTGGTGGGCGAGGCGGAGAGGTCCTTAGGGGTGGGATATTTTTATCTCTGTGATCCCTTAAGGGATGGGGAGGGGACGTGAAGGGGAGGTACGACACGATCCTCGTCATCGACTTCGGCGGGCAGTACTGCCGCATCATAGCGAGGAGGGTGAGGGAGCAGGGGGGCTACTCCGAGATACTGCCCTGCGACGTGACCCATAAGCCCCCGGCGACGGTAGAGTGGGAGTAGGGATGACTGGACGAAGGGTCCTGGAGCCCGATAGGAGGCTCGACTGCATAGGGCTCTACTGCCCCGAGCCCGTCTTCAGGACGAGGATAGAGCTGGACAGGATGAGGCCCGGGGAGGTCCTCGAGGTCGTCGCCGACGACCCCTCGGCAGAGGAGGATATACCCCGACTGGCGAGGAGGCTCGGCCACGAGCTCCTCGAGGTGAGGAGGGAGGGGGATAGGCTCACCTTCCTCATAAGGAAGAGGGGTTAGCGGACAAGTTTTTATCCCACCCATGAGGAGTAAGGAGGGAAGGAAGTTGAAGGTCTACCTCGACTACGGCGCCGCCGCCCCGACGGACCCCAGGGTCCTCGAGGCGATGATGCCCTACTTCACCGAGCACTTCGGGAACCCCTCCTCAGTCCACTCCCTCTCCCACAAGGCGAGGGAGGCCATCGCCGAGGCGAGGGAGTCGGTCGCCTCCCTCATCGGCGCCGAGGAGCCGGAGGAGATCGTCTTCACCTCGGGGGCCACAGAATCCAATAACCTCGCCCTGAAGGGCGTCGCCATCAGGAACAGGGAGAGAGGGAACAGGATAGTGACGACGGTCATAGAGCATATCTCCATCCTCAACGTCTGCAAGTACCTCACGCGACAGGGCTTCGAGGTCGTCTACGTCCCCGTGGACCAGTACGGTGTCGTAGACGTGGGGAGGCTGGAGGAGGCGGTGGACGAGAGGACGATCCTCGTCTCGGTGATGTACGCGAACGGGGAGATAGGGACGATAGAGCCCATAGCCGAGATAGGGGAGATCGCGAGGGAGAGGGGCGTCCCCCTCCACGTCGACGCCACGGCGGCGGCGGGGAAGGTCCCCATAGATGTCGTGAGGGAGAAGATAGACCTCCTCACCCTCTCCTCCAACGACCTCTACGGCCCAAAGGGCGTCGGGGCCCTCTACATCCGTAAGGGAGTGAAGATCTCCCCCATCATCCACGGAGGGGGGCAGGAGAGGGGGCTGAGGTCTGGCTCAGAGAACGTCCCGGGGATCGTGGGGATGGGGAAGGCCGCAGAGCTGGCGAGGGAGGAGATGGAGGCGGAGGCGGAGCGCCTCACCCGCCTCAGGGACCGCCTCATCTCCGGGATCCTGGAGAGGGTCCCCGAGTCCTACCTGAACGGCCACCCCACCCAGAGGCTGCCGAACAACGCCAACCTGAGGTTCAGCTACGTCGAGGGGGAGGCCCTCCTCCTCAGCCTCGACTCCCTCGGCGTCCAGGCCTCCTCGGGCTCCGCCTGCACCTCCAAGACCCTTGAGCCCTCCCACGTCCTCCTCGCCATCGGCCTGAAGCACGAGGAGGCCCATGGCTCCGTCCTCTTCACCCTGGGGCGGGACACCGACGAGAGGGGGATAGACTACGTGGTGAGGGTGATGCCGAGGGTGGTGAGGAGGCTGAGGGCGATGTCGCCGCTCACCCCGAAGGAGCTACTGAGGTGAAGGGAGACGTACAGCGAGAAGGTGATGGACCACTTCCTCCACCCGAGGAACGTGGGTGAGATCCCCGACGCCGACGGCGTCGGGACCGTGGGGAACCCCATCTGCGGGGATATGATGACGATCTACATCAAGGTCAGGGAGGGGAGGATCGCCGACATCAAGTTCAAGACCTTCGGCTGCGGAGCAGCCATAGCGACGAGCAGCATGATCACGGAGATGGCGAAGGGGAAGACCCTGGAGGAGGCGATGAAGATCACGAGAGACGCCGTGGCTGAGGAGCTGGGAGGCCTTCCTCCGATCAAGATGCACTGCTCAAACCTCGCTGCCGACGCCCTCCACAGGGCGATAGAGGACTACCTGAAGAGGAAGGGAGAGAAGAAGTAGGCCTCCCTTCGTCGGCCGGATGTCGATGAAGGGCACCACCTCGGAATAGTTTCCCGAGGCCCAGATCGGCTTGTCCTAAGGCATAGAGACTACTTCACGACGTAGCGGTAGGAGATGTAGGTCCCGGCCGTCGGGCTCTTCCGGGTGATCTTGAGGATATCGCCGGGTCTCGCCCCCAGTATGATGGCTATTGGGTCATCCGATTTGATCCAAGGGAACTGGTAGGGCTCCGCGTGGTACTTCTCCAGGACGGCCTTCCTCTCCTCCTCTGAGAGGATCTCGTGCTTTGGAACAAGGCGGTGCTTGAAGACGTCGAAGGCTGGGAGGGATGGCGGGATCACCTCCACACCCACCTCCTCGGCCGTCTTCTTTGCGGAGTAGGTGTATCGGCCGCCCCCGATGAGGATCAGCTCCTCAGCGCCCTCCCCCTCCCCGAGGGAGAGGAGCTCTCGGACGTAGGCGACGCCCACAGTCTCCTGGTTCGAGATGCACATCATGAGGATCTTCCTCCCCCCCTTCGAGAGGTGGATGACGGTCTTATCCCCCTCCCTCTCGACCCTCCTGACGCGGAGCTTCCTGTACTTTATCAGGAGGGCGGCGCGCCTCTCCTCCTCCGTCCTATTCAGGGTCCCGGACATCCTCCCCACTCCGAGCTACCTCGCCTTCACCCTCTTCACGATGGAGGGCCTGACCTTCTTGAAGATCCTGTAGCCGCACTCGGGGCACCTGAAGGAGATATACCTCTCCAGCTCCGAGAGGTAGACCTTCTTCCCGCACCTCACGCACTCGTAGAGCGGCCCGGTCCTGGTCTTCTCCTCCTCCATCTCCATCCCTGCGTTAGCCTGCTCTTATAAATTCAGGATACATAGACCCCTCCCAAAACCAGAAATATATCCTTTTCTATTGATTTAGACGAGGAACAAGTTCCCAGAAGGGGGGTTGTATCCCTGTCTTGGAGGTATGAGGAAGCCAGAGAGGAGGATACTTGGACGAGCCTTCCTAATTTTATGCCCAGAGGGATCTTTGAAGACCTCGATCTGAGAGCGTTGCTCAGGGGACTCCAGAGTCTCGTGTTGGTCCTCTCGTCGCTGATGGAGATCCTCCTCCTCGATAGGGAGGGGGTGGAGGAGTTGAAGAGGGCTCTGAGGAAGGAATGCATTCGCCAGAGGGCGGAGCACGAGTTCCTATCCAGGTATCTCTGACCCCTGCACCCTGAGGAGTTCTCCCTCGACGAGGCGGTCTGAGACCACCCTCCTAACGATCACCTCAGCCGTCCTCCCCACGAGCTCTTGTCCCCCCTGTACGAGGACCACCGGCCCGTGTCGGAGCGGGTAGGCGACGGTGAACCGCCTATCCCGGTCGTAGGATGAGGCCAATACGACCCTGAGCCTCCTCCCCAGGAGCTCCTTCTTCAACCTCAGGTTCGTCCTCCGCGCCGCCTTCCACATCTCCCAGCTCAGCTTGTCCCTCTTGGCGGGCGGGGGTCTGGGCATCTCCCCGAAGGCCGACATGGGCAGGGGCTGGAACCTGTATAGGATGATCCTCTCAGCCCCCCTCCTCACACATTCTTCCATCACCCTCACGGTCTCCCTCACCGTCTCCGACGACTGACCGGGAAGGCCGTGGATAAAGTAAACGTAGGGCCTCAGCCCCCACCTCCTCAGGAGCTCAACCGCCCTGAGGACCTCTCCCGGCGAGGAGGGGCGTCCCAGGAGGGCGCTGTGGGCTGCTGAGCCGGTCTCGCAGCCTATGTTGACAGGAGAGCCAGGGAGATAGGTTCCCAGGATCTGGGCGGCCCTCTCCGTCACCAGGTTCGCCTTCACGTTCTCAACCATGACGGCGGCCTCCCCATCGGCGACCTCCGGGATCCCCGTCACCTTTGAGAGGAGTTCCTCGAGGGCCTCGTAGTTCGGGGGAGGCCTCCTTGGGTCCGTGAGGGGATCCGGCTCCACCAGGAGGTCCCTTCCATAGTCGAGGAGGTCGGGGGCGCTGAGGACGATCCGCCTCACGCCCCTGTCCAGGAGCTCCGAGATCTCCTCGACGATCCTCCTGACGGACCGGCTCCTTGGGGGGCCGAAGAGGCTGGGGACGGAGCAGTAGCCGCAGCCGGGCGGGATCGAGGCGGGGCAGTCATACCTCTCCCTCAACCCCCCCTTAACACACCTCTCGCAGCCAAGGCACCTTCTCCCGTCGGGGAGGGGGATCCTCGTCCTATGGTAGTTGCTGCACCCCCGCAGGACCTCGACGTAGACCCTCGCGGCGAAGTAGAGGGGGTAGTCCACGATCACCTTCGTCGACGGCGTGAAGGAGTCGTACTCTACCCGCGGCATGACGGGGCGGAGGGGGTTCACGACGAGCCGCCCATCCTCTGAGAAGGCGACGCCCCGAACCCCCCTGAGTTCCTCGCAGCTGGGGAGTACTCCCTCCCCCAGGCCGAGCTCCATCAACCCCTCCAAGGTCCTCTCCCCCTCGCCCACCACCGCGAGTGAGGCCCCCACTCTCACGACGGCGTCATAGGGCCTCGAGGCTAAGGGCCCGCCAACCACGACGGGGCCCCTCTCCCCACACCTCCTCCACAACCTGACGATCCTCCTCGCCGAGGGAAGGTCCACCGTCATGGCGCTTATGAGTAGGAGATCGATCCCACGAAGGAGGGTTTCATCTGAGAGGACTTGGGCCGCGGTGGCCAGCCTCGGCTCCATGTCATGATGCTCGAGGACGCCGGCGACCGCCCTCGGTCCCGCGCCGATGGCATCAACCGTCGCGATTCTTCCTCCCCTCCCAGCACCAAGGGCGTCAACGATGAGGGCCTCCATCACAGAGAATAGAGGGGGAGGGAAGATAAGCTCTTAGGAGGGAGAAGCCATAAATAGCCTTTGATGAACTATAAGGGACGTGTGAGGGCTTGATCGAGGAGTACTACCCCATCATCTCCGCCTCTCTGCTCTCCTTCCTCTCCGCCTATCTCACCACCCCCCTCTTCATCAGGTTCATGAGGGCCGTGGGGATCATGGGGGTGGACGTCATGAAGAGGGGGCATCCTAAGGTGGCGGATATGGGGGGGCCCGGCGTCCTCTGCGGCTTCCTCACTGGGGTCTTCTACTACATAGGCGTAGAGGTCTTCCTCCTCGGCGGCCTCCCCTCCCTCGACTTCCTCCTCGCCAGCATCTCCACGATCCTCATCATCTCCCTCATCGGCATCTTCGACACCCTCACGAGCCTCATGAGGGAGCGGGAGGGAGGGGGTTTATTCGAGAGGATGAAGAGGAGGGGGATACCCCAATGGCTCTACTTCTTCATACCCCTCCCGGCCGCCGTCCCCCTCGCCGCCGTGAACGCCGGCGTCTCCTCCATGGCCTTCCCCCTCATCGGCCGGGTCGACCTCGGCAGGCTCTATCCCCTCCTCCTCGTCCCCGGCGCCATCCTCACCGTCTCCAACGCAACCAACTTCCTCGCCGGCTTCAACGGCCTCGAGGCGGGGATGGGCTTCGTCCTACACCTCTCCCTCGGCCTCTACGCCCTCCTCAACGGCCGGACAGCCTCGGCCGTCATGGCCCTCACCTTCGCCTCCGCCCTCCTCGCCTTCCTCAGGTACAACTGGTACCCGGCGAAGGTCTTCCCCGGAGACCTCAACTACACCATAGGGGCGGCCTGCGTCTGCGTCGCCGTCGTTGGGAACATCGAGAAGTACGCCATCCTCTGCTTCACCCCCTGGATCCTCGAGGCCTTCCTAAAGCTGAGGTCCAGGTTCAAGGCTGAGAGCTACGGCATCCTACAGGAGGACGGGACACTGAGGCCTCCGGGGGAGAAGATCTACTCCCTCACCCACCTCGTGATGAGGCTGAGACCCCTCCACGAATGGGAGGTGACCCTCGTCCTCGTCTCCCTCGAGGCCCTCATCTGCGCCATCTTCTTCCCACTATGCCTCTACAGGGTCATCTGAGAATTAGGGACGGTCGATATCAGGCGGGTTCTGTGGGCCCTCACGGCATAGCTCCCCCCTGAACGGCCTTTCACTCCCTTGGTCTAGCCCTTCGGGTAGTCTTTCCAGCTCTTTGAGCTGGGCATTGATCCTCATCTCGTCAAAGTTCTCCTTTATGCTGTCCATCATCTCCACTGCATACCCGGCGATCTGAAGCCATTTTACCTCTGCCCTACGCCTATACGGATCATCTTCCCCTTTACCCTTTGATGCTTGACATCGTCCCCGGCCACCTTCGCTGCGGCCTGGAAGATCTCATGGAGTCTCCGTAGCGTCTTCCTCCTTAGTTTCTCAACACCCACCTTGACCTCCTCCCTGATGATCTCCACACGCCTCGAGACGTATCTTTTGACGGAAACCTTAACCAATAGATGGATCCCCCTCCCCCTCTATCTCTTCAATGGGTTGATAAGCCTTTTTTCTTCATCCTTTTGAATGTGTAATTGTTTTTCTCCATTTTTGGTCGCACAGATTTTGTAGAGATTCATATAGGTTTTGAGTTATTTTGATATGCTTAGGGATGTCTATCATAATATTTTAGAGGGTCTCTCTCATAGCCTTCTTATGGAAAGGGTGTGGGTTGTCGAAGAGGGTTCTGATCTTGGCTGGTGGTGGGGGGCATACCGGGTACGGTTATGTCTTAGCCCAGAATCTTTACGGGAAGGCCTCTTTGCATTTCTTGGTTCCCAGGGGAGATATGCTTAGCCGGGAAAGATTGAGCGAGTTTGGCGAGGTAGATTTTCTTACTAAACCGAGGGGTCCTAGGACGCCCTATTATCGATTTGTGCCGAGGCTTATTAAGGCCTTCCCAGAGGCCTTCAAGCGTATATCAGATGAGTACAACGTCGTGGTCAGCACGGGGAGCAACTTCTGCATCCCGCCGGCCATCATCTCCTGGCTGAGGAGTATTCCCCTTATCAACATAGAGAGCGCCGATAAGTTCGTGAAGCCCTCCAAGACGGCCAAGATCCTCCAGCCCATCTCCACCCTCACAGTACTCCACTGGGAGGAGCAGAGGAAGATCCTCAAGGGGAGGGTCTTCGGCCCCTTCCTCCCGAGGAGGAGGGTGGAGCCCTGGGATGGGGGGTACATCCTCATCGCTGGGGGGACCTACGGCTACAGGGAGCTCCTCGACGCGGCCTCCGAGACCCACCTACAGAACGTAGTCCTCCAGACGGGCAGGGTCGATCCCGAGAGGTATAGGAGGCGCCACCCAGACTGGAGGGTCTTCGCAACAACGGAGAAGTTCTACGAGGTGATCGCGGGGGCGGAGGTCGTCGTCGCCCCCCCAGGAGCCACACCCCTCGAGGCCGCGACTTATGGGAAGCCCGTCGTCATAGTCAGATACCCTCATTGGTCCCGTGCCGGGACTCTAGAGGACGCCAAGCTCTTCGCCAAAAAACTCAACGCCCCTCTACTCTCAGAGATATTCCCAATGGCGATTATCTCTGCTATAGAGGAAGCAAAGGTGAGAGAGAGACCAAGGTTGAGGGACGGGGCTAGGGAGCTCGCAGAGTACATATTGAGGCGTTTTTGAGACACACCCTCTTAGTGATCTCACGATAGAGCGGCTCCCTTCAGTCACTTGTCAGAGATTTTATAACATTAGGGGAGCATTTTTGGTTAGAATGAGCCTTGAGAGGATAAAGGAAGAGGCAAGGAGGACCGCGCTCAAGAGAAACTATCCCTACAGGATATTCTTCTTGAGTAGGATAAGCCCTTATATCACCTATCTCTTCGCGAAGACCTCAATAACGCCGAATCAAGTCACGTTACTCAGCTTCCTCTTCGTGCTGCTCAGCGTGATCCTTCTCTCGAGGCCGGAGCCCTTGAACTGGATCTTTGGATGGCTTCTACTCCAGGTCTATTTGATCTTGGATTGTAGCGACGGGGAACTTGCGCGGATCAAGGGCATGAGGACGAGGTTTGGGGCTTTCCTTGACAACTTCCTGCACCCGATATCAAATTCCCTCGTCGTGATGGGGGCGGGCACGGGATGCTACAGGGCATACCATACTCCCCCCTTACTTCTATTGACAAGTGGGGCAGCGGTCATCACCATGGCCCTATCCCTCTCGAGGTCCAATATCCTTCTCTTAGTTAAAGGGAGGGAAGTACAAGCAAAGAAGGGTGGAGGGCATCCTTTGGTGAGGCTTGTCCTCAGCCCCGGGGGATTCTTCCATCCCCTCCCTGCCTTATCCATCGTAGAGATGATGGCTCCCAAGGTGCCAGTCAGGATCATCTACATACCCTCCGTCCTCCTCATTGGGCTCTGCCTATTAGTGAAAAGGATCTTTAGATTTTATCGAGGTGAGAGGAGGAGATGCTGAAGATCAAACATCGGTTCGAGGTCATAGAGGAGTTTGTGAGGGGTAAGGATGTTCTGGATGTGGGCTGTGTAGGTCTGGGATATCAAAGGACCGGGGATTTCTGGGTCCATGGGAGGATCTGCAAGGTGGCCAGGAGAGTCGTCGGCGTTGATATTCAGAGGGAGGAGGTAGCGAGGCTCAAGGAGGAGGGGTACGAGGTCGTAATAGCGGATATAAACAAGAGGATGGACCTCGGAGAGACCTTCGATGTCATTAACGTGGGCCAAGTACTGACCTATCTCACGGACTTCGACACCTTCTTCGACAATATAAAAAGACATCTCAGACCAAACGGCCTACTAATACTCTCAGTCACCAACGCACACAGCCTAAAGAACTTCTTAAAATACACACTTGGAAGGCTCGACTTCACCTATACAAACTTTCAGAACGAGATATCCATGAGACGCCTGTTGGATAGGTACGGCTTCGAGGCGAGATCTGTGAAGTACGTCGAAGAGCCATCGAGGAGGATAATGGGCAAGATATACCAATTCATCTTCAGATTCCTCCCAAGCCACCTCTCTTCCCACATAATTGTGATAGCATCACAGAAGACCGCTAGGGAAGCCCCGATCGACACCTAAAGATCCTCCTTTATACCGTACTCTCATAAACTCCTCATCTCTTTACTCTCTATAATTTTCTACAATACATCTTTGACAACGTGCATTATTTTATCAACAGTCTTATCCCATGAGAGCCCCTTGGCGAACTCATATCCCTCTGATACTAAATCATCTAAGGTATCCCGATGCTCAATAGCCCAGAGGATCTTATCCGCTAGTCCCTCTGGGTCCGTTGGGGAGAGGAGGGCCCTCCTCTCATCGGCCACGCCCGTCTGAAAGAAAATAGGGGAGCAGATAACGGGGACACGGCAGGCGAAGGCCTCAGCTACCGTGAGTCCCCACCCTTCCTCACCGAGGGAGGGGAAGACACAGAGGTCTGCTTGATTGTAGTACCTTACTAGCTCCTCGTCTGAGACGTCTATCCTGAAGATGATGTCCTCTTCCCCCTTGGAGAGGCTGAGGAGATGGCGGTAGTAGGGGAGGGCGTCCCTTGATAGGTGGCCGATGAGGTATAGCCTCGTGTTAGGATGACGTTTATGGACCCTCCTAAAGGCCCTTATGAGTACATCCTGCCCCTTATTCGGGGCGAAGCGTCCAAACTGGAAGATCCTGAAGACTCCGTCCTCCTTCCTCGGGAGGGGTCGAAACTTCTCTAAGTCTATACCCTCCACGATGAACTCGAGCTTCGCTTCATCCACTCTCAGGTACCTCCTCATATCTTCGAAGGTCAACTTGGATGGGACAATGATCCTATAGGCTTTCCTCACGACATCCCTCAGGATGACCCTTCTTAAGAAATGCTTCACTCTATGCTCCTGAGCCCATTGAGAGCGGAAGAGGCCGATGTCGTGTATGATCACGACCCAGGGCTTCGTCAGGAGGAGGGGCGAGAGTTCCGCCCAGTAGCCGTTTACGATGACGGCGTCGAAGCCACCGAGGTCTGCCAGGATCCCCGAGAGGAGGGAGGTCAGCGCTGAGGTCAGGATGGGGACCCCGGGGGAGCGGATCGCAATATGTCTGTTAGGGAGATCCGAGTTGTGGCGGGAGATCGTTGTGACCTCATGTCCTCTCTTAATTAGCCTCTTCGTGACCTCGTAGATATAGCGCTCCGCTCCTCCCCTAATCTCTGTGAACCAAGAGCGGGAGATGATGGCTATCCTCATTTACTTTAAATACTCTTCTTATTGCAAGGTAAAAAGCCTTTATGATCGACTCAAATGTCAGAGGGAGGGGCCGCACTTCCCTCGATCTAAAATTGTCTACCTAATTTCTCGTAATCTTTGTCTTTGCAAGTTATTTATATAATACTTTTAGAGGATAAAATACATTCTATCTAAGAATCTTGAAATGGTTGTTTAATCTTTGGTGTTCTTACTAACTTAATTATTAGATCATGGAAATCAAAAACTGTCTTTGGTTCGTATGGTAGATTGATATTCGAGCTCCAAAAGCCATAGTTGGAATGGGTGTGTTCATTGTGGATAAATCCATGATCAGATACAATTAATTTTACTATATTTTTTAGATCTTTAAGAAAAGGTAGATTTTCTAGTTTTAGATAGAAGTCCTTCACGAATATTAGTTCTTCTTCTTTAAAGAGGACGTGATGAGCTCCATCTGGGAAGTTAGTATAGAAAAGTATTAGGTCATGCGTTGGTATTGCATGGAGAACCCTTATCCATCTCTTAATAGTGAAGTCCCAAGATTCCTTCACCCTTCTGAATCTTTCATCAAAACTTCTTCTTAAGTAGAGTCCAGGATCAATGCGTGCAAATAATTCTTTTTCGAATTCGTTATAGGACGGAAACTCTTCTATGTATACATTATATCCTTCGTCTCTCAATTTTGACACGAATGTTTGTTTCTTGATGACACTGGGC
>PIYN01000044.1 GCA_003601775.1 Candidatus Bathyarchaeota archaeon
ATCTTCTCACTCATCTCACACCCACTCGACAAGCGGCTCTACCTTCTCGCCTCTGGCTGCCCTTAGGGTCTTCTCGCCTATCCTCATGATATCCCTGACCCTTACCTCTTTCCCAGCGAGCCCGGCGTGGAACTCTAAGGTCTTGGGGCGCTCCTCGAGGTCGTACAGCGAATTCCTGATGGCTGTGAAGACCATACCGCCCAGGCCTATGCAGACATCTCTGTCGATGACACCGATGGCTTGGACGTTCTTCCCTATCCTCTGGAACTCCTCGTCCGGGAAGGGTAGGAAGCACTTGAGCTTCACGAGGCCGACGGGCTTCCCCTCCTCCCTGAGCCTGTCTATCGCGGCCCTCGCGGTGCTGGCGATGGTGTTCAGGGCGACTATCACGGCCTCAGCGTCCTCGCAGCGGTACTCCTCCACGAGGCCGTTCCCGTACTTACGACCGAACCTCTTTCCGAACTCCTCGTTGACCTCCTTTATGACCTCCTTCGATTTGAGTGAAGCCTCGTGGTGGATCCTCCAAGGCTCCTGGGGGTCTCTCCCCCTGGCGAACATCCTCCCCGCTCGCATGATGTCGAACTTGTCTGGTAGGATGTTGGGTATGGGCTCGTAGGGGGGGAGGAACTCGTCCACCTCCTCCTGGTCCGGTATCTCCACCGGCTCCGCGGTGTATGAGAGGACGTAGCCGTCGTAGCCAACGGCGATGGGAAGTCTCACCCTCTTGTCCTCAGCCACCCTGTAGGCCATGATGATGCTGTCTAAGACCTCTTGATTATGCTCAACCTCCCAGATAATCCACCCCGTCCACATCTGGGACCAAAGGTCGGTGTTATCTGGCTGCATGCTCTTGTTTCCTCTGTGCACCGTAGCCATGACGACGGGTAACCTGCTACTGGCTGTCCCGTGCATGGGGTGATGCATATAGAGCTGACCAGGGCCTGATGTGCAGACGAAGGCCCGTGCCCCCACCCTTGAGGCAGCTTGGACGATGACTTGGGTGGATAGCTCCCCCTCAGCGTTGACGAACTCACAGTCGAGTTCGCCGTTTGCGACGAACTCGGATATGTACTCGGTGATGGTCGTCTGAGGAGTAACAGGGAAGGCACAAGCCACTTGGACCCTGCAGAGCTTGACGGCCCAGGCAGCAGCCTTGTTTCCAACCATTACTTCAAATACCATTCACCATCCCTCCTACACGACTTCTCTCTTGAACTCTATGGCCTTGACGGGGCACTCATTGACGCAGATGCCACAGCCCTTGCACTTCCGGTAATCGACTTGAGGCTTGTTCTTCTCCACGTCCCAGCTTATCGCCGTCTCCGGGCAGTATATCCAGCAGAAACGGCAGCCGATGCACTTGTCGAGGTCCCAGACGGGCCTGAAGACCCTCCAGTCAGCGACACTCCTTAAGACACCGTACCCCGAGGAGGCCAAAGGTGCCGCCGCCTCAGTGGGCTTCTTTATCTTTGCGGGTTTAGGCATGTGGACCTCCTCGTAGGACCGACGCACCGCAGCGATGTTCATCTCGCCGAGCCTTCCGGGGAACCTGTGGAGGATCGCCTTCTCTATGGACTCCAGCTTCACCAGACCGGTCACCCTCGCGAAAGCTCCAAGGATCGCCGTGTTCGTGATCGGCCTCCTGAGGGTCTCTAGGGCGATGCTCGTCGCGTCCACCGTCGCGATATTGAACTCTCCACCAAGGGGTACCTCCTCAGGCGGGTGAGGATAGTTAAGGAGGGCGAGCCCCCCCTTCTTCAAGCCCTCGACAATTCCCTGACGCTTACTGAGTAGGGCGTCTAAACATACGACGATATCGGGCTCATGGACCAGGTCCCTTTCACGAACTCGAACGTCGTCGATGCGCACGAAGGCTGTCACCGGCGCTCCACGTCTCTCCGTCCCGTACATAGGGATCGCCTGCGAGTACTTCCCGTCGTGGTAGACAGCCTCAGCCAGTATTCTGGAAGCGGTTACAGCCCCTTGACCACCCCTGCCATGGATCCTTACCTCTATCATATCCTTTCCCTCGTTGTAATCATAGAGATAAAATCGACCTCTTATAAAAGGTTAATGATTAATGTGCATCAATCAAATGAATTAGTGAGTTTTGAAATTTAATGAGCCGAGAATTCCTCCTATCTGTAAAAGATTTATTTAATTGGAGGGGGGAATTAGATGGATACGCTGATGATAGGGGAGAAGGAACGGAGTTTCCGAGAGCGCCTCAAGGAGAGCATCGTGGAGAGCATCCGCATAGAGCATCCCGTAGTTCTAAAGGGGCAGTATGAGAGGGCCTACGAGTTGCTGAGGGATAGCTTGGAGGTGGGGATCACCCCCTGCTTGGTGGGACCCCCGGGTGTCGGCAAATCCCTGCTCGCGAGGAAGGTCGCGGAGGATACTGGGAGGCCCTTCTATGAGGTCTTCTTCGACGAGAACGTGACGCCCTCCCGCCTGATAGGCTCCTTTGATCCGGCCCTCGTCGTGAGGATCGGGAGGACGATAGAGAGCTTCGAGCCCGGTCCCCTGATACGGGCGATGGTGGAGGGGGGGCTCTTCGTAGCCCAAGAGTTGAATCGGGCGACGGAGTTCTGCCAGAACAGCCTGATCGCCCCCTTAGAGGAGAGACATTACCACCTCTACCCCATCGGGATGATCAAAGCCCATGAGAACTTCGCCTTTGTCGCGACGCAGAACCCTATAGAGACGGCTGGGACCTACCGGCTCTCACAGGTCCTCATGGACAGGATAGGCTGCTGGATAAGACTGGGCTACCCGAGTAAGGAGACGGAGCTCGAGATCATAAGGGCGAACGTCCCAGAGTTCGGGCTCTCGGATAAAGCCTTGAACAAGATCTATGAGATTATTCACGATACACGAGAGACCCCCGCCCTTGAGATCCCGGCCTCCCCGAGGGCTGGGATCTTCTTGGCTCGTCTGGTGAATACGTACCTCGATAAATTTGAGGACGCGGATGAGGCGATCAGGTTCTTCGCCCCCGCGGTCCTGCGTAAGGAGATGAGGATCAGGGAGAGGGGAAGAAGCATCGATGATATAATCAAGGAGATCTTGGATAGGAGGTTGGGTGAGGTTAATGGAGCTTGACTCCCTCCGGTACCCCTTCTCCTACGTCACCTATTTCATCCCTGAGTTCGTCGCCAGGATGAGGAGGAGCGGGGAGTGCGGGGAGAAGCCGAGCCCCAGGCAGTCCCTGTCCATGTATAAGTTGCTCCTCTCGACCTATATGAGGAAGGGTCACCTCTCCTTCCAAGACCTCGTGGAGATCTCCGTCGTGACCTCGAGGATCGAGAACCAGCGCCTGGCTGAGAGGATCGCCTGCGAGATACTCCTCGACTCCGACGAGGAGGAGCCCGCTGCCTCCTGTGATCAGATCCCCATGGACCTGCTCTCCCCCAAGAGCGATGAGCCCGCGAGCTTCATCCCCGAGGAGAGAGGAGAGGACGCTGAGGTCGAACTGGAGAGGAGGTACGACGTGAATGTCGATATCTTCAAGGAGTTCAAGAACAAGCCAGACCTCGGCGTCGGCCCAGGAGAGGACGAGCTCCTGAAGGCCCATATACGCCTCATGAGAAGGAGGAGGGACGAGAGTTCCAGGAGGGTTCTCTCGGAGATATTGAAGAGGATGCTCTTGAAGCTTGGACGGGAGTTCGAGAGCAAGGAGGAGAGCCTCCGCAACCCGCCCCTGAGGCCCTTTGAGTGGGGTGAGGACCCAGATCTCATCGATGAGGAGAGGTCGTTGGAGAACATCTTGGATGAGGGGAGGAAGGTGGAGGAGATCAGATACGAGGACTTTCTGATGCGGAAAAAGAGGAAGAAGAGGAGGGCCGTCGTCTACATCCAGGACATCAGCAACACCATGTTCTATGAGCTCGACGGCCTGAACTCCATCCACTACTCCATCCTCTCCCTCGTCCCCCTGATGTGGGGCTTGAGGCGTGAGAGATATGGTCTCGTCCTCTTCGAGAGCAACAGCCATGTCCTGAAGGAGGTCTCCGAGTACAGGGACGAGGAAGAGCTAATCGACATCCTCCTCTCCCTCGTCACCTCCACCACGAGCGAGGTGGAGGATCGCTTCGGGAGGACGAGGAACTCCCAGTTCTGGGGTGGGACTGTCCCCAACAGCAGCCTGAGGTGGGGGCTTGAACAGCTCAAGGAGGTGGGAGACCGGTGTGAGAAGTTCTGCTTCTTCTTCAGCGACTTCGCCCTCGAGGAGCCTGGGGAGGCTCAACCTGAGAAGTCGGAGAACTACGAGATCGTGGAGGAGATGATCGAGGAGGGGATCCATGTCATCGCCTGCGTCTCCCCCCTCGCCTACAGCGACCTCTTCACACCCTACACAGCCCCCGTCCTCTCAAGGATGGAGAAGACCGGATGCGAGATCGTGAGAATGGAGAGACCGAGTACCTTCTTGGACGAAGTTCAGGGCCTCTTGGAGAAGACCTGAGATCCAGGGGACGGAGCGGCTTTCAGAGGCATTAGTTAAACGAAGTATTTCCCAAACAGTTGACTTGGACCCCAATCGAGGTTCTCTCTAATCGTCAATTCTAACATGGGACAAGCGCCATGAGAGAGTGATAGATCCAAGGGAGTGTGGGGGTGGGATTCAAACCCGCTCGCCGCTGTGGGCCTCTCACTCAAAGGTCTGAAGATGGCTAGGCTTGCATTAGACTAATCTTCCCCCGCAAACTCCCTCTCTTTTTTCTTCAGATTGTAGAGCCCCATTAAATTAACAAGAATCTCGGGATCTCCTCGTCTATGAATCACCTCTCAATAAAGAAATGCCGGGTTTCTGCACACATTGAACAGTGAAATTTCCCATTTTCTGCTCAAAAATTATAATAGTTATGACGGTGCTCCACTCTATAGCCCAGCGTCTCAAGGGACTTCCTGAGGACCTCCTTCATACCGTCCTCCATTCACAAGGCCTCAAAGTTTATACTCTTCTTCCTCTGGTTTTTTTAAACATTCTTCTAAAACAATGACAACATAACTATTCCTTGAACGCTTATCCCGATTACACCCCTCATCTAACCTCTTTAAAGCAGCCGACAGGAGAAGCCTATTGGAGACTGAAAACGACTTCCCTTTCCCTCTCAAACTACTTGTTTATTACCATGTAGAATTGGGAGGGAAAAGATATAAGTCCGCCTCAATATATTAAATCCCAAAGGTCATGGAAGAGAGGTATCTCCTTGAGAGGATTAGAGCTTTAGAGGCTGAGCTGGAGATGGTTAAGAGGAGGATCTCAAAGCCAAGGCTTACAGAGGAGGAGATAGACAAGAGGATTCAAGCCTATAGGAGACTGGTTAGAGAGGTCTCCGAGGCTCTAGAGGTCTATGAAGACCCAGATTCTTACATAGCCAAGCTCAGATTCAAGGAGTATTAGTATGCGACTTGTCTTCGACACAAACGTTCTAGTCTATGCCTTCATTACTCCTGAATTCGTCGCTAGAATTAGAGAAAGGGAATGGTTAGAGCTTCATCGAAAGGCGAGCAGGTTGTATGAAGATGTTCTAGCTCAGGAACATACGTTATTCATCCCCTCCAGCGTACTAATTGAGCTGGGGCTCCGTAATAGCCGGCTTAACTGGTGATGAAGAGAAGGCTAGGAGGACGGTAGAGAATGTTAGAAGCGTCGCTTGGATCGTCTATGAAGACCCCTTCTTCACAGAGCGGTCTATAAATATTGGGATCAGGTTAAAACTCTCAGGTTTCGATACAAGCATAGCAACTTGCGCAATAGTTAACTCCGCTATATTGATCACGAACGATAAGAGGTTCTACGAAAAGTTCTCACCTAAAGCAGAAGAATATGGAGTTAAAATATACTTACTCAGAGAAATGACCATGGAAGAAATAGAAACACTGAGTTAAAGGACTTGTCTAGGGATTAAAAGATCTCCAGTGGAATGGGTTGCCCTATTATGTAGCAATGCCAATCATCCTTCTTCCAGATCTTGGAGGTTCTTCATGAAAGATGCTGAAGGACACGAGGAGCTTGGGGAAGGACTCATCAGACGCATCCATCTATAGGGTCGCCGAGGCCTTCAGGCCCACCATGGGCATCGACAAAAGTCTCCTAGGCAAAGACGCGGAGCTCATCAGAACAGTCTTCAGAGGGCGGGTCTCTCAGGCTGAAGCCGATAAACCATGGGCTCGATACCCCTACCCCTCACCAAGGTTATCTTCAAGGAGAGATCCCTGGGATTGGCTCAAGGATCAACCTCTCTGGGAATTCGTCTTCTCCCAGGAAGACCTCGAACCCTGCCTTACCGTAGACGCTACGCTTCACCTGAGCCACGAAGAGCACGAGATCCATGTTCACATGCTTGTTGAGCTCATCAACCCTCAGTCCTTGAGCCATGATCTCAAGGGACTGGCTCGATGTCTCAAGATCATCAATATCCTCTCTAAAACGAAGGTCTACCTCTTCTGGTGCAGAGACTGGCTGGAGAAAGGTAGGTAGGGGGGAGGGGGGTCGAAGGGATGTCTGAGGAAAATAAGCG
>PIYN01000005.1 GCA_003601775.1 Candidatus Bathyarchaeota archaeon
CATATGTAGGTATCCACATATGGTGGGATCCTATAAACGTGGGAATGTATTTAGGAGCTAAGGGGTCCCTCGGGGATCTTACAATTAATTATCATGAGAAAAGTCCGGGGTGGGGCAGAGTTACCCCTCCGTATTATGAATGCTGGTACAGTTTCTATTTAAAAAATCTGGGAAGTGAGACTGTAACATATAGTGGTACTTACTCCTTTGAACCATTCTAACCACCTTAAAGTAAAGATGAGCTTGTTCTCCCTTTTTTCGCGCTACTTTACTCTTAGACCCTAAAAACTCTCTGCGCAAGCTTCTTAATGGACTTACTTTCTATCTCCTACACCCCAAATACACAATATTGTCACCCCTCCACAAGTTATATGCCTTCCTACAATAACACACATCTCAACGAGGATATACTCACAAAACTCCTGGGCTACAGCAGAGAAGAGGTAGCGAAACTAAAGGAAGAAGGCATCATCTAAACCCAGATCTACGCACCAGCCCCTAAATCGACCCCTTCGACCACACTCACATATGACGTACCAGGAGAATCCTCAGGCGGGGTTAAAGCACAATAAAGTTAAAAGATTGAGTCGATGAAGATCTCATCATCTGGGGGCGCCCCCGAGGATATCCCAGCCATGGGAAGATTTTGTCCGGACTACAAATACTTGGCTTCTATGCGAACTTGAAGCCGAGGGTGAGGCCGAGGGCGAAGCCTCCTATGAAGGGTATCTGGCTCAGGAACGGAAGGAGTCCTCTGAGTTGTTGGTGGAGTTCTGGCTGGGAGACGGGGAGGAAGCCGAAGAGGAGGTCTATCAGGTTCTGGAGGGAGGGGATGCCTATCTCGAGGTCGAGGATGCGGATGAGGCCGAGGATGTTCACCGCGAAGACGAGGATCCCGAAGATGAGGGCGATCAGGGAACTCAACTTCCGGATGGAGAAGCCTATGAAGAGCCCTCCAGCGACGCCAAGGAGGAGAGGATAGAGCAGAGGATATAGGAGACCGCCAGACATGGGAACCTAACTACAGTTCTCACCAACCCCCCATAAAAGAGTATGCCCAAGCATTCGAAGGATTTTTTAAAAGGTGCCGAGGTACTTCATTAATGGGGCCCGTAGCTCAGCTTGGTCAGAGCAACAGGCTCATAACCTGTGGGTCCAGGGTTCGAATCCCTGCGGGCCCATCACAGGATCCAGGTCTTATCGGTAAGTGCCTTGGTTTACCAAACAGTTTTAAATATAAGATTAGTTGGTTCCATAGAACATTTTAGATCAATAGATTACTTGTTAATTTATGTGTAATGGAGGAAGTTGTTGAAAGAGAAATATTTTTAAGTCTCTTCTTAGAGGGGCAAAAATGGGGGGTTTTCGATGGTGGAGGAGATGAGGGGTAATAGGGAATACTATGAGAGGGTGCGTAGAGAGTCCAAGGAGAATATCGCGGAGACCCTCCCGACGATCGTCTTGGACGTATCAGCTGCCATCCTGATATGGCTCTTCGGGAGGCTCATCTTCGTCCCCATCGCCGAGGGCATCTACTTCCTCAACTACCCGCTGCCCCAGATACTGAACTTCATCATCGTCGTGGCACTGGCGGTGATCGTACTCAGGGTCTTGGTCGATGTCCGCAGGATCATCGACGGAGTCGCCGGGTATGCCGCCTGCCAGATAGGCGCCCCCTATGAGATCTCCCCCGAGGAGGTTGAGCACTACAGGACAGCGCTCCGGGGGATCTTCAACATCATCGTCGTCTCGCTGGTATACCTCCTCTTCGTCGGCTACCTCACCCGCATACACCCAGGGCTCTCAGGCGTGGTGCTGCTGGCCATAGTCGTCTGGTCGTTCTACCAGATCTGGAGGGTCGTACAGGCGGTCTCAGCCGAGATCCGGAGATATACCAGCCAGTGGGCCGAGAAACTCTGATCCCAAAGACGTGAAGCAGAGGGAGGAATCTTGAGGTCTTCGTCGAAGATCTTAGCCCTATTGGCGATTCTCGTCACAGATCTGCTTTTTTTCCTCTTTTTCGGGGTGTGGTACCCCGAGGTATTCGAGGATCTCCTTCACTGGTTGCCCTGGGAGAATCATCTTGAAAGGGCGATCCTCGTCATCTCAGGTTTAATCATCGCGGTGCTGACCTCCATCGCGGTGGTATACGTCTCAGTGAAGCACCTTCAAAGGATATTTGAGCAGATATAGAGGGGTTGAAGAACTATGGCTGAGGAGGTAGGGGGAGGGCGCCGAGGGGTCGTAGAACTGGGAGAAGCCCTACCCGAGGTCGCAGTCGACCTCTCCACGGCAGCCCTCATCTGGCTCTTCGGCGTCTTGGTCTTCCTACCCATGGCGAAGAGGATCGACCCCATCGGGCTCCCCATCATCTGCAGCCTCCTAATCCTCTCAGCCTTCTCCCTCTTCCTCATCAGGGGCCTAAGGAGATTGGCTAATGCGTTGGATCGGATCGCGGAGATCCTGAGCCAGAGATGGAGTCGAAGGGGTAAGATAGGCCGGGAGAGATGGATCAAGGTCGGGTTAAGGACCGCGACGGCTATGACCACATGTTTGCTCTACCTCCCCCTGCTCAGCGCCATACACCCCTCCCTCGTCGGTGTAGCCGTAATAATGACCCTCCTGGGGTTACCCTGGATGCTGGCTAAAAGGTAAACAGGCTTCAGAAACATATCATGGAAAATCCTTATTGGTCGAGGCATTCAAGGTCTTATTAGAGAACCTTTAGGATAAAATCTATCTGGATGGCCTCTAAATGAGGGAGGGGTCGGACATCTACCTGCTCGGCATAGCGACCTTCGTGACCTTCCTGAGTGCCCAATTGATAAAGCCGATCCTCCCGACCATAGCAGATAGACTCGGGGCCGGAGACCTGGATATCGCAGCCATCTCAGGGATACCCTTCATCATCTTGGGCCTACTTCAGATCTTCGCGGGAGCCCTCGCAGACAGATATGGCAGGCGCAGGATGATCGCGTTGGGGTCCCTCCTCGCAGCGACCTCCTCAATCCTCTGCGTCTTAGCCTGGTCATGGAAGCAGCTCCTAATCCTGAGGGGGCTTGGGGCGGCGGCCGACGCCATCGTCGGCCCCGCGCTGCTGGCCCTGGTGGCAGAGGTCGGTGGGAGGGAGAAGGGGAAGGCCATGGGGGTATTCAGGAGCTGTCAGGGATGGGCCCTCGTGCTCGGGCCGATGATAGGCGGGGCGTTGGGATCCCTCTCCCTCTACACGCCCTTCTACGTTGACTTCGGCTTGACGATCCTGGGGGTCTCCCTGTTCCTGTTCCTCGTTCCAGAGGTGAGGGGGAGAAGCGGGGAAGAGGCCTCCTCCCTCCTCCAGTCCCTTAAGGTCCTTAAGCAGGAGCCCGCCCTCGTGAAGGCCGCCTTCCTCGGCTTCACGGAGGTCTTCGCCTTCGCGGCCCTCTTCTCGCTCATCCCAGCCCTGGCTATCGACCTGGGGATGTCGGCGATGGAGATAGCCGCACTCCTCACTGCGGAGACTATCACCTTCACCATCACGAATGCCTTCGTCGGCGCCTTATCGGATAGGGTGGGGAGGAAGCCCATTGCGGTCATGGGCCTGATCTACAGTTCAGTGAACCTCGCCGCCTTCTTCCTCGTGGAGGACTTCCTCCAGACCTTATTACTTATGGCGCTCTATGGGATAGGCGCCTCCAGCGTCTACCTCATGGGGTCGACGATGGCCGCGGACCTCCTCCCAGAGGAGGGTAGGGCCACGCTCTTCGGGGCCTTCGATGCCCTTATGGACCTCGGCCTCATCGTGGGGCCATCGACCTGCTTCACCTTCCTCGCCACATCCGGCCTCCCCCTTAGATATTCCTTCCCCTTGATGGCGGTCCCTTCCCTAATCGCTCTCCCCCTCATACTCTGGATGGAGGAGACGAAGACATGAATATCTGGCCGTATACTTGCGCGTGTCCGAGGCCCTACCTGAATTCTATTTAGACCCCGTAGGTCTTTGAATTCGGTAGTAGGTCTCTTGGGGGCATAGATTTATCTTTGTCCTGTGAAGGATAAACTGTGTCATCGTCGAGGAGAAGGCTATGAGCGAGGATGCTGGGAGCAAGGCTGAAGAAGAGGCTGAGGCCCTGGAGGAGGGGGTCGTTGAGAAGGGGGACTTCATCCTCGTCGAGTTGACGGGAAGGGTCGAGGAGACAGGGGAGATCTTCGAGACGACGGATGAGGAGACGGCGAGGAAGGCGGGGATCTACGACGAGGAGAGGGTCTACGAGCCCAGGGTCATCGTCGTCGGCGAGGGTTGGGTCCTGAAGGGACTGGACGAGGGGCTCGTGGGCCTCAAGGTAGGCGAGGAGGCGAAGGTCGAGGTCCAGCCCGAAGATGCCTTCGGCGAGAGGGACCCGGAGAAGATCAGGATGGTCCCCTACCGCATCCTGAGGTCGAGGGGGATAACCCCCCGCGTCGGGGCCCAGGTGGAGTTCGAGGGGAGGACCGCGACAGTACGATCCATAGGAGCGGGGAGGGTCCAACTGGACTACAACCACCCCCTCGCGGGGAGGAAGCTCCTCTACGAGGTAAAGGTCCTGAAGAGGTTCGAGACGGAGGAGGAGAAGATCAGGGCCCTCATCCAGCGCAGGGTCGCCGGGATCGACCCCAAGAGATTCGGGTTGAAGATAATGAAGAGGAAGGTGAGGATCGAGGTCCCCGAGGAGGTCCTCTACAGCGAGAACCTCCAGTTCGTCAAGAGGGGCATCGCCCTCGACATCATGAGGTTCTTCCCCAACATCCGGGAGGTCTCCTTCCAAGAGGTCTTCAAGAGGGAGAGCCCCAGAAGAGAGTAGAACCGGTGGGCCCAACCCTTGTCCAAGACGGAGGTCCTCGTCATAGGCGCGGGCCCCGCGGGCCTACTCGCCGCGAGGGAGGCCGCCCTCAGGGGTGTCGACGTCCTGGTCTTAGAGGAGCACAGGGAGGTGGGGGTCCCCAACCACTGTGCGGGCCTCCTGAGCGTCGAGGGCCTAAAGAGGATCGGGGTGAGGCCCTCGAGCATTTTCATCCAACACGAGATCAGAGGAGGGAAGGTCTACTCCCCCGACGGGACGGAGATCAGGGTGACCTGCGGCAGGACGAGGGCTTATGTCGTCGATAGGACGAGGCTCGATAAGATGCTCTCGAGGGAGGCGGTGGAGGCAGGGGTCGAGATCTTCAAGGGGTTCAGGGTCGAGTCTCTCCTCATCAAGGGGAGCGCTGTGGTGGGCGCCCAGGGGCAGGGCCGGAGGATCGAGGCCCAGGTCACCATCGATGCCGAGGGGGCGACTGCGCCCCTTGCCCGCTCCCTCGGCCTCGTCAGGAAGAGGTATGGGGTCCTCCCTGGGGTGAACTGTGAGGTCTCGGGGGTCGAGGTCGAGCCCCACATGGTCGAGGTCTGGCTGGGGAGGGAGATCGCCCCAGGGTTCTTCGCCTGGGTCATACCGCTGGGGGGCGACATGGCTCGGTGCGGCCTCGCCTGCGACTACGGTGAGCCCACGGGGAGGCTCAGGGACTTCTTGGAGAGGAGATTCGGCTTGAAGGACCTCCCCCCAATGCGTAGAGGCTTCGTCCTGACCGGGGGCCCCATACCCCGGACCTACGGGGATGGGTTCCTCGTCGTGGGGGACGCAGCGGGGCAGACGAAGGCGACGACGGGAGGGGGCGTCATACTCGGGGGACTATGCGCCATGAAGGCGGGGGAGGCCGCCGCCGAGGCCGTGGAGAGGGGCGACCCCTCCGCACGCTTCCTGCGCAGATACGAGGACTGGTGGAGGAGGGAGCTCGGAGGGGAGTTCTCCTCCATGTCCTCAGCCCGCCGCCTGCTCAACAGGCTGTCCGACGAGACGCTGAACCGATTGTTCGCCGCGTTCAAACGCGAGGGCCTGGAGTCCGTGATCGGGGGACTCGTGGAGGAGGGGGATATGGACCTCCAGAAGGGCTTCCTCACCAAGGCGTTGAGGAGGACCCAGGTCCTCCGCACCCTCATCCGAATCCTTGGGCGGATGGCCCTCTCCGAGCTCTGGAGGAATTTAACCTTTAAATAGGATCGATGATCCCTTAGGGAGAGATGGAGAGTCTGAGGATGCCCGTCTGCATCTCCTGCGGTAGGAGGATCGTGCCAGAGGAGAAGGCTGTCAGCTTCCCCTGCCCCAACTGTGGGGAGGTCACCATCTGGCGGTGCGAGAAGTGCAGAAAGTTCAGCAGGGAGTACCACTGCCCAAAATGCGGCTTCACTGGACCCTAAAGTGATACCTCACGAAGCCCGCCTTCTATAATCCTTCAAAGGTAAAGATCTTCTAATTTATGAGGTTGGGTATGCCTATTTAGAGTATTAACGCTGGGAAGAAGTAGTTTTGAGGGGATTTGGAAATGAGTAGGGGATCTTGGAAAGAGAGGGCGAAGTGCCTAAAGAGGGATGTTTACGCGCTTTATTTAGCCTTAGGGGATCCCAGGACTCCTTGGTATGCGAAGGTCTTCATGGCGGTGATCATCCTGCATACCTTGAGTCCAGTGGACTTGATACCGGACTTTATACCCGTTTTAGGGCAGTTAGATGACTTGGTTGTTCTCCCTCTGGGGATCTCTGTGGCGTTGAGGATGATCCCCGAGGAGGTTATGAGGGAGTGTAGGTAGAAGGCCGGCTACGAGCCTGTGGATGGTAAAGTGAGATGGGTGGGGGCGATATTTGTGATTTCGATATGGTTGGCTGTGGCTTACCTTGTTCTAAGGTTTCTCCGGGTTGGCTCTCTGAAGTCTATGTTTGATCATTTCCTCTCTGACTGGTTTTCGTAGGGATACTCCCCTCCTTCTGCACCCTTCACCGAAAGATTCTTTTTGAGGAGATGGATTTCTGGTTCATAACGGTTTTACTTATCTCAGATATCTGACTGATATGGGCGTGTGTAGAGGGCCTTGGGCGCAGACGAGGAGAAGATCGTCAGTGAGCTGAAGGGGAATACCCTCCGTGTATACTGGGTGTTATTGAGTGCGGAGGATGGCGTGGTGGGGGTGAGGGAGGTCCAGAGGAAGCTAGGTTTCTCCAGCCCGACGCTCGCCGCCTATCACCTGAACAAGCTCGTGGAGCTCGGCCTCGTGAGGAAGGTGAGGGGCGACTACCACCTGGTAAGGGAGGTGAGGGTCGGGGTCCTCAGGGAGTTCATAAGGATCGGGGCCTACCTCCTCCCGAGACACGTCCTCTACGCGACGATGTTCACCACCCTCCTCGCCTACTATCTCTACCGCCTACTCCAGCTCGGCGAGATCAACCTCCACAGCCTCTTCGCCCTGACCTTCGGCCTCCTCGCCACCGGCATCCTCTGGTACGAGACCCTCAGGCTCTGGAGGAGGAGACCTTAGTGTACAAGAATTTGTACAGGGTGTACAAAAGCGTTGGATTAAGTCATAGTGAATCCCTATCCTTTATCCAGAAAGGAGTGAGTGAACGAGTTGGAGAGAAGGGTCTTCAGGATACTGACGCTCTCCTTCGCAATCGCAGCCTTTCTACTGATACCAGCCATCGCACAGCCACCCATGGGGCCGCCGATGAATCCGCCGATGGGGCCAGCCGGGAAGATCATGGCATCGAGGAAGGGCTTGAACTTCACCCTAAGCACGGACCTCTTCACAGTGAGGTTCGCGGGCAGCCTCCAGGTCCCGAAGTTCCAATACTGGTACAATGATATGGAGAGGCCGATCGTTTACCAAGTCTTCTTCCATCAGCTCTTCGAGTTCAACGACACGGATGGTGATGGAGTCTACAACGCCACGGCCGGCGACAAGATAGAGAGGATGTTCGCCCTGCCCAGCGCTGAGCTCACGCTCAGCGAACCCGTCTACATAGAGGACGAGAACGGACACGTGATCGGGGTGAGGTTCAACTTCACCATGACTGGTCGCGAAGAGCTGGAGGGCACGGAGATCATCTTCCAGTGCTCGCTCTACAACGAGACCCAGACGCTGGTCGGGGCTGGAGGGACTGTGTACAACGTGACGGGTGGCGCTGAGTTGAAGATCGACGTGATGATAGAGGGCTGGCCTTGGAGGGACGACGATAACCTGCTGTGCCTTTGGTGGAGCGTGAACCAGCAGAACGGGACGGTGGAGCCGTCCCTCACAGATGGTACCGTGAACTTCGGGATGGGGTACTTCAAGTGGCTCAGTGAAGCGACGGTGGACGGGACGCCGGTGGACGTGAACTGCTCCTTCAACATGATTGGGAGGACGGTGAACATCTACATGTGCTACCCCCACTTCGAGGGGAGACTGATCCATGATCCCAGCCTGGGGGTGACGCTCCCGTCTTCAGCCCCGAGCATCCCAGGCGTGCCAAGCGGCGCTCTGGCCTTTAACTACCCGGACCTCGTCCCAAGGCGCTTCCTCTGGAACGTCCCCGCCGATACGCCGATGGTCCTCTCCTTCAGGAACTTCGCCCTCATCCTCGACTCCGGCCGAGATGTAGACCTGAACCTCACCGTGGACTCAGGGATCACGATGCACCGCTTCTCCCTCAGCCTGGAGCCTGGTGAGTCCCTCAACCTATCCATCCAAGTATCAGTAACTCGACCCTCCGATATAGGCGCCCCTAAGAATGGGATCGGCGTCTACTTCGACATCGACCCCACGCCCGGGGTCACCGTGGAGGGGACTCTGAGGCTCTACATAGACGAAGACACCCTTGAGGCGGAGCTACATAGGGACATCGATGTCTCAAGGCTGAGTTGGGCCTACTGGGACGGCTCGAGGTGGGTCACTGTGGAGAGCCATATAGACAGCGATGGCTACCTGGTCGCGGAGACGAGCCACCTCTCCACCTGGACCATCGTAGAAGTCCCGGCGACGCCCTGGGCCCTCTACGGCCTGACGGCGATCTGCCTTGTCGTGGTCCTCGTGGTCGGCGTCTTCGTCGCGAGCAGGAGGAGAGCGGTCTGACCCTTCCCCTTTTTTAAGGATCAATGAGGTTGGAGGTGGAAGGTGTATGGCGTATGACCTCAAGAGGGTTGTCCTCTTCGGCGTGACAGGCGTCATCATCGCCGCCTTGATAATCACCTCCATCACTGTCACTCCATCGGTCATCCTCCCCGCTGTATCGAGCCCTAAGTGGTACACGGAGATCGAGGCGACCTTCTACGTCCATAACCCGGAGATCGAGGAGGAGAGCCTCGTCGTGAGGCATAGGATGGCGAGGGGGGCCTTCCTACACATCAAGCCCTCCGTCAAGGTGAGTGAGGGGGAGAGGATGACCCCCCGCTCCGGCGTGGTGAACTTCACGACCCTCATCACGGTGCTCGACGCGGATGGGAGGACCCTCTGGTCCTCCGTCTCCCACCTGGCGGGCTTCGGGAGGAAGCACTTCCTCATCACCCTCTTCGAGGACCTCCTCACCCCAGGGGAGACCTACACCGTGAGGTTCACCACGACCCTGAGGATAACTCCATTCAGGGAGAGGCCCAAGACCCCCTTTGGAAGCCCACCCACGCCCCACGTAGTCATCGAGGTGACGAGGACCTTCGAGAGGACCTTCACCCTCCTGGACAGGCCCTCGCTGAGGAGGCTACAGGAGTACGTCGAGAAGCCCGGAGAATCCCTCGATGAAGACTATTACTACTGGCTGCTGCACACGCTCTACGAAGAAAAGGGGAGCTACTTCATGGATGCCGCCCTCAACACCACATCGAGGGAGGAGGCCTTCCAATACGTCTACACGGAGATAGAGTACGAGAGGGATGTGGATCTGTATGGACAGAGGGAGTACTTCGCCAAGGCGAGTGAGACCCTTGCGAGGGGGGCGGGGGACTGCGAGGATAAGTCCATCCTCCTCGCCTCGACGCTCTACTGGAACAACTTGGACCGTGGGGCGAGGGTCGTCGTCGGCGAGGTCCTGGGAAAGGGGCACGCCTGGGTGGAGGTGGGGGACTGGGTCTACGACCCCACGAACAACATAGTCCTCCCGAAGTCCGACTACTACTCCTACGTGACCGCCCTCTACTTCTACTTCACCTACGACAGCTTCGAACTAATGAGGGACGCAGAGGGCGCTGTGGGCAGGTAGAGACCGGAGCGACCAACTCACCTCTTCTCCACGGCCCTCCTCGGCCTTGGAATATAGGGTGAGGGTATGTACTCGACGCTTGGCTGCGCCTGCTGGGGCTGAGGGTAGAGGTCCATCAACTTGTAGACCTCCGGGGGTATCCCCGTCTTCAGCGGTATGCCGAGGGCCTTCAATCTCTTCGGGGTCAGGGGGTAGTCGTGGGTCCACTCCCCATGCACCAGCTCCTTCGCCAGCCTCTGCGCCGCCTCCTCGCCCAGCCTGTCCCCCGTGAGCTCCACGACGAGGTCCTCCAACTGCCTGATCGCCTTCTCCGCGATATCCAGCTCTATGAGGGTCTCATCCTTCACCTTATCCTTCCCCTTCTCCCTCACCGCCTTGACCACCGAGACCGCGGGGATGGGGCGTCCTGAGGAGTCGGAGAGCTGTGGGTCGATGGGACCGAGGACGGCATAGGGGTCCATGACGATCTCGTCGGCAGCCAGAGCGATGAGGGTCCCCCCGCTCATGGCATAGTGGGGGACGATCACCGTGGTCTTCGCCCTATGCCCCTTGAGGGCAAGGGCGATCTGGGCCGCGGCGAGGACGAGGCCTCCTGGGGTGTGGATGATGAGGGTGATGGGCGTATCCGGGGGGGTCGTCCTTATCGCCCTCAGGACCTGCTCCGAGTCCTCCACGTCGATGTAACGGTAGAAGGGTATCCCGAAGAGGCTGATGCGCTCCTGCCTGTGGATCATGGTGATGACCCTCGAGTTAGTGGCCCTCTGGATCTTCTCGATGAGCCTCAGCCTGCTCTCCTGCAACAGCCTATGCCTGATCTGGGGCCAGATGAACATCGAGAGCATTATAGCCCAGAATATAGCCCCGGCTATATCCAACTGTGGCATATAGCTTCACTCCAAGACTCCCATATCAGCCTCTTTTAAATAAAATTGGTGTCCCTCCCTCAGGCCTCGAACCTCCACCGCTCCCGCTCCTCCCAGATATCCCTAAGGATGGTGGAGGCCCTCCTCTCCGGGAGGACGAGGAAGAGCTTTCCCACATGCTTACACATCCTCTTCGCGGCTAAGCCCTTCACCCAGTCGGCGCAGTTATGCCTCAGCACCCTCCCCCTGAGATCTACTTCCACAGTGTACCTCCTCACCCTGGCCTCGATGCGGTCCTCCGAGTCCCTGAGTATCTCCACCTCCTCGTCCCCGATCCGCTCCGCCCTCGTGAGGCGGCGGGGACCCATGAACCTGAGGAGGAGGTCCCCGACGCCCAGCCCCTCCTCCTCGGCCTCCACGAACTGCTCCAGGGCCTGAACGCCCGGCTCCCTGATGGGAGGCCCCCTCCTGTGGCTGAGGATTCTCTCCTTCGCCTCCAACTGCTCCGGGGTCGCGAGGCCGAGGAGCTCCAGCATCTCTATGCAGTTCTTCACGGCGTTCCCATGGAAGTGGTTGTTGAAGTATCCATAGAGCCGCCTCGTCCCCCTCATCGCCTCCTCTACCCTTGGGACCCACTCCTCGAGCTCCTCCCTCCTGTAGTCGTAGTTGTACCAGGGGCGCCTCCCCCTCCCATGCCACCTGATGTAGGAGAAGTCGGCGGTGACGTGGACCTCAGGGGGGAGGAGGGGCTCATCCACGATGGCGTAGGCGACACCCGCCTCCTCCAGCGCGGCCCAGGTCTCCCTCCTCAGCCAGGAGGGATGGCGGAACTCCACGGCGAACTCATAGTTCTTCGGCAGAAGCCCGAGGAAGCTCCTCAGAGCCTCGAAGTCCCTCTCGAAGGTGAAGTTCGGCCTGAGCTGTATGAGGATGGGGCCCAGCTTCTCAGCCAGGGGCCTGACCAGCTCCAGGAAGCGGTTCAGGTCCTCCTCCACCCCCTCCTCGAGGCTCAGGCGCTTCTTGTGGGTGATGAGGCGGGGGAGCTTCAGGGCGAAGACGAAGTTCGGCGGCGAGGACCTATACCACCCCCTGACCATCCCCGTCGTCGGGTACCTATAGAAAGTCGAGTTGACCTCGGCCGTCCTGAAGTACCTGGTGTACTGGGTGAACATACCCTGCTTCCTCTCGTAGAAAGGCCCGATCCACTCGTTGTAGGACCAGCCGCTGGTGCCGAAGAGGAGCTCAGCAGAACCCAACTCCGCTCACGTAAGGAGAGGACATCGTGGGATATTAATGATCGGGCCCCAAGGATTTTAAGCTCCTCACCCCATCTTATCCCACAAATATGTCGGAGATCCGGGTCCTCTCCTTCGACCTCGAGGGGACGCTCGTGGACCTCGAGTTCAGCCGCCTCGTCTGGGAGGAGGGGGTTCCAGCCCTCTACGCCGAGGAGAAGGGGTTGACCCTCGAGGAGGCCTTGAGGAGGGTGACGGGGGAGTACGCCGAGGTCGGCCCCGAGAGGGTTGAGTGGTACGACCTCAGGTATTGGTTCAGGCGCTTCGGCCTCAAGGGAGACTGGAGGAAGCTGCTGGAGAGATACAAGGATCACATCAGGACCTACCCTGAAGTCGAGAGCGTCCTCCAACGCCTCTCCAGGGAGTACGACCTGATCATCGTCTCAAATACCTGCAGAGACTTCCTGGACCTCCAGATAAGGGAATTGAGACCCTACTTCACACACATCTTCTCCGCCCCAACGGACTTCGGGATGCTCAAGTCCCCGGAGCTCTTCACCAAGATCTGCAGGGAACTCGGGGTGAGGCCCCAAGAGATGGTCCACATCGGGGACGTGAGGAGGTTCGACTTCGAGGCACCGAGAGAGGCCGGCATCACAGCCTTCCTCCTCGATAGATCCGGGGAAGAGGACGGAGCATACACTGTCCGGGATCTCGAGGAGTTCGAGCAGAGGCTCCTAAAGTTGAGGGGCCCCGCCCTGTAGGAGATGTGTTAGCCCTCGACCTCCCGGCTCATCGACCTCAGCAGCTCAAGGGCCGCCGTCTTCGCCCCCAGCTCAGCTGAGAGGATGTCGGAGGCGCTTCCCACTATAATTACGTCGCCTCTCCTTGGCTTCAGCCTTAAGAGAAGTTCGTATACCTCCTCCACCCCGGGAGGGGCCTCCTCCATCCCAGGGATCGTGAACCTCTCCCCGTCGAAGACGAGGGTCGTCGCCCCCATCGCCCCGGCCTTGAGGGCCGCGTCTCTCTGCTCCACCCCGCTCCGGACCTGTCCCCCCGCCCCTTTGACGAGCACCGCGAAGTTCTTGGGGCCGATCGTCAGGGGCCCACTCGGGACCTCCATCCCCCCGAGGATGTGAGAGCGGAGGGTCCCCAAGAGCCTCGCCCCCTTCTCCGTCAGCCCTATACCCCTCCTCGTCACCTCGATGAAGCCCTCGGCCCTGAGGTGCCTCAGGAGCGTCCTCGTCACCCCCTCGCTCAGCCCCAGGAACATCCCCAGCCTCTTCCTCCCGACCCTGGGCTCGGAGGAGAGGGCCTCCAGGGCCTTCAGGACATGGGCCTCCATAAAGGATGGTGACCTGCCCGGGGCGATCCTCTCGGCGATCCTCCGGATAGCTGCCAATGGCTCCATTCTTCCACTATTAATTACATTAGTTCTCTTTATATGTTTAGAAAAACTTATATGGATGGATAGTCCATCCAAAGAAAGATGGATAGGATTAGATTAACCATTGTGATATCCTTTACGGCTCTCAGCATCGTGACAAATTATATGTTAATAGGGGTTCCTAATGTCAAGTTCATGGATTTTATAGTCTTCATTGGGGGCTTCTGTTTCGGCCCTGTTACAGGCGCCTTAATCGGCATCCTTACATGGTTGGTCTATGGGACGCTGAACCCCTATGGCTTTGTTTTTCCGATCTGGGTTACAACGATGTTCAGTGAGAGCCTTTACGGGATCTTCGGTGGTCTCTTGGGAAGAAGTCACTTCCCAATCAATTCGGATGAGAGGTGGCTTGATATGTCACTTCTATTTGGAGTCTTCGGTTTTATCCTTACATTTATCTATGATTTAGTCACAAACGTCGTCACCGCACTCATCTTCGAGCTCCCCCTCCTTGCTTGTATCATCACAGGACTGCCCTTTACCCTTCTCCATGAACTCAGTAATGTCATAATCTTCAGTATTGGTTCCATACCAACCCTGAAGGTTGTGAGAAAAGTTATCGGAGGTGATGTAGAATATCTCTCTTCCGTAACAAATGGGCATTAGTCTCCCTCAGCATACTCTGCTGGGCCATACTCGCCTCCTCGACCACGGGGTACTACTACATACAATACCTAAACATGAAGACGTGCTACGGGGAGTTGATGAATAGGGTAGAGGGGACGCTAATAACTGTGAACTTGGGGATCGACTACGGCAATAATACACGGGTCTGGCTCAATAACACGGACGTCCTCATCGGGATGACCCTCTTCGACGTGACGAAGCAGCTTACAGATCTAAACTACACCGTAAGCCAATACGGTGTATTTGTGAATTCAATCAACGGGGTGGAGAACGCGTATCCGTACTATTGGATGTGGTGGATATGGGACGGTGCGGAGTGGATACTCGGCGAAGTCGGCGCAGACTCGTATACCCTGAAGGACGGAGATACCATCCTTTGGTACTACCAAGACGTCTCTACCTGGCCCCCTTCAAAGCCGTGATGAGGATCTCAGCGTGGACTCAATACTTTACGCCCTATTTTATTACTCGTCCCCATTAATTGGATAGACGTCCCTCAGGAAACTATCTCTAGGATCACCATACTAAGGTACTCGGTCATGAAAGCATCCTCCATCAGCGCATCGGTCATACCAGACCCAAAGGGGACGCCCTTTCCTAGGACCTTGATGAATGCTTGGTCCCTAGGAGAGCCTTTAGTCCTCTCGCAGACAATCTCAGAGTTAACCCTAGGTCTCCTCAGAGCCTTGAAGAAGAGGTCGACTGCCCCAGCGCTCCGCCCCATTGAAGAGGGGAAGTACATGCCAGAGATGTGCGACTTTCATCTAGCCACTTCAAAGAGATAAATCCTGGAGGAGAGAGGAGAAGATTTCTGATATTTAAACCTCGCCTCTAGTGAGGGAGCCTAAGGAGGAAACCTTCTTCAATAATTCCCGCCCTGTAAAGAATGGGGTGCTGGGTGTTGGTTCTGGTGGGCGTGGACCTTGGCGCGACTAAGGTTAGGGCGGCGCTGGGCGATGAGGGGGGCATAATGGCCTCGTGCTGGGAGGAGACGGATAGGAGACATGGCGCAAGGGGAGTCACGGACCAGATTATCAGGATGATAAGGCGCCTCCTCTCGGAGGAGGGCGACGGTTCAGCCCTCAAGGCGATCGGCGTCGGCTCTATAGGCCCCCTGGACCTCTCGAAGGGATGCATCAGGAAGCCCCCGAACCTCCCCATGAGGGTCATACCTCTGAGGGAGCCACTCCAAGAGGCCTTCGGCGTCCCGGTCCATCTCCTCAACGACTGCGCCGCCGCCGTCCTAGGGGAACAGTTCTTTGGGGCTGGGAGGGGGCTGGAGGACCTCGTCTACGTGACCCTCAGCACAGGTCTGGGGGGAGGGGCCATCGTGGATGGGCACCTCCTCATAGGAAAGGACGGGAACGGCGTCGAGATCGGCCACATAGTTGTTGACCCTGAGGGGGAGATGGTCTGCGGATGCGGGTGCAAGGGGCACTGGGAGGCCTACTGCTCCGGGGCGAACATACCCAGATACGCTCGACACCTTCTAAGGGAAAGAGAACCCGAGGAGGTGACCTCCAGCCTCCTCCTGAGGTTCTCAGACGGCGACCCCCAGCGGATCACCGCCGAAATCCTCTTCGAGGCCGCCCGGAGGAAGGACGAGATATCGAGGTGGGTCGTGGAGAAGATCAGGGAACTCAACGCCATAGGCTTCGCGGACCTGGTCAATCTCTTCGACCCAGAGCTGATCACCATCGGGGGCTCGGTGGCGTTGAAGAATCCCGACCTGGTCTTGGAGCCGATCTTGGAGAAGATAGGGCAATACACGATAAACAGGGTCCCGGAGATCCGTTTAACGCCGTTGGGCGAAGAGATCGTCCTCTATGGGGCCCTTGCCCTTGTCCGTGGAAATGGATGAGATTGTCTGGAAGGATGATAGTTTTCTCAGCCTTCTGGGTTCACGTAGAGGCTGTAGAGAAGATCAGACCCTCCGCTCTCGCAAGGATTATCTCCCATGGCTGTTGGATCTCAACCCAGCTCTTGTAGAATCCTTATATCTCGCCCTCAAGCACTTTGACATGGATGGCCCATGGAGGGTACGTAGATGAACCAAGGTAAGCCCTACGATCATGTTAGATTCACATGGTGGCATAACCACGACCCTCTGAAACTGGTCGAGAGGCTGAAGGGGGAGTTTAACCCGACGTTACACCGGTGGCCGCCTGCACACGCCACTAGTCCCTTCGCGGGGGGCTGGGAGATTCGAGTCAGGGCAGACACCCTCTCCGCCTCCCTCTTCGCCTGGAAAGCCCATCTCTTCCAGAGGGATAGAGCCCCTTTCACCAAGAAGGACCTGAGGTTGAGGGAGATCGTCTTCTCCCTCTATCCCCGCACCCGCCCCAACCCCTTACCTTGGCTCTTCACCCATGAGCCCCCCTTCGAGGTCGAGGAAGAGTAGCGAAGGGGTGATCTCCAGGGAGAGATGCTTCGTTCTCTGCCTTTGTATGGCAAGCGGTCTATGGCTATAACTAGGATGAGACCTTATAGGGACATCGAACAAGAGCCCGACAAGAAGAGAGCCTGTTTAGAGACGAATTAAACCCTTATATTCACCCTTCCTCTCCTATATATTAGGATAGATGATAAATCCCTGTGATTAAATATGAGCAGAAACAGGCCCTATCATTACGTCAGATATGTATGGTGGCGCATCCACAACCCTATAAATTTAATTGATACCCTAAAGGACGAATTTCATGTAACTCTAAAATCATGGCCTGGCAGTACAGATGAGGAAAGGAGGTATGATCCAAGTCCCTTTAAGGGTGAGAGGTGGGAGGTCTTGGTCAAGGCTGATACCCTCTCCGCCTTCCTCTCGGCTTGGAGGGCAGTCCTTTTTCAGAAGTACAAGGCTCCCTTTACTAAGAGGGATCTGGAACTGAGGGAGATCCTCTTCAGGTTATATCCTCGCATCACTCCGACCCCCCTCCCCTTTTCCTTCAGCCAGGAACCACCCTTTGAGGTTGAAGAGCAATTTGCCCTTTGAAGATCCAGAAAGAAAAAAGTGGGGAGATCCCCTACCTCTTCTTTGGTAGGTCGAACTTCTTCTCCATCTCCTCCAGCGCCTCTTCCAAGATCTTGAGGCCCTCGTCGATCTGCTCCTTGGTGATGATGAGGGGGGGCATCATCCTGAGGATCCCCGTCCCTGGACTCGACCCTATCGCCAGCCCCTTCTCCTTGCAGAGGTCTGAGAGGTAGACCATGGGGTTCTTCTCGGGGCTTCTCCGCTCCTCCGGCGTCAGGTCCTTCGGGACGATCCTCTCCTTCGTCTCTCTGTTCGCCACGAGCTCCACGCCGATGAAGAGTCCCTTACCCCTGATGTCCCCCACGACCCCCTGGCGGTCCTGTATCCCTCTCAAGCCCTCCATCAGGTAGTCACCCATCTCGGCCGCCCTCTCGACGAGGTTCTCCTCAAAGTAGTAGTCGATGGTCGCGAGGGCCGCGGCGCAGGCGAGGGGGTGGCCGCTGTAGGTGTAGCTGTGGGGGAAGCCCTTCTCATCGAAGTAGTCCGCCATCTTCTTGTTTATGATCGTCGCCCCCAGGGGGACGTAGCCTGAGGTGATCCCCTTCGCGTAGGTCTCGATGTCCGGGACGACGTTCCAGTGCTCACAAGCGAACATCTTCCCGGTCCTGGCAAAGCCCGTCATCACCTCGTCGAAGATGAGGAGGACGTCCTTCTCGTCGCAGATGCGACGGACCCTGGGCCAGAACTCCTTAGGGGGGACGACCTGCCCCGCCCAGCTGATGATGGGCTCGGACATGAAGGCCGCTACGGACTTCTCTCCCTCCTTCTCGATGGTGTACTCGAGGAACTGGGCGCAGGTCAGGTCACAGCCGGGGTACTCCTTCCCGAAGGGGCATCGGTAGCAGTAGGGGGCAGGGATGTGCTTGAACTCCTCGAAGATGGAGAGGCTGGGGTAGTTCCTGTTCCTGCTGCTACCCCCGATGCTCACGGAGGCGTAGGTCGAGCCGTGGTAGGCGTCCCAGAAGCCGATGACCTTCCTCCTCCCAGTGTAGAGCTGAGCGAGCTTGATCGCCGTCTCGTTCGCCTCCGTCCCGCTGTTCCCGAAGAAGGTCTTGCAGAGGTCGCCGGGCGTGATCTTCGCGAGGCGCTTCGCCAACTCGATCTTCGGGAGGGTGAAGTAGCTGGGGGAGGCGTAGGGGAGCTCGTCCAGCTGCCTCTTCAAGGCCTCTATGACCTTCCTGTTCCCCATCCCTATGTGTACGTTATAGAGCTGGGAGATGAAGTCGAGGTACCTCTTCCCTCGGGCATCCCAGAAGTAGACCCCCTCCGTCTTCATCACAATAGGTGCCTCATACCCGGGCCGAGGCTCCCACCTCCCGATGAGGTAGGCCTTCGCGTCGGCGTAGAGACGCTTGATCTTCTCCTCTGGAAGGACCCTCGGAGATTCGGACATCTAATCACCCACAATAAACAGGAAGGCGTTACCTCTTAAAACATAATGGGTCTTAAAACGGCGAAGAAACGAGCTTCACTAAGATTCCAAGCTTCTGAGAAGGCCTATCAAATCCCTTACGGATGGGGCTTTGGGAAATGCCTTCGCGATCTCCTCCGCCTCCACCCTTGAGAGCCCTGACTCGATGAGCTGTCGCTTGAAGCTCCTCTTAGCCTCACATCTCTTGATCGGGGTGGTGATGAGGAGGATACCCGTCTGGGTGAGGAGCCTCATTGAATAAAAAATGGAACGGAGGAGGACCCCAAGCTTCATGGGAACCTACTCCTCTCCCTTTTCTCCTTCCTCCCTCTTCTGATATTTTTCATGGATCGTTGGCGCAATCTTCAAGCCCTTCAGCACCTCGCTCCACTTCGTCAAGGTCCCAAGGTAGTCCTTCGCCATGGCGAGCGCCTCCTCTTCAGGGATGCCCGCCTCCTTCAAGTTCTTGTAGAACTCCGCGACGGCCTTGCCCATCCTCGTCCCCGCCTCCGGGGAGAAGAAGCTATCGATGATCCCGCGGATCATCTTGGGTATCTGCGTGGAGAGAGTCTCGAAGATCGCCTTGACCTCCTCAGCGTCTCCCCTCCACTTCTCTCTCTTCTCCTCGCTCAATCAATCTCACCTCCAATAACAGAAGGGGGTGGTCAGGGTAAATGGACTTACTGGATAATCCTAACCAAAAATCGGCTACTCCACGAGGCGGTAGTTGAACCCCTCGGCCCTCTCTATGATCCCCAGCTCCAAGAGCCTATACACCCTCTTGCGGACGGTGACCCTCGAGGCGGACCCCCTCTCCCGAGCGACCTCCCGGGTCAACTCACTGATGTTCATCGGGCCCCTCATGGCGAGGGCGTTCAGGATGATCCTGGAGATCTCGTCCCTCGCGGCCGCGTTCCTGTCAAGGAATCTCTTCACGGCGAGGAGCCGTCTTATCATCTTCAGGGGCTCCCCATAGAGGAGGACACCAGCCTTTAGGCCGCCTATGAGCTGGGCGACCTCCGGATACCTCTGCCCCTCCATGAGAATCGCCTCTATGTAGTCAAGGCGTCGGATGACCTCCTCCAGCTTCTGGCTGAGGGCCTTCAGCTCCCTGTCAAGGTTTGACAAGGCTTCAGTAAAGGATGTAGGTGTGGGCTTTAAATATTCCTACCGCCGAAGGGGTAAAACTTTAACTCTGAGCCGTCAGAGAGGGGTTTGGTGAAGAAGTTGTCCGAGGAGATTAAACTTCTCGCCTCCCTCTCCAACGCCTTCGGGCCCCCAGGGTCGGAGGAGGAGGTGCGGGAGGTCCTTAGGAGGGAGTTGGAGGACTACGCCGACGAGGTGCGCGTCGACAAGCTTGGAAACATCTTCTTCTACCACCATGGGAAGGAGGGCTACCCAAGGGTGATGTTGGCGGCGCACATGGATGAGGTCGCCTTCATCGTCACCTTCATAGAGAAGACCGGCTTCCTCAGGTTCCAGACACTGGGAGGGATAACCAGCAACATCATGCCAGGGCAGAGGATACTCCTCAAGGGAACGAGAGGGTACCTCAAGGGGATCATCGGGACGAAGCCGCCCCATATCATGAAGGAGGAGGAGAGGAAGAAGGTCCTGCCAATGGAGGACCTCTTCATCGACATAGGAGCAGGGAGCCTCGAGGAGGCCGAGGAGAAGGGGGTGGAGATCGGGGCGACGGGCGTCTTCGACGTCGAGTTCACGGAGCTGGGAGGGGGGTACCTCAGGGGGAAGGCCTTCGACGACAGGGCAGGGTGTACAGTCCTCGCCCAGGTCTTCAAGGCACTAAGGGAGTCGCCCTACAACCTCATAGCCGTAGGGACGGTCCAGGAGGAGGTGGGGCTCAGGGGCGCACGGACGGCCGCCTGGCAGGCCGACCCGGACTACGCCCTCGCCCTTGAGGGGACCTTCGCGGCCGACGTCCCGGGCTCCAGGCCTGACAGGATGTCCGCGAAGCTAAAGGGAGGGCCGGTCGTCACCATCGTGGACAGGACCACCATCACCCACCCAACCATCCTGAGGACCCTTGTGAGGGTGGGGAAGGAGAAGGCGATACCCTTCCAGTTCAAGAAGGTCCCAAGTGGGGGGACGGACGCCGGTGCGATCCACCTCACAAAGGCAGGGGTGCCGAGCGGGACGGTGGCCGTCCCCTGTAGGTATATCCATGGACCCGCTGCTGTCACCCACGTCGACGATCTGAGGAACACCATCGCTTTGGTGACCGAGTTCGTTAAGGCCATCTCCGCGAGATAGGTGGCTAACGACAAAAGTTCTTTATAAGAGTAGATGAAATATAAACATGGAGGTAAAAATGACGAGGAGTTATATTAAGATCTATGGACCACCGATTGTGAAGGCGCTTAGGGCTCTTGAGCAGGTAGCCGTTGAGATGAGCAAGAAGACGACGATTCGCGTTTTTGACGTACTTATACCACCCTATTCTCCTCCTCTCGAGATGCCGGAGTATGGAGCTACGGTATTTCCTCACATCGAACTCAGTGCAGAGGAGAAGGTTAAGTTGATCAGCAAGGCCTCTCAGACCCTTGGGGAATACGACTTCTTCTTTGAATGGGGTGAAGAGCCAACGATAGAACAGGTAACAGAATTGATAGAGAAGATCGATGAGGCATTAGCCAAATGTGGGTGTAAATATACCATAACGACGAAGTAACCCCTTTTTTTAATAACTTGATGTTACTCTCAGAAAAGGAGGAAAATACTTTCTTCATTAGGGGATTCTAAGCCGCATCTTATGGAATATGGCGGGGATCGATCAAATCAAATTCCTTTGTAAAGTTTCATCTTCTCCTCAACGACCTGAGGAGACCTCTCCTACCAGCCCTCGCCATCTTCAGAGACTCGGTGTCTATGTTCAACCCGAGGATCTTGTTTACCCCCTCAAGGATCATCTGTACGGCCTCGAGGTCCACCTCCCCCATCTTCCTCGTTGGGGCGAAGAGCATCAGCCAGGGTATCCCCCTCTTGATACACTCGTCGATTATGCTGACGACGATCCCCCCGATGAAGCCGCTTTGAAGGGGTGTGATGCCGAGTTTCGTCAACTCCTTCAACCGCTCAGAGTCTGTTGAATAAGCAACCAGTTTCGCCCTCTCCTTCTTCTGCACAGGGAAGGAACCCAAGGCTACGAGTAGCCTCACATCCTTCTCATGAAACCAGTCCACGACCGTCCTCCCTATGTCGTTGAAGAAGGGGGAGAGCCCTATCGACCCTGCTGGGCTGTCATTTACGAAGGCAAGCACCTCGCCTGTCGAGTTCGCATAAATCCTGAAGGGATTAAGGGTCCTGAACTCCGGACCGACTATTAGTTTAACCGTTGGGATGAACCTCGACCTCAGGTATGCTACCTCACTCATCCTTAGGCTGTTGATCATATGGGAGACCGCCGTCACCCCGACCATGCCCGGGGTCTGGAAGCCCGTGAGCAGAACCGGCTTATTCGTCTTCACGGGCCTGGTCTCCACGATCGTCATATCAAGCTCTCTCGTCAGGTCTCTCAACACTTTTCCCCACATTATCCATGGGGATCAAGTTATTTATATGTCCCGAATCGAGACCCAGGGTTGAGTCGGATCTAAAGATAAAATTAGAGGAGCCCTTTGAGCTTCTCCCGTTCCTCCTCCCCGATCTTCCCGAGCCTACTCACCCTCTGCTGGAACCTCGAGATGTACTCGGGGAGGACTCGAAAGATGGGGAGGACCATGGGCTGGAGGTGCACCCTCTCCGCCTCGATCCCCAACTCACTGAGCGTCGACCTCATCGAGGCCACGAGCCTCTCAGCGATCTTCAGTTCCCTGCTCCCCTCATCCTCGCAGAGGAGGATCCCATCCGCGCCGTAGAGGAGTGTCTTGAGGAGGAGCCTCTCGTCGAGGAGGGCTGTGGAGGGGACCCTTACGATCCTTATGTTCGGGGGATAGGAGATCCTGCTCGTCCCGGCGTTATCGGCCGCTGTGTAGCAGATCTTGTCCTCGAAGAAGCCCACGAGGACTACCTCATCGCTCCTCCTCGAGAGAAGGCCCTGCACCTCCGCCTCCAGCTGCACCCCCGTGTAATGGGGAAGTTCGAGGCTGCCCCTCGGACAGGCGGAGACACAGGCGCCGCACCCTACACATGAGAAGAGGTCCACGACGGGCTTCTCGCCGTCGAAGGTGAGGGCGTTATAGCCACAGGACTCCACACACCTCAGACACCCATCACACTCCCCGACGAGCCTCGGCTTTATGGGGTCCAGGAGGCGCCGCCCATCCCCTACGAAGCCCATCGCATGGGCCGCTGCGGCCTTCCCGTCCACAACCGAGTCGTGGATATCCTTCGGCCCGAGGGCCATCCCTGCCGCGTAGATGCCGTCCCTGAGGGTCGAGATGGGGTCGAGCTTCGGGTGCCTACTCGCTATGAAGCCGTCATCGGCGAGGGGTATCCCAAGCTTCCGAGCCAGCTCCTCGGTTCCCTTGCTGGGGACGACCCCGGTGCAGAGGACGACCATGTCCACGAGGTTCCTTAGGATCACCCCGCTGTCGATGTCCTCGGCCACGACCTCGAGGAGCCCGTCCTCCGTTGGCCTGACCTCCCCGGGCTTCCCGTGGATGAAGCGGATCCCCAGGTCCCGGGCCCTCCTGTAGAACTCCTCGAAGCCCCTCCCTGACATCCTCATATCCGTGTAGTAGATCCATATCCTGAGGTAGGGGAGGAACTCCTTGAGGAGGATCGCCTCCTTCACGGCGTAGGGGCAGCAGATCCTGCTGCAGTAGGGCAGCCCCCTGTGGGGGTCCCTGGAGCCGGCGCAGAGGATGTAGGCGATGCTCTTCACCCTTGAGCCGTCGGCTTTCTTCAGGACCCTCCCTGCGGTCAACTCGTCCTCGATGAGGCGCTCCACCTGGAGGGCTGTCACCACGTTGGGGTGCTGGGGATGGTAGCTCCTCAGCCTCTCAGCGTCGAGGAGGTCGAAGCCCGTGGCGACGATGATGGAGCCTACTCGCACCTCGATCTCCCTCTCACCCTCCTCCAGGTTTATCGCCCCTGCGGGGCAGACCTCGGCGCACCTTCCGCAGCGGGTGCAGGCCTCGAAGTCTATGGTGTAGGCGGAGGGGACGGCCTGGGGGAAGGGGAGGTGGATGGCCTTCCTTCGGAGAAGCCCCTCCTCGAACTCGTCGGCGGTCTCCACCGGGCACTCCCTCTCGCACCTCCCACACTTCAAGCACTTCTCCGGATCCACGCCACGAGCCCTCACGTGGATCCTCACCTGGAAGTTCCCAGGTCCCCCTGTGACGGAGGAGACCTCCGAGTTGGTGAGGAGGACGATGTTTGGGTTCCGCTCCACATCCGACATCCTCGGGCTGAGGATGCAGGGGGCACAGTCCAGGGTCGGGAAGGTCTTGCTGAGCTGGGCCATCCTCCCCCCTATGCTCGGCCTCCTCTCCACGAGGTAGACCTTGTACCCGGCTTCGGCGAGGTGGAGGGCGGAGGTGATCCCGGCGATCCCGCCCCCGATCACCATGATATCCCTGGAGACCTCCACCTCGATCTCCTCCAGGGGCTCCAGCACCCTCGCCCGGGAGATGCCGGCGAGGATGAGGTCCAAGGCCTTCTCCGTCGCGCCCCTGGTGTGGACCCAGGAGCACTGCTCCCTGATGTTCACGTGGACGAGGCGGTACCTGTTGAGTCCGGCCTCCTCCAGGGCATCCCTGAAGGTCTCCTCGTGCATATGAGGGGAGCAACTCGCGACGACGACGCCCTCCAAGTTGAACCTCCTGATCGAGTCCTTTATCATGTCAAGGCCGGGCTTGGAGCAGAGGAAATCGGCGATTCGGACGACCTTCACGTCCTCAACCTTCCTGACGACGTCGGCTACCTCCTCCACCCTCACCGTCCCGGAGATGTTCCCCCCGCACCTGCAGATGAAGACCCCAAGAGGCACCTTCACACCCCCACCTTCTCCAGCAACTCCTCCACATCCGCCACGTTGAGCTGGAAGCCCAGCTCATCTGGCTCCAGCCCAAGGGCGAGGCCGAGGAGCTGCGGATAGTAGATCACGGGTATCTCACCCCCCTCCCTCAGGATGAGGCTCTGGTAGCGGCTGTACATGATGCCACAGAAGGGGCAGATGACGACGAGGGCGTCCACGCCCCTGCGGGAGAGGGGGTCCAGCTTCATCCTTGCCATCTCCACGGCCACCTCCTCGTCGAAGTTCAGTATCCCAGCGCCGCAGCAGGCCATCTTGTACTCATAGTTGACGCTCTCCGCCCCCGTCGCCTCCACGAGCCTGTCAAGGCTCTGTGGGAACTCCGGGTCGTCGAACTCCCCGTAGACCCTGGAGGGGCGCATGTAGTGGCACCCATAGTGGACAGCGACCTTGAGGCCCTTCAGGGGTCTGTTGACGGCCTCCCTGATTCTGTCGAGGCCGTACTCTTCGTAGAGGACCCTGGCGAGGTGCCTCACCCTCACGCCGCCGTGATACTCCCACCCCAGCCGCTCCCTCAGCACCCGGTTCACCCTGCTAAGCCTCCTCTCATCTCTCAGGGCCAACTCGGCCTTTGAGAGCATCTCGGTGCAGGCGTTACAGAGCGTCAATACGTCCAGCCCTTGCTCCTCCGCGAGGGCGAGGTTGCCCGCGGCGAGGGCCAGGGCCTTCCCCTCATCCACCGCCTCGATGGGGAAGCCGCAGCAGCCGAAGTCCAAGTCCACCACCTCGATCCCCAGAGTCTTGAGGACGCTTCTCGCCGAGAGCTCGTAGTCCAAGGCCCTAGCGGGGATGGTGCAGCCGAGGAATAGGGCATATCTCAACCTTCTACTCCTCCAGCAGCCTCTTGACGGCCTCCTGCTCCTCCTCGAGGTGTGGGAGGCCGAGCTCCTCCCTCTCCTCCGCCGTGAAGTCGTCTATGGGGTAGAGGCGACCGGTCCTCTTGAAGACCTCCATCATCCTCGCGATGCCCTGGGGTAGGATGCCCTCCTTCACCGCCATGTTCTTCAGTACCGTCATTACCTCTGGAGGCCTCACGTCCTGGGGGCAACGCTCTTGGCAGAGGAAGCAGGCCGAGCAGAGCCAGATGAACCTATCCCTCAGAACTTGGTCCCTCATCCCCAGCAGGATCCTCTTGATGACCCTCCTCGGGCTGTAGCGGGAGTCTATGAGGGAGATGGGGCAGCTCGCGGTGCAGAGGCCGCACTGGAAGCAGGCCCTGAGGGCCTCGCCGCCTGGCTGTCTCAGGATCCTGTCTGGGAACCGATGATCAAGGTTGCCAACTTCCACTAAACTCTCCCGCTCCACCATCTCAGACCGCAACCTTCCACCAGAGTAGGATCTTAGGACTTAAAAAGGCATTCTCCTCCACCTCAGGGTCAAGACTTATATGGCGGTGGGTCGCTGGGAATCCCTTGGTGTGGGAGGATTGGGTGAGGAGGATAAGGAGCTGGAGAGGATCAGGCGGTCAAAGTTTAGAGAGTTGATGAGGAGGATATCTGGTAGGAAGGAGAGTTTGAGCGCCGTGGATAAGCCCGTTGATCTGACCGACTCGACCTTCGGGAGGTTCGTCCAGGAGCATCCCTTCGTCGTCGTCGACTGCTGGGCCCCCTGGTGCGGCCCCTGCCGCTGGGTCTCCCCCATCGTTGAGGAGCTGGCGAGGGACTACGCTGGGAGGATAGCCTTCGGGAAGGTGAACGTGGATCATAACCCCAGGGTCGCCATGGAGTATGGTATCATGAGCATCCCGACCCTCCTCGTCTTCAAGAACGGGAAGCTCGTGGATCGGATCGTCGGGGCGATGCCGAGGGCGATGCTGGAGAAGATGATAACCCGACATCTCTAAGCCGTTATTACGGTTTCGCATGACCATTCCCCTGCCTTAACTTTTTCAGGGAAAAGGTGATTCAGAACTTCCTCTCGCCGGGTCGATCCCTCTACACCCTCTACGGGGCCTATGACTCTGGATAGGAAGAGGAGTTTCCCCAAGGTTTTTATAATTGTGTGTTTAAGCACATAAAAGGTGCCGATATTGGGTGGAGGTTCTCCAACCCACAAGGAGTGTATCAACTACGAGAATGGATTCTGTAAACTATGGGGGATCGCCGTAGATCCCGATGGACCAGCCTGTCCGCGTTTCACCTCGAGGGCGGCATCCCCCTATGCGGAGGCTCCTGAGAGTCGCCCTGCTCCCCCCACGCAGAGGATCCCTGTAATGGGTTTCTCCGGTCCCTCGGGCGGGGGGCGTGGGGGAGGTCGAGGAGGGCGTGGTAGGAGGGGGAGGATGGGAGGCTCCGGGGCCGGGCCGGGGGGATATTGTGTATGCCCAAACTGTGGTTACAGGGTCGCCCATGTGCTTGGTAGACCCTGCTACCAGCAGGTCTGCCCGAAGTGCGGGGCGCGGATGGTACGAGGGGGATAGCCCAAAGGGGCGCGTTCTCTCTCCTAAGGGGGCGATTGGTAGATGCGGGAGGCGAGTTCTGTGAGGGTGACGACCCTCATGGACAACGACCCCTGGCTGGAGGGGTTGAGGGTCTCCTGGGGCCTCTCCTTCTACGTCGAAGTCTTCAGTAAAGGAGCGCGTCACATCCTCCTGATGGATACCGGGGGGAGCCCGGACCTCCTTCTCGAGAACGCCTCTAAGCTCCACCTCAACCTCCGAGAGGTCGAGACAGTCTTCATCTCCCACTGGCACGCTGACCACTGCGGGGCCCTTGACCACCTCCTTGGGATACTTCCCACATCCACGCCCATCTACTTCCCCTCGGAGAACTCATCATGGTTCAGGAGGATCAGGGAGGCGGGAAAGGTTCCAATAGCCTGTGCCGGGCCGGTTAGGCTGATGGAGGGCGTCTGGTCCACGGGGAACCTTGGAAGGGGGATCGCCGAGCACTCTCTGATGGTGAACGTTGAGAGGAAGGGCCTACTTCTCCTCGTGGGCTGTAGCCATCCGGGTGTTTTGAGGATTCTTAGGCGGGCACGGGAGGTATCGGGGGGCAGTGTCTACGGGGTCATCGGCGGCTTCCACATCTCCAGCGCCAGGGAGGGCGCCAGGGTGGGGAGGGCACTGAGGGAGATGGACGTGAGGCTCGTCTCGCCCTGTCACTGCACCCGCCCCCCTGCGAGGAGGGAGATCAAGAGGGTGGTGGGTGAGGCGTACGTCGAGAACGGGGTCGGACGGGTCCTCTCCATCGGCTCGCTCGGTTGAAGTCCCTCGGCTCCCTATATAGGGAGGGGTTGATCTCGTATTGGAGGGGACCTGAGGGGAGGGAGGTCCTGAGACAGGGGCTGATCACTCCCCCTCCCTTCAACTCCGCTATCAACCTGCTGAGGGAGGAGGAGAGACCGACCTCCTCGGCATACCTCCTAAGCTGCTCGGCTGAGACCCTCCCCGTCCGCCTCCCCCCCTCTAACACTCTGTGGAGGAGGTCGAGCACCCTCTCCACCTCCGCCTCCCCGATCTCCTCGAGGTACCTCCTCACCGCGTACTCCGGGTCCCAATCCCCCGCCTCCGCAGCCCTTAGGACCAAGTGCCTCACCACCGTCGGCATCTCATACTCCTCCCCGGACGCGAGGACGAGGACCCGATCCTCCCAGGCGAGGCCCCGGGAGGTTCTTACTGGGAGCAGCAGTCTCTCCTCTTCAGCGAAGAGGAGTAGCTCATCCCCGACCGCCTCCTCATAGGAGACCTTACCCCTCTCCGCCGCGAGGAGGAGGACCTTAGCAAGCGAGGGGGCATCTAACCCAGGGAACCTCTCCCTGAGGACCTCCACCAACCTCGAGATCTTCATCCTCCTTCCTCATTCAGGTGCCCGGGGCCCTGTAGAGGGTGGGGAAGAGCTCCCGCTTCCCCGGTATGTAGAGGGCGGCCTCGTACTCCCTGAAGAACTCGGTGTCGAGGAGGAGGTCGACGTAGACCATCATCTCGGCGATCTCCCTCGCCCTCTCCCGCATCCTCCCGGAGAGGAGGGTCAGGTAGGCCCCGGCCAGCGACCCGTTCCCTATCTGGGTCACCTCGGCGTTGGGGAACTCGGGGAGGGCGCCGATCTTCACGGCGTTTCTGAGGTCTGTGTAGTAGCTGAAGGCCCCGGCGAGGTACAGGTGCCTGATATCCTCTATGGAGAGCCTGAGCTTCCCCATCAGGGTGGCTATGGCGCCGCAGAGGGAGGCCTTGGAGTCCATGATGTAGTCCAGGTCCTTCTGGGTTATCACGATATCCCTCCCCATCTCCGTCTCCTCGGCGGGGACGAGGACGTACTCCAGCCCCTCCTCCCCCTCCCTCACCAGCGGCGTCCTCCCCCCATCCCTGATCTTCCCCGTGAAGTCTATGATGCCAGCCGAGAACATCTCCGCCACGGCGTCTATGATCCCCGAGCCGCAGATCCCCTTCGGCGGCACATCCCCGATGACGGTGTAGGAGGCCCTCTTCGTCTCCGGGTCGATCTTCACGTGCTCTATCCCTCCCCTCATCGCCCTCATCCCGAACTTGACGCCGCCCCCCTCGAAGGCGGGGCCCGAGGCGACGGAGCAGGAGAAGAGCCAGTCCCTGTTCCCGAAGACGATCTCGCCGTTCGTCCCCAGGTCGATGAGGAGGGAGACCTCCTCCGAGTCGCACATGCCGGAGGCGAGGACGTCCCCGACGGCATCCCCCCCGAGGAACCTACTCACGTTCGGCAGGCAATAGACATAGGCCCCGGGGTGAACCCTGATCCCCAGCTCCTTGGCCCTCCTCACAATCGGCTCCCTCGAGACCTCCACCTCCGCCGTCTCCAGGTAGGCGGGATTTATCCCCGCCAGGAGGTGGTTCATCACCGTATTCCCGCCCACCGAGATGTCCGTGATCTCCTCGACCCTCACGTCGTTCCTCGCTGCGAGGGCCGCCGTCAGGTCGTTTATCCCATCGACGACCGCCCTCTGGAGCTTCCTCAACCCCTCCTCCTTGGCGCCGTACTCGATCCTTGAGATGAGCTCCTCCCCATAGATGATCTGCCTGTTCAGCTCTGAGGCGCGGTCGAGGACCTCCCCGCTCACGAGGTCGACGAGGCAGGCGACGACCGTGGTCGTCCCGAGGTCGATGGCGAGACCGTAGTTCCTGTTCGTCGTATCCCCAGTCTCGAAGCCTATAACCTCAGCCCGGCCTCCAGTCCTCGTCGTGGTCACCGTGATGTATCCCTCCTCCAATAGGAGGAGTCTCCTGTAGACCTCGTCGGGCACCCTTGGCGTCTCCCCTAACTCCTGCCTGAGCCTCTGTAGGAGGTACTCCCTGTCAGGGAGAGGGGGGATCCTTATGAGGTGCTTCCTCGAGGGGGGGTCGACCTCCTCAGCTGAGATCTCCGCCTGGACCAGGATCTTGGGGTGGGAGATGAGGCTCTCCATGGGGACCGTTACCTCGCAGTCGCTGAGGACGATGGTCCGACAGGCGAGCCTATGCCCCTCAGAGAACTCCCTCTCCGAGATGAACTTCATGCGGAGGTCGTACTCCGGGAGCTGGGCCGTCTCCCCCCTATTGAGGATCACCCTGCACTTACCACACTGGCCCTTCCCACCACAGATATTCTTGATCCTGATCCCCGCCTCACGCGCTGCCTCGAGGAGCGTGGAGCCACGTCTAACCAAGACCTCCCTGTTCATCGGCCTAAAGAGCACCCTCACGAACTTCTCTTCCCCCACTCCACCGACCTCACCAGCGATTCTGAGAACCTCAACTCCTACCTATAGCGATGAACCAATTATATAAACAAAACCCCCTTCTTAGAAGATGAAAATTCAGATGCGGGGCATCCTCAGTGGAGCCTGACGGCTATGACCCTCACGAGGTCCGCGGTGTTCTCACACCAGTCGGCGACCATCTCTATGGCGTCTAAGAACATATTCAGGAGGATCAATTGCCCAACCGTGACCCCTTCGGGGTTCAAGTTCACCAGGATCCTCCTCGCTTGATCGTAGAGGGAATCTATCTTCTCCTCCCACCGCTCCACTTCGTCCGCCAAGCTAAGGGCCTCTCCAGGGCTCTTCGGGAGTTCTTGTATACACCTCATGAGGGCGGTGACGCACTCCTTGTTTCCCTCGCACATATTGCAGGCGGCCACCCTCATCTCCTCTGGGAACCTGTCGAAGGAGAGGACATCTAAGATCCGCCCCGCCTCCCTAGACCAGTCCGCGATCCAGTCCACGGCCCTCACCAGCTCCATCAGATCCTCTCTCTCCTCTGGGAAGAACTCCCCCTTCGTGAGCTCCTCAGAGATCCTCCTCCTAAGGGCATCCGCATCCATCTCCATCTTGGAGAGGTTCTCAAAGAACTTCCACTTCTTAGTCTTCTCGCCAGCGGAAGCTGAATCCACCATCCTCGAGAGTTCCTCGACGGCCCTGACGGTTAACCTGAGATGTTCTTGGACCATCTCAAGGATCTTCACGCCCCTCTTAGGAGCGAACCATCCAAACAGCCTCCTCCCCATCCTCAACGACCCGCTTAATCTTCCCATAAGCCTTATATTAAAATTTCCAGGGGACGGCGATGCCCCCGAAATGGTCGTTACAACATTCCTATAACGATCACTAAAACCGGGATCACATGAAACACGCTGAGGAAGACGACCGCGCGGAGTCGATGGGAGGTGAGGTACCTCGTGGCCCTCCCCACGAAGACGCCGAAGGATCTTAAGAGGGGGAAGAAGATCGCGGCGCCGATGAGGTTTATGGAGAGGTGGACGAGCCAGACTCCGATGGCCACGGGGTCCCCGGTTGCTAGGGCAGCCGTCATGACGTCAAAGACCGTCCCGATGTTGGCGCCTAGGACGTAGGGTAGGATATAGTAATCGGCGCCTATGACCCCGCTCGCCGCGAGGGGGACAAGGAGCGAAACCATGACGGTGGTGCTTGGCACGAAGATGGTGAAGATGAACCCCGCGAGGAAGGATCGTAGAGGCTTTGTGAAGGTCGCCCTGATGAGGTTCCAGGACCTAGGCATCGAGAAGGTCGCCGTCATCGACCGCTCCGCGAGCATAAGCGACGACATCAGGACGCAGACACCCCCTATGAGGCCGGCCCAAGGGGGGATGTGCTGGAGAAGCGGGCGGATCCAGGGGGTAATGAGGTCAAGGAGGGATGGGATCGTCCTCAGACCAGGGACCTTGGAGAAGAAGGAGCTCCCCCCTTGGGCGATGCGCGTTAGCAACCCCGTGAAGAGCTCAAGGGGGTAAAAGATCATCAAGGTGAAGAAGTTGTACCAGAAGTGCATCATCGTGACCCGGAAGGAGGAGCTGAACTCCTCCCCCTTCTTCCTAATATAACCGAGGACGGAGATTAGCTGGGGTGTCACCGTTGTCCCTATCTCCGCCCCTATAATCGCCGCCACTGAGAGCTTCATGGGAAGGATGCCGGCCGAGGTGAAGGCCACGACGATCGAGTCAAAGGCTCCGCTACTATGCAGCAACGCGGTTGAAACCCATCCAGCGAAGACACCGCCGGTTGTGTCATGGACTAGGCGGAGAATCTGCTCGGCCAAAGACTCCCCGAAGAGGGTGGCGGAGCTCTTTATGAGGACGATGGACGCCAAGAAGAAGTAGAGCCCCACAGCAGTGTAGAGTGCGTTCCTGTATACAGATCTTGGCATGAATACTCTACACAATTTTAAATTTCCTATTTAAAACTATAACTAGTCGCTAAGATTGTTCAGGGAAAGGAATAATCGTTGAAAGACTAACTGGAGGCAGGTTTCACTATCTGGCTCGTTAACTTATCTCCCTCCATCTTCGATACGTGGCGTAATCAATAAGCACATGGATCATAAGAATACTCGTTCATGTTCAATAAAATTATCCGCAAAAGAGCACTCCACAGTTGAACTTGGAGCCCCGGGCGGGATTCGAACCCGCGATCAACAGCTTACGAGGCTGCCGCTCTAACCACTAAGCTACCGGGGCCCTCCAATAAAGTGGATGGTGAACTCTTAAAAAATTGTTATGGAGAGGGGTGCATCTGTCTCAGCCTATAGCTTCTCTGTGACGATGACGCCCTCCTTCTCCAGCTGCTCGACCTCCTCCTCCGTGTAGCCGAGGTAGTTTATGAGGATCTCCTTGTTGTGCTGGCCGAGTAGGGGTGCTGGGGAGTGGACCTCTCCGGGTGTCTCCGAGAACTTGACGGGGAAGTTCAACACCTTTATCTTCCCGGCCTTCGGGTGCTCCAGCTCCACGAAGAGGTTGCGAGAGAGGATGTGGGGGTCGTGTACCGCCTCGCTGGCGTAGTAGATGGGGGCGACGGGTAATCCGACTTCGACGAAGAAGTTCACTGCCTCCTCGCGGGTCATGTTCTCTATATGCTTCAACACGGCCTCTCTGTCCAGCTCCTTCATTCCCAACTTTTTCTTCAACGCATCTATACCCTTAGCCCTCCATCCGGCCACTTGGATCCATCCGTCCTTCACCTTGAGTATGCCGCCGATGTAGACCCTTCCCATCTTCTTCCTGAGTTCCTCCATCTCCTTCCTCCTCTCGACCTCCGTCTTCCCGCTGAGGAAGTAGGCCGTCACGTTGGTATGATAAGCCATCATGCAATCAGTCTGCGCAACATCGATCATCTGCCCCTTCCCCGTCTTATCCCTGTAACGGATAGCAGCGATGATGCACATGGCGGCCATCGTCCCAGGGCCGAGGTCGCCGAAGGCCCCAGTCATATTAATTGGAGGTCCATTAGGATCGACTATATCTCCTTGAGCACGAGTGAAGCCAGCCATCGCCTCCGCTATAACCGCGTAGGAGGGCCTGAGGGCGTAGGGGCCGGTCTGCCCGAAGCCTGAGAGGGCCGCGTAGATGATATCGGGCTTTATCTTCTTGAGGTCCTCGTAGCCGAGCCCGAGCTTCTCCATCGTCCCAGGGGTGAAGTTCTCAACGACCACATCGGAGATCTTCACCAACTCCTTGAAGATCTCCTTCCCCTTCGGGTGCTTCAGGTTGATGGCCATATCCTTCTTATTGAGGTTGAAGTGGTGGAAGGTGGCGCTCACGCCCCCGTAGGCGGGGCCCATCTGAGGTATCCTCCCCAGGGCGCCCCATGGAGGCTCGATCTTGATGACCTCTGCTCCGAGCTCGGCGAGCATCAGGGTGCACCAGGGACCAAACCAGACGTGGGTTAGATCTAAGACCCTGATATCTTCAAGAATCTTCCTCATTCATCGTCCTCCTTCAATTTTCTCCTCTTTAAATGAGGCCAGGGACTCATATATTTTTCCATGACCTCCCTCCCGGATGGACAGGTATTTTAAGGCTCTCGTCAAACCTTAGGGTGGTGCCTCTGTGTCCCATATCCATCAGCTCGGCGAGAGGAGGGTCATAGAGATCATCATGGACCATCTGGACGAGATGCCAGAGATGCCCATCCCCTTCTGGGACGACGTCTCGGCCGTCGACCTCGGGGGAGGGCGCCTGGCCATTCTGAAGACGGATATGCTTGTCTGGTCTACGGATATCCCCCCGGGGATGACGCATTATCAGGCCGGGAGGAAGGCCATGGTGATGAACATAAGCGACCTGGCGGCGAAGGGGGTCAGGCCTATGGCGGTCCTCGTCTCCCTCGGCCTCCCCAGGGACCTACAGGGGGAGGAGGTCGCGGAGATCGCGAGGGGGATGAACGACGGGGCGAGGGAGTACGGGGCCTACGTCCTCGGCGGGGACACAAACGAGGCGGGGGAGATCATCATAAGCGGCATGGCCTTCGGCATCGCCGAGGAAGGAAAGATCATGAGACGGGATGGCGCCAGACCTGGAGACATCCTCGCGACGACGGGGGTCTTCGGGAAGACCGCGGCCGGCCTCAAGATCCTCCTTGAGGGGTTGGAGGCCCCTGCCGACCTGAGGAGTAGCCTCGTAGAGGCGGTCTTCATGCCCAAGGCCAGGGTCGAGGAGGGCGTGGCGTTGGCCGAGAGCGGCGTCGTCACGGCCTCCATGGACTCCAGCGACGGTCTCGCCCTCAGCCTATACGATCTCTCCAGGAGCAGCGGGGTGGGCTTCAGGGTGGACCGCCTACCGGCCGCCCCGGAGGCCCGGAGGTTCGCGGAGCTCCACGGCCTGAAGCTGAGCGACCTCGTCCTCTACGGCGGTGAAGAGTACGAACTCGTCTTCACCGTAAAGCCTGAGGGAGTTGAGGAGGCGAGGAGGGTGCTGAGGAGGGTGGGGGGAGAACTGATCGTGATCGGGGAGGTGACGGAGGAGAAGGAGATCCTGTACAGGGTTAATGGCGAGTTGAGGCCCATCAGGCCCGGGGGCTGGGAGCACTTCAAGGGAGGCGCGTAAAACCCTACCCCACGGAATTTAGGAGATAGAAAGGGTGGCAGCGGTGGCCCCCTCGATCCGCGGGCTAAGTGGAGTACAGTTTCGCGGACCCCTCCTCCTTCCCGGGACCCGCGAGCGCTGAACGTCCGGGCTTAGGTTGCTCCCTCCCGGGCCTGGCCAGGTTCACCCGGCAGATGCCTCGAACCCCTCCCCTACGAGAGGGTGTTGGGCAACCGCCAGCCCCGCGGGGCGGTCCCTCATCGGAGCAGGTCCGCGGCTTATACCCCACATCACCCGCTCGTCTCGGGTTACTGACCCCTCCATATAGCCCGTTTGAGGAGTAGGGAAGGGCTAGCTCCCCGGTCCTACCCACCGCTGCCGATTAGAGGGTTTCTCGTCCCAGGGGATAAATGTTATTCTGTCCCCCCTTGCTCCTGGTCACTTCTCGAGGCCTGAGGTCCTTCGGATGAACCTTCCCACCTTCTCGATCTCGTGTCCGGCGATCTCCTCCATCAGGGCCTTGAGCCTCTTCTCCCCCGTCTTATGCTCCTCTATCCATTCCCTGGCGAACTCCCCGCTCTGGACCCTCCTCACGACCCTGCGCATGTTCTCCTTCACGCGCTCGTCGATGACCTTGGGGCCGACGGTGAGGCCCCCGTACTTGGCCGTGTCCGAGACAGCCCTCAGCATTCCGAGGAAGCCCCGCTCGTAGATGAGATCCATTATCAGCTTCGCCTCGTTGCAGGCCTCGAAGTAGGCGAGCTCCAGCGGGTAGCCGCTCTCGACGAGGACCTCGAAGCCCTTCTTGATCAGCTCGATGAGGCCGCCGACGAGGACCGTCTGCTCCCCGATGAGGTCGCTCTCCGTCTCGTCCGTGAAGGTCGTCTCCAGGACGCCGGCCCTCGTGCAGCCGAGGGCCTTGGATATCGCGAGCGCCGTCTCCTTGGCCCTGCCAGAGTGGTCCTGGTATACGGCCATGAGGGCTGGGACGCCGAAGCCGTTGAGGTAGGTCTCCCTCAGCCTCAGGCCCGGGCTCTTGGGGGCGACCATCACGACGTCCACGTCCTTCGGGGGGATTATCTGCTTGAAGTGGATGTTGAAGCCGTGGGCGAAGTCCAGGACCTTCCCCTCCCACAGGTGGGGCTCTATCGACTTCCTGTAGACCTCGGGCTGGACCATGTCGGGGATCAGCATGAAGATCACGTCACCCCTCTCCGCCGCCTCCGGGATCGGGTAGACCTCGAAGCCATCCCTCTCAGCCCTACTCCAGGACCTCCCCTCGGGTCTGAGGCCAAGTATCACATCCAGGCCTGAGTCCCTCATGTTCTGGGCCTGGGCGTGCCCCTGGCTACCGTACCCGATCACCGCCATCGTCTTCCCTCTGAGGGGGTCGAGGCTCGCGTCCTTGTCGAAGTAGACCTTCACCATCCTATCCTTCTCACCTCCTTTCATTCAATTCTAACAGATTTCATCCCTCTCGGGAGGGCTGTTATACCCGTCCTCGCGATCTCCCTTATGCCGAAGGAACTCATCAGCTCTATGAAGGCATTTATCTTGTCGGAGTCCCCCGTGATCTCCACGATCAACGACTCGTGGGCGACGTCGACTATGTGGCCCTTGAAGATCTCCGTGTAGTTTATCACGTCGGACCTGGCCCCTGCATCGGGGGTCATCACCTTTATGAGGGCGAGCTCCCTCGCCACCGTCCTCGCCGGGTCGAGTATCCTCACCTTGATGACGTCGATGAGCTTATCCAATTGCTTGACCACCTGCTCCAGGGTCCCCTCGTCCCCCCTTATCGTCAGGGTGATCCTCGTGAGATCCCTCTGCTCCGATAATCCGGCTGAGATGCTCTCGATGTTGAAGCCCCTCCGGCTGAACATGGATGAGATGTTGCGGAGGACGCCTGGCTTGTTCTCGACGAGGGCAGATACGATATACGTCTCCTCCTCACCCACGGCCCTCACCCCTTATGATATCCCTGATCTTCCCCCCAGGGGGGACCATGGGGAAGACGTCCTCCTCGGGGGAGATGGGGACGTCTATCACCGTCGTGACCTCGCTCTTCATCGCCTCCTTCACGGCCCTCAGGAACTCCTCGAGGGAGCCCACGCGGAAGCCCTGGGCGCCGAAGGCCTCCGCCAGCTTGACGAAGTCCGGCGTCCTCCTCAGGTCCACCTGAGAGTAGCGCCTGTTATAGAAGAGCCTCTGCCACTGAGCCACCATCCCGAGCATCGAGTTGTTGAGGACCACCACTATGACGGGGATCCCGCCCGTCACCGAGGAGGCGAGGTCCTGCTCGGTCATGAGGAAGCTCCCGTCTCCGGCGATATCCACCACGGGGACGTCCGGGCAGGCCACCTTCGCCCCTATCGCCGCTGGGAAGCCGAAGCCCATCGTCCCCAACCCACCGGAGCTAATGAAGGTCCTCGGCTTGTACGCCTTCAAGTAGAGGGCCGCCCACATCTGGTTCTGGCCTACTTCCGTCGTCACGATGGCGTCCTCAGGCAGCAACTTCCGGAGCTCGGCCAGGAGGCTCGGGGGCTTCAGTCCACCCTCCGACCTCATCATCTCCTCATGCTCCCTCTTCAGCTCTTGGACCCTACTCAGCCAGAGGGACCTCTCTCTGCTTCTTAGGCGCTGGTTCAGGCGCTCGTAGAGGGCTCGCAGGGCCCTCTTCGCGTCGGCGACGATGGGGACATGCGGCTTGACGTTCTTCCCGATCTCGGAGGGGTCTATGTCGATGTGGATGATCTGGGCCTCGGGGCAGAAGCCCTCGACGTCCCCCGTGGTCCTGTCGGAGAACCTCACCCCCACGGCGAGTAGGACGTCTGCCTCCGGGACCAAAGTGTTCGACGCGATCGTCCCATGCATCCCGAGGAGCCCGAGGGATAGGGGATGGTTCTCGGGGATGCACCCCTTCCCCATGAGCGTCGTCGCCACGGGGGCGAGGAGGAGTTCGGCGAGGGCCACGAGCTCGGAGGAGGCATTCGAGGCGATCACCCCTCCGCCCGCCACGATCACCGGTCTCTCCGCCTGGGTCAAGAGGCCCACGGCCCTCTCTACCTGGAGGGAGTGGGGCTCATAGTTCAGACGGTACCCCCTGAGTTCGATATCATCATCGAAGTCCATCTCAGCCGACTCTATCTGCGTGTCCTTTGGTAGATCGATGAGGACCGGTCCAGGCCTCCCGCTGGAGGCGATGTAGAAGGCCTTCTTGACGGTCTGGGGGATCTCCGAGGCGCTCCTCACCTGGAAGTTGCACTTCGTTATGGGGGTCGTTATCCCTATGATATCCGTCTCCTGGAAGGAGTCCTTGCCTATGTAAGCCTTAGGGACCTGACCCGTGAAGGCGACGACAGGGGAGGAGTCCATGTAGGCGTTGGCGATCCCCGTTACGAGGTTCGTAGCCCCCGGACCGGAGGTCGCCATGCAGACCCCGACACGCCCACTCGCACGGGCATATCCGTCGGCGGCATGGGCCGCGCACTGCTCATGCCTCATTAGGACATGGCGGATCTCCATATCGTACAGGGCGTCGTATACGGGGATCATGGCTCCGCCTGGTATGCCGAAGATGGCGTCGACCCTCTGCCTCCTCAGAGTCTCCAAGAGAGCCCTGGCACCCGTCATCCTAACCATCCTGATCTCCTCCCCTCTCTCCCTTAGTCCCTGAAGTGTCCTCATTCACCTGTTGATGGCGAGAAGCCGTAGCAGAGCTGCGAGACCTTTCCTTCGCCCGTCCTGCTTGATAGAATCCTATGGAGGTGCTCTCAGCGCCGGAGGAAGCGATCCCCCCAGAACCCTGGGGAGAGAATAAAGCGATACCCCATGTTCCTACCTCCTTCCTCTCAGGAGGACGGAACATGTTTAAAAGCCTTTCCATCAACTCTCCCCTCCCGTCATCTAACACGGCCGTTCATCAGGAGGTTCATGCCGCTTAGCATGGCCTCGACGCTCGCCATCACTATGTCGCCGTGGACCCCCATCGCCGTGACCACCCTGTCTCCCTTGCGCAGCCGGACGATGACCTCAACTACGGCGTCGGTCCCTCCCGTTATCGCCTCGACGTGATACTCCTCGAGGCGTATGGGCTCAACGGCCGAGACGGCCTTCCTTATGGCCTTCATCGCCGCGTCCACCGGCCCCACCCCCGTCGCGGCCTCCGTGAGAAGCCTGCCGTTGAGGTCGAGCTTTACGGAGCCCGTGGGGGTCACCCGATTCCCCGTCACGACGGCCAACTCCTCGAGTCTTATCGCGCGGGTATCCGGCAGCCCCATCACGGCCTCGGCTATCGCTCGGAGATCCGCGTCTGTGACCCGTTTACCCTTGTCGCCTAACCTCTTCACCCGGAGGAAGATCTCCCTCAGCTGGTCCTCTGTCGGTTGGAGGCCCATCTCCTCCAGGGCAGCCCTTATTCCATGAGATCCCGCGTGCTTCCCCGCAGCCAGCCTCCTCGTCCTCCCCACGACCTCCGGGGGGATGGGCTCGTAGGTCAGGGGCTCTGCGAGCACGGCATGGGTGTGGATGCCCGCCTCATGGACGAAGGCGTTCTCTCCCACGATCGCCTTATTCGGCTGGACGGGGATGCCCGTCAGACGTGAGACCAGGAGGGAGGTCTCGTAGAGGAGGTTCGTCCTCACCCCCGTCCCGACGCCGTAGAGGAGCTTCAGGGATACGACGACCTCCTCCAGAGACGCGTTCCCAGCCCGCTCCCCCAGCCCGTTCACGGTGACGTGGACCTCCTCCGCGCCCGCCCTGAGGGCGGCGAGGGAGTTCGCGACAGCCATACCGAAGTCGTCGTGGCAGTGGGCGCCGAGAGGGACGTCCGGGAAGGCCTCCTTCAGCTCCGAGAAGAAGGAATAGGTCCCCTCTGGCGTCATGACCCCGACGGTATCGGGCGGAGTGACCCTATCCACGCCGGCGGAGACGCTGGCCCTGATCATCTCCTTCAGGAAGGCCCTATCGCTCCTCGTCGCGTCCTCCGGGCCGAACTCGACGATGAGGCCGTGGTCCTTGGCGTACTCCACGCTCTCCTCCGTGAGCCTCAGCACCTCCTCCCTCGTCTTCTTGAGCTTGTGCCTGATGTGTAGATCGGATGCGGGGATCACGAGGAAGACGGAGTCGGCGCCACTCTCCACCACGGCGTCTATGTCCTTCTTGACGCCCCGGGCGAAGCCGCAGACCTCGGCCCTGAGGCCCTCCTTCGCTATGAGCTCCACGGCCCTCCTCTCGCCCTCGGAGACGACGGGGAACCCGGCCTCGATGATATCCACTCCCAGCTCGTCGAGTTTCTTCGCAATAGTAAGCTTCTTCTCGGGGGTTAGGGAGACTCCATGCGTCTGTTCGCCGTCTCTTAGGGTCGTATCAAAAACACGGATCCTCTCAGCAAAGCGGTTAGATAAAGCGATACCCCATTTTCATGACCTCGGAACTATTAGACATCCTCATTACGTATAAAAGACTTTCCCTCACCTCCTCGGGGGATGAGAAGGGATAAATGCGGAAAGGGCTAAGAGATGTGTCAGATAACGGTCCGAGGTCTTGGAGTTGAGGAGTGACTCTCTAAAGGTGGGGGTTGAGAGGGCGCCCCATAGGGCCATCTTGAAGTGTCTCGGGGTGACCGATGGAGATATGGGGAAGCCCTTCATCGCCGTGGTCAATAGTTTCAGCGAGGTAGTTCCCGGCCACATGCACCTCGACAGGGTCGCTGAGTTCGTGAAGGCGGGGGTTAGGTCGGCCGGAGGCGTCCCCTTCGAGTTCAATACCATCGCCATCTGCGACGGGCTCGCGATGGGACATGAGGGGATGCACTACTCCCTCCCCTCGCGGGAGTTAATAGCAGACTCGATAGAGGTGGTGGTCGAGGCCCATAGGTTCGACGGGATGGTCCTCGTCACGAGTTGCGATAAGATAACGCCGGGGATGATGATGGCCGCCGCGAGGCTTGATCTCCCCTCCATCGTCGTAACGGGCGGCCCCATGCTCTCGGGCACCTATAGGGGCAGGAGGGTCGACGTCACGGCCATCTTCGAGGCGGTGGGGGAGGTCTCCGCTGGGAGGATGAGCCCCGAGGAACTCAAGGAGATCGAGGACAGGGCCTTCCCAGGCTGCGGCTCCTGCAACGGCATGTACACGGCCAACACGATGGCCTGCATCGCTGAGGCCCTGGGCCTCTCCCTCCCGGGGTGTGCCACGGCCCTCGCCGTCTCCTCCTCGAAGTTGAGGATCGCGAAGGAGAGCGGGGAGAGGATAGTCCACCTCATCGAGGAGGACCTGAGGCCCTCGGAGATCCTGACCCGGAAGGCCTTCGAGAACGCGATCATGGTCGACTCGGCCCTCGGCGGATCCACCAACGCAGTGCTCCACCTGGTGGCGATAGCCCGGGAGGCGGGGGTGGACCTCCCGTTGAGGCTCTTCGACGATCTGAGCAGGAGGGCCCCCCACCTCTGCGATATGCGCCCGAGCGGTCCCCACGCCCTCGAGGAGCTCGACGCGGCCGGAGGGGTCCCTGCCGTGATGAGGGTGCTCAGCGGCCTCCTCCACCTCGACGCCCTCACGGTGACGGGGAAGACGGTGGGGGAGAACATCGAGGGAGCCGTCGTCTACGACCCCAGAGTGATCAGGCCCCTGGAGGACCCGGTGCACAAGACCGGAGGGATCGCCGTCCTCTTCGGGAACCTCGCCCCCCGCGGGGCGGTCGTCAAGGTCACGGCGATCTCCCCAAAGATCCTCGTCCACAGGGGGCCGGCCAAGGTCTATGACTCCGAGGAGGAGGCGATGGAGGCCATCCTCGGCGGCGAGATCGAGGAGGGGGACGTCGTGGTGATCCGCTACGAGGGGCCTAAGGGAGGGCCGGGGATGAGGGAGATGCTCGCCCCCACCTCGGCTATAGTGGGTATGGGTCTGAGCGACTCGGTCGTCCTGGTGACCGACGGGAGGTTCTCAGGGGCGACGAGGGGGCCCTGCATCGGCCACGTCTCACCCGAGGCGGCTGAGGGCGGACCCATCGCGGCCCTGAGGGACGGCGACATGATCGAGGTCGACATCCCGAAGAGGTTCCTGAACGTCGACCTGACCGAGGAGGAGTTGAGGGGCCGCTTGGCCGTCTGGAGGCCGAGGCCGCCGAAGATCGGGAGGGGCTACCTCCGGAGGTACTCCTCCCTCGTCCAATCCGCCGACAGGGGAGGGACCCTCAGGACCCTTGAGCCCCTCCACGACCTGCAGTGAATCCCCGTAGTGTGGGGAGGCCTTAGAAGGAGATGAGGCCGAATTTGAGGAGGCTCATGGCCATGTTCGAGAGTACGAGGAGTAGGAAACTACCACCCGTGATCCTTCTAAGGGCCTCCCCATGATCCCTGAACCTCTTGAAGAGGGCGTTAAGCATGCCGTCCCCGTCGAAGGGGTAGGTGGGGAGCATATTCACTATCGCGAGGTTTATGGAAAGGAAGTAGGTCCACTGGAGTAGCAGGGAGAGGGGTCGGGGGAGGCGTCCCCCCAGCAGAAGGCTGAGAGCGAAGGTGATCAGGCCCAGGGCGAGATTCGTCAGGGAGCCGACGGCGTAGATCCTCATCCTACCCAGCCCCTCCTTCCTCTCCATCTCCCCCTCATCCGGCTGGATGGCCCCTCCGAAGAAGAAGACAGCGAGGAGGAGGGCGGAGTTCCTCACCCTGACGCCCTCGACGGCACAGAGGACGCCATGGGATAACTCGTGGAGGAGGATTATGACCGAGGCGGCGGTCAGGAAGTAGGGGATCGACTGGGGCTTGATGGTGACGCCGGGGATGAGGGGGAGCATGGGGGAGGCGGAGGAGGGGTTGAGGAAGAGATGGAGGAGGTTCCTGACGAGGAGCCATCCGAGGAAGGCCATCTGCCCGAAGGCCATGGCAACGGCTACGTCCCCGAAGACCCTCCAGAGGGAGGGATTCCAAGAGGCCAATCGGCTGAGGAGGTCATTCAGCCGATGGGACCTGTAGATGATGTAGAGGGGATGGGCCTCCAGCCCATGCTCCTCTAAGTGGAGGACTCTACAAGCGGAGACCGCCACCGCCCACAGGACCAGGATCAGGACCAGAGTCTGGAGGGGGCCCAAGTATCCATCCCCATCCTTCTCTCAGTGAAGACTAATTAACGACGCCTCCCATTTATTCCTGCCTATCCACAGGTGCCGGGGATGGAGGCGGAGGTCAGATACAGCGAGGAGAGGTGGGCCCTCTTCTGGGAGATGCGCGGTGAGGCGGAGGAGATGATGGAGGCCCTCAGGGCCTTCCACATCGGCGCCATCGCCTACGGGAGCATAGCACGCGGCGACGTCACCGAGACCAGCGATATAGACATCTTCATCCCCAATCCCCCCTCGCCCTCCCTCATCGAGGCCGCCTTGGAGAGGGCGGGGTTCCCCATCCTCAAGAGGGAGATCATCCAGGCGACCCCCTCCTACGCCGCTAAGGGGTACATCGAGGTGGGGGAGAGGCGCTCCTTCTCCTTCCCCCTCGTCAGGCTGAGGCCTGTGGAGAGGGACTTCTACCGCTTCGCCGGCTCCCTCGACCTGGACCAGTTAAAGAGGAGAGTACGGGTGGCCGGCGTGGATAAGCGCCTGATGCTCATCGAACCCACCCCCTGGGGGCATATCGAGACCCCCGTGGAGGGGCGTGAGGGGGTGGTGGCGAGGCTCCTCGGGGTCAGCGTCGACGTCGTCCTTGATAGGGTGAGAACTCTGAGGAGGCGTGAGAGAATCGGCAGGACGGGGGTCTTCCTACATAGGGTCCTCGCACCCGAGGAGAGTTTCGGTGAGGTCTTCCAGAGGATCTCCTCCCAGAGGCCGGAGGTCAGGAGGAGGCTGAGGCTTCGATGAGGCTAAGGAATCCACAGGAGGGAACTATGGGACCCCGACATGCCCCATATCCTTGAAAACCTATGGTGTTGAGCCCTTAGTCCCGGGGCTATTGGGCAGATCCCTCGCTGAACTCGGAGAAGGTCTTCACCACTACCCCCTCGGGGACCTCGACGGACTCGGCCAGGCGCTCCCCCACCACGTACCTCACCCCCTTCTCCTTCGCGAGGTCCAGCAGCCTGGCCGTTATGATGCCGTCGAAGGCGATGAGGTAGACGTCCTTCGTCTCCTTCAGCGTCTCGACGAGCTGACTCACGGGGACGCGGCCCAGCTCCTTCCCATCCTTGGCCATCAGCACCCCCTCTAAGGTCCCCCTGAGCTTCGACGCCAGCGTCCTCACCTTCTCCATGAGCTTCAGCTCCCCTATGGGCACCCTGTTCTCCAGCGCCTGTCGGATCTCCTCCAGGCTGAGGTCCTCGACCTCCTTCCCCCTCGGCGCCCTCGCGACGTATTTTATGTTCGCGACCTGGAGGAGCTCCTTCAGTATAAGGTCTCCTCCCCTGTCTCCGTCGAGGAAGGCGGTGACCTCCTTCTTCTTGGAGAGGTTGATAATGGTCTTCGGTATCTTGACCCCCTCGAGGGCGATGACGCCGGTGTAGCCGCACTTCATGAGGTTTATGACGTCGGCCCTTCCCTCGACGACGATGATACTCTTCGACTCCGCGATATCGGGGGTCGCGGTCAACTTCTCGGCGCCGTACGTCACCACCTGCCCCTGCCTCTCAACCTTAGCCACCTCCTCGACGATCTTCTCCGCGTCCTGGATCTCCCGGACCACCCAGTCCTTGAGGAGCTCCTTCGCCCTCTCGATGATCTGCCTCCTCTTGACCATCCGGATGTCCTTGATCCGCTCTATCGTGATCTTAGCCTCGCAGGGCCCGACGCGGTCGACGCTCTCCATCGCGGCGGCGATGATCGCCGTCTCGGGCCTATCGAGGCTCGATGGCAGCTCTATCCTCCCCTCCGTCCTGTCCTTCTCCGAGTTGAGGTAGATGTTTATCCTCCCGATCTTCCCCGACTTGAGGAGCTCCCTCAGGTCGAACTCGGGTGGTAGGAGCCCCTCCGTCTGCCCGAAGATGGCCCCTATGACGTCGTGCTTCTCGACGACGCCGTTCACGACGAACTTAGCCTCTACCACGTACTTTATACCTGCTGTCCTTTCCTTCATCCTTTTATCATCCTCCTTCTTTTCCATTCAGATCACCCTCCCCGCAGAACCCCTCCTACGCGGGCCCTCTTCTTGGGGAGTGATAGAATCAAACCCCAGGTGCCTATGAAGGGAATGAGACGGTAAGCCATTACCGGTTGACTCGTACTCATCCGCCTGCGGTGAGAGTGATTCTGTTACAGAGAATATTACGTCCCTCCATAAAAAACTTTCATAGGAAGGAGAGTTTTATATTGAGAATGTAACCTGTATGGTATGATTGGGGGAGATTCATATGACGATTAGAGTGGCAATAAATGGGCTTGGGAGGACAGGGGGCCTCGCATTTAGGGCCGTCTTCGAGAGAGGGGCGAAGGTGGATGTCGTCGCTGTGAACCACAGAACGAAGGCTAAAAACCTAACTATGGCTGAGACGCTGGCCCACCTCCTAAAATACGACACAATCCACGGGAAGTTCCCCTTCTCGGTCGAGGCGAAGGGGGATACTCTCATCGTCGAAGGAAAGGAGGTGAAGGTCTTCTCGGAGCCGGACCCGGCGAAACTCCCCTGGAATGAGCTGGACATCCACACCGTCGTTGAGTCCACGGGAAAGTTCACGGACCGTGAGGGTGCCTCGAAGCACCTGGAGGCGGGGGCGAAGAAGGTCCTGATCTCCGCGCCTGGGAAGAATCCCGACGTAACGATCGTCCCGGGGGTCAACGATGACGAGTACGACCCAATGAGGCACAGGATCATCTCACTCGCCTCCTGCACCACGAACTGCGTCGCCCCTGTTGCGAAGGTTCTAGATGATTACTTCGGCGTCGAGGCAGGGCTGATGAACACGGTCCACGCCTATACGAACTCACAATTGCTACTGGATAAGCCACACAGGGATCTCAGGAGGGCGAGGGCTGCAGCCCTAAATATCATCGTGACCACGACGGGCGCGGCTAAGTCAACGGGGCTCGTCTTACCGAAGCTGGCTGGAAGGCTCGACGGTTTAGCCTTAAGGGTTCCCGTGCCAAATGTATCCATCGCCGATCTCACTGTGAAGCTGAAGAGACCGGCGACGGTTGAGGAGGTTAATAGGGCCTTTAAGGAGGCTGCGGAGGGGCCACTCAGGGGTATTCTAGACTATACGGAGGAGCCCCTCGTCTCCTCCGACTTCATCCACGACCCCCACTCCGCCATCGTCGACGGGCTCTCCACGATGGCGATCGGCGACCTCGTCAAGGTCCTCGCCTGGTACGACAACGAGTGGGGTTACTCCTGCCGTGTCGTGGATATGCTGGAGAAGATGGGGGAGGCAGAGGGCCTGTAGTGGCGTCAAGGGGTCCCGGCGGCTTGGGTCTCCTTGAAGACCTCCAATAGTTCCTCCCTTTTCTTGAAGTGCTCTCGAAGGGGTGAGATGATCCTATTCAGCTCCCTGGCGACGTTCTCCTTCAGGTCCTTCGGGTGTAGCTCCCCCCTTCTATACGCCTCCTCCAGCTCCCCGTAGCTCGAGTACTCGACGTCCCCTCCATACTTGGTGGGGCGGGTTATGAGGAAGGTCTCCCTCTCCCTGAAGATGATGTAGCGGGTTATCTCCAGCACCGGGTTCAGGTCCACGACCCTCTCGGGGCAGTAGGCCCTGTTGATCTTCGCCCTGATCTCCTCCTCGCTGTCATGGATGAAGATGCAGGTCCAGGGCTTCGACTTGCTCATCTTCGCGGTTATGATCCGCTCCCGCCGGCTCATCGAGGTATCCGGCCTCTCCAGGCCCATGAGGAGGTGGTGATGGAGGGGGATGGGCTTCCTCCAGCCGAGCTTGGGGTAGACCTCACGGCAGAGGACATGCACCTTCCTCTGGTCCATCCCCCCATGGGGGATGTCGGGGCCGAGGTACTTAACGTCAACGGCCTGCATGGGCGGATAGAGGTACTGGGCGAAGCTGAGCCTCTCCCTCTCGCTCCTCCCCATGATGGTGAGGCATCGGGTGTTACGTGCGAGGGTGATGTGCCTACAGAACCTCATGATATCCCTCCAGTACTCGTCGTTGTTATGGTAGAGGTTCGAGCCCAGGATGACCCTCACCCCGGGGCAGAAGAACTTGAAGGCCTCCTCATAGTACCTCGAGGCCTTGATGATGTTCTCCCACACCCCTCCAAGCTTGTTGTTGATAAAGCTATGCCAGTCAGCGAGGTAGACCGTGCAGTCCACACCGGCCTCCATCAGGTCCCTTATCTTGTAGCCTGAGAGGAAGAGGGTGCCGAGGTGGAGGAGGCCGGAGATCTCGAACCCGATGTAGTGCTTGGGGTGGGGGTTCGTCTCCAGCAACTCCCTTAACTCCTCCTCGGTGATGACTTCCTCCGTCGGATCCCTCAGTATCAACTCCATCTTCGTCGTTACGTCCAAGGCGGATCACTGTTTATGGAGGAATGAAGACCCTGATGTTAAAATCTTTTTGGGATGGGCGCCCCTGTCCCTTGCAACAAACTCTCATCCTCATTGATGGGACGACGTCCTCCTCGGATGAGCTCTCTGGGATGCAAGGCCTCCCGGCGCCCATCCCAGCCCGCCTGTCCCATGGCTGGGTAACTCAACCTTCACCGGCGGAACCCCTCTGGAGAGTCCGTCTGCATGGGCTGGGGTCTCGGCGGGCGGTTATAAGATAGCCCAAAGGGACTTATTTTTCTTCCGATACCCCAGGACCGCGGGAAGGTCAGTTTTTTATAGAATTTAAAATCATTTTCAAAATATGCAAGAGCGGAGAATCCCCTCTCCGGAGGAGTTCTTCGGCTTCAGGATGGGGGCTGATCGGAAGCTCGCCCGCTGGGACAAGATCGTCGAGTACTTCGACCTGCTCGGCGAGAGGTCTCCTCGGATCAAGGTTGTCAGGCTTGGGAAGTCCACTGAGGGAAACCCCTTCATCTTGGCCATCATAACCTCCGCTGAGAACATGGAGAAGTTGGAGAAGATCCGGGAGATGAGCTGGCGTATCGCCCATCCGAAGGGGTTGTCGGAGGATGAGGTGGAGGAGATCATCAGGGAGGGGAAGACGGTGGTGGCGATGACGATGAGCATCCACGCGACGGAGGTCGGGGGAACGCAGATGGCGCCGGAGCTCGCCTATGACCTCGTCACCTCAGAGGACCCCACTATCCAGAGGATCCGGGAGAACGTCGTCTTCCTCCTCTTCCCCTGCTTCAACCCCGACGGCCAGATCATGGTCGTCGATTGGTATAACAAGTGGCTAGGAACGGAGTACGAGGGCTGCCGCCTCCCCTGGCTCTACCATAAGTACACCGGCCACGATAACAACCGGGACGCCTTCACCCTCACCCAGGTCGAGTCCCAGATGGTCTCCCGTGTCCTCTACCAAGAATGGTTCCCCCAGGCCTACATCGACTTCCACCACATGGGGAGTTACGGAGCCCGGTTCTATATACCCCCCTTCGCCAACCCGATAGATGAGAACGTGGACCCCCTCATCTGGGCGGAGCAGCAGCTCTACGGGGCCCATATGCTGGTGAAGCTGGAGGCCGCGGGTAAGACGGGGGTCGAGTACGCCGCGACCTACCCCGGGGAGTTCATGCCTACCTTCAACTACGTCCCCTGCTGGCACAACATCTGTGGGATGCTCACTGAGTCGGCGAGCGCGAGGCTCGCGACCCCCATCTACGTCCATTATCATCAGCTCCAGCCGAGTCGCCGTGGCCGACCGGAGTACAGGGCCCAGGTGAACTTCCCCCACCCCTGGCCCGGGGGCTGGTGGAGACTCAGGGATATCGTGGAGCAGCAGAAGATCGCGGCCCTCGCGACCCTGGAAGTCGCCGCGAACTTCCGGGAGAGGATCCTGAGGAATATGTACCTGAAGGCGATGCGGTCCATAAAGCGGGGGGAGGAGGAGCCGCCCTATGCCTTCATCATACCGCCCCACCAGCATGACCCCCTCACGGCCTACAAGCTCCTGAGGACCCTCCGTGCCCTTGGAGTGGAGATCCATAGGGCTGAGAGGGCCTTCACTGTCGGGGGCGTGACCTACCCCGCCGGGAGCTACGTCATCTTCCTCTCTCAGACGGCGAGGCCCTTCCTCCTCTCCCTCCTCCGCAGGACCTTCTACCGGGACAGCCCCTGGACGAGGCAGAGGGATGGGACCCCCATCTCCCCCTATGACTTCGCCACTCAGACCCTGGCGGAGTTCATGGGCGTCAAGGTCGTGGAGGTCGCGGAGAGGTTCGAGGGAAGATTCAGGGAACTCAGGGAGATAAGGTTCCCGAGGGGAGCCCTCCGCGGCGGTCCAGACCACGGTTACCTCCTCGATGGAAGGCTCAACGACAGCTTCAAGGCGGTTAACAGGCTCCTCAAGAGAGGGCTGAAGGTCTTCAGGGCTGAGGAGGAGGTCAGAGTCGGGGAGGAATTCTTCCCGAGGGGAGCCTTCTACATACCCAAGCAAGAAGGGGTCGTTGAGGCCTTGGAGAGGGAGGCGAGGGACCTCCACCTCACCTTCCACGCCCTCGACTCGGACCCTGAATTCAAGAAGCATGAGGTGAAGCCCCTGAGGATCGGGATCTATCAGCGGTACTACGGCGGCAACATGGACGAGGGGTGGACTCGGTGGCTCCTCGAGCAGTACGAGTTCGAGTATTCGACGGTGAAGGATAAGGGGATCAAGGAAGGGAAGATCGCCGAGAGGTATGACCTCCTGATCTTCCCGAGCGATGCTACCCCCATGATCACGGGGGAGAAATTGGAGGAGTACTTCCAGAAGCGGTTCAGAGGCCGATTTACCATGCCGAAGTACCCACCAGAATACCGAAGCGGTATAGGAAAGGAGGGTGTCAATAAGGTAAAGGAGTTCGTGGAGGCAGGCGGGACGCTTATAACCCTCAATGAGGCCTCCAACTTCGCCATAGAGGAGCTGAAGCTCCCGATCAACAACGTGGTGAAGGACCTCAGCCCCAAGGACTTCTTCTGCCCAGGCTCCACCCTCAAGGTGAAGGTGGACGGGACCAGCCCACTGGCCTACGGCATCCCCCAGGACTGCCTCATCCTCTTCCGCAACTCCCCTGTCTTCGCCGTGAAGCCTGGGGAGAGGAACGAGGACTACAGGGTCGTGGTCAGCTACCCCGAGGAGAGAATCCTCCAGAGCGGGTGGCTCATAGGGGAGAGGTATCTGAGCCGCAAGGCCGCGCTGATAGACGCGAGGATGGGTAAGGGTCGAGTCATCCTCTACGGGTTCTCCCCCCAGTTCAGGGCTCAGACACATGGCACCTTCAAGTTCTTCTTCAATGCCCTTATCGACTGAAGCCAACAACCCCCTATTTTTTCCCACCACTTGATTCTGAATAAGTTTTGTTGAAGTTACTTCCCACCTTCTGGGATGCATCTCCTCCGGGAGGTGAGGACTCAAGTTGACAGCGCCGATTAATTTAGCGAAAAATTTTATACTGAATATGTTCAACATACTAGGATGTCTATCGAAAGTCTCGTGAAGAAAGAGATACGAGGACCAGTCAGAATATCTCCCACCCGATTGAGGCTTAAGATGCCTCCAGATGTGATAAGCTTGGCCGCCGGCGATCCAAACTTTCTTCTACCCGAGTATATCGCCGACGCAGTCTACAAGGCGATACGAGAAGGTTACACCCATTACTGCTTTGGGGGTGATCCTGAACTCAAGGAGGCCATAGCACGCTACTACAAGAAGTTCGGGTATGAGGCCGATCCGATGAAACAAGTGATCATCACAGCAGGCGGATCACAGGGCATCTTTCAAGCGTACGCCACGATTTTGAACCCAGGCGATGAAGTTATTGCCTTTGACCCATCCTACGGTGGCGGGAGGAGCCCTCTCAGATACTTCGGTGCAAAACTCGTCTTTTCGCCGATGAAGAAGGACGCCGAAGGTTACTTCCGAATCGACATTGAGGCTTTGAAGGAGAAAATCACTGAGAAGACCAAGGCCCTATATATGGAAAATCCTGGCAATCCCACGGGGATAGTCTATACCAAGGAGGAGTTAGAGGCAATAGCTGATTTGGCGAAGGATCACAACTTTATAGTAATCTCAGACGAGATCTACACTGAGTTCATCTGGGGTGGCAAGAAGCACATCCCTATCATATCGCTCCCAGATATGGAGGATCGGACGATAGTTATCATGGCCATGACAAAGATGTTCGCTTGGGCAGGCATGAGGACGGGCTGGATCATCTCAGGGCCAAATCTTACATCCTACATCAATCGCGTACCGACTGGGATCACTGGGGTGCCTTGGCCTATCCAGAAGGCTGCAATCGTCGCCTTGAATGGCCCCTGGGACTTCGTCAAGGGTCAGGCTGCGGAGTACGAGGAACGGATCGATTACTGTGTGAAACGGTTGAATGAGATGCCTAACATCAAATGCGTCAAGCCTGAAGGAGCCTTCTACCTCTTCCCAGATATCTCTGCGACAGGCCTCAAATCCGCTGAATTCTGTGCCAAACTCTTCGAACAGGAGAAGTTGAGGATCGTCCCAGGTTCGGCATATGGCCCCGCAGTAGGTGAGGGTCATGTCCGCATAGCACTTGTCAGACCCTTGTCAACTCAAACCATGCCGTCTTGGTTCAAGGTAGAACCTGATAAAACACTTGAAGCGGCCATGGATAGGTTAGAAAGATTCACCAAAAGTCTGGCGAAGTAGCTTCCCGCCTTTACCCTTTTTTGCTTTGTGGACTAATTATACTGTTGGTATATCAAAACCGCCATTTTTGGTTATAAATAGATCAGAGAGGGAGAAATTTTCCCTTTTCTCCCAGCCTCGAATATGGTTGAAAATGAGTTGAAATAGAAAAAGAGACCGAAATCAGTCTCTTCAAATAATTAACCCATGGGTGACCTATGTTTCAAATTTATCTGGAGTTTGTCCTCCTGCGGGTGGTGGCGTTGCCCACCTCACTCCTCGTAGCTGTATCCGATGAGAGACAGGTATTCCAGGCCCCCGGCCATGAGGCTCATCTTCACGGTGGGCTCGAGCTGACTCTGATAGTGAGTTATGAAGTGCCTCAGTGTCTCGGTTCCCAGGTTCCTGTAGCTGATATCTAAGACCTTCAGACCTCCACCTTCCTTCTCCTTCGTCAAGAGCAGGACGACGAACTCCTTGAGGTCTCTCCTCTCCAATATCTCCTTCAAGCAGTCCATGGGATCATCATCCTCGCAGTCGAAGAAGATACGGGTCTCTTCTTCGAAGAACCTCCTGAACTTGTATCTGGGGATTATGAGACCCCGGAACTCCTGCTCAACCCTATCCAAGTAGGTGTTGCCCTCTACGACCTTTCCGGACAACCTTACACCTCTGATAAAAACTATCTAACCCAAGATAAAATTAAGGGTCCCCAGAGCGGAGATGCCTTTTTATCCCCTAACCTCCATAATTAAGGAGAGGTGTTGATATGGTTGAGGTCTTGAAGGGAGTCCATGTCATAGACCTCTCAGAGGAGGGGGGGCTCCCCCTGGAGTGCTACCTCCTCAACTGCGATGAGGGGGTCGTCCTCATAGACACGGGGATGCTCCCCTCGGCGATAGAGAGGATCGAGGCGGAGCTGAGAGCGATGGGGAAGAAATGGGACGATATCAAGGTCTGCCTCATCACCCACAGGCACGGAGACCACATAAGGAACCTGGCGAGGGTGAAGGAGCTCTCAGGCGCCGAGGTCATGGCCCATGAGGGGGACGTGGGGGAGATCGAGAAGGCGACGGGGGTCGAGGTGAAGGGCCTGAAGCATGGGGAGAGGCTCCCCTACTGCGGTGGGATAGAGGTCGTCCACGTCCCCGGGCACTCGGAGGGGAACTGCTGCTACTACCTCCCTGAGAGGAGGTTGATGATCGCCGGGGATACCCTCTTCGCCGACGAGGAGGGGGCTCTATCACCGCCGCCGGAGAGGTACTGCCTCGACGTGGAGCAGGCGAGGCGTGAGATCAAGAGGCTCCTCGACTATGACTTCGACGTCCTCCTCGTCACCCATGGCAGGAACACCATGAGGGATGCGCGGGAGAAGGTCAGGGAACTCTGCGAAAAAATAGGGGTGGCCTAAGCCAGCCTCCCCAGGACCTCCCTCACCACGGCGCCGGGCTCGATCCCCAGCTCCCTCGCCTTAGAGGTGACACCCTCCACCTCCGCCTTCAGGACGTCCTCCACACTCCTCACCCCGCTGACGACGATCGCCGCTGCCCCGATCCTCTCAGCCACCTCCAGGTTTAGGTAGCCGCACATGATGAAGCCCTTATTCCCCACTATGAGGAGGAGGGGAGGGGAGCCCGGGAGCTCCGCCCTGAACCCCAGGAAGGAGTCCCCGTCCACCTTCACCTTGGTTATCTGAAACATCTCTCCACCCCTTGAGAAGGGGTGGGGGCTCGATTTAATCTTTGTCCATGGAGCCCTTGAAATGGTTTTTATGGTGGCCCTTCAACTTAGATCAGGGTTGGATGGGTCGATGAGCGGTGAGGACGTCTTCTCCCTCCTCTGCAGGCCTCTGCGTAGGCTGATCGAGGAGAGGGGCTTCAAGGAGCCGACGGAGCCGCAGAGGCGGGCGATCCCCCATATCCTGAGGGGGGAGAACGTCCTCCTCATCAGCCCGACGGCGACGGGGAAGACGGAGGCCGCCATCCTCCCCGTCCTCCACCTCTACCTCATGAGCGGGGAGAAGAAGCCCGGGATCAAGATCCTCTACATCACCCCCCTCAGGGCCTTGAACAGGGATATCCTCGACAGGCTGATGTGGTGGTGCACGAAGCTCGACCTGAACGTGGCGGTGAGGCATGGGGACTCCTCGGACGTGGAGAGGACGAGGCAGAGGAGGAGCCCCCCAGACCTCCTCATCACGACCCCCGAGACGCTCCAGGCCGTCCTCCTCGGGAGGGTGATCAGGAGGTACCTCCGCGCCGTCAAATGGGTGATAGTGGATGAGATACATGAGCTCGCCGATAACAAGAGGGGGAGCCAGCTCTCCCTCGCCCTCGAGAGGCTGAGGGAGGTCGCGGAGGAGGAGTTCCAGCTCATCGGCCTCAGCGCGACGATAGGGAGCCCCGAGAAGGTGGGAGCCTTCCTCGTCGGCGTGGAGCGCCCCGTCGAGGTCATCAGGGTCCCTGTGGCCAGGTCGATGGAGCTGAGGATCGTCTACCCGGAGCCCAGGGCCGAGGACTACGAGCTCGCCGAGAGGCTCTACACCTTCCCTGAGGTCGCGGCGAGGCTCAGGGTCATGAGGGAGTTGATCGAGGGGGAGAGGACGACGCTCATCTTCACCAACACCCGGTCCATCTCCGAGATCCTCGCGAGCAGGTTCAGGGTCTGGGACCTGGACTTCCCCCTCAGCATCCACCACGGCTCCCTGGCGAAGCCCTCGAGGATCGCGGCGGAGAGCGGCCTGAAGTCGGGGAACCTCAGGACCGTCGTCTGCACCTCCTCCCTGGAGCTGGGCATAGACATCGGGCACATCGACCTCGTCATCCAGTACATGTCCCCCCGCCAGGTCACGAGGCTCCTCCAGAGGGTGGGGAGGAGCGGGCACAGGGTGGGGAGGGTGGCGAAGGGCGTCGTCGTGACCATGAACTCAGACGATACACTGGAGTCGATGGTCATCTGCAGGAAGGCCCTGAGGGAGGAGCTGGAGCCCGTGGAGATCCCCGAGAAGCCCTACGACGTCCTCATAAACCAGATCGTGGCGGAGCTGATACCCCGGGGGCGCCTCTACTTCTACCAGATCCTCAGAGTCTTCAGGAGGGCCTACCCCTTCAGGGACCTCACCGAGGAGGACCTCCGCTTCGTGGGGGAGTACATGCATAACCGGTTCCCACGCCTCGCCTGGCTCTCCATGGAGGACCAGCTCTTCCTCAAGCCACGGGGGAGCAAGAGGTCCATCTACCGATACTTCTTCTCCAACCTCTCCATGATCCCCGATGAGAAGGACTACCTCGTCCTCAACGAGGAGGATGAGACGCCCCTGGGGATCCTCCACGAGGCCTTCGTCGCCGAGTATGGGCGTCCGGGCGTCAAGTTCATCATCCGTGGGAGGCCGTGGAAGATCCTCAACGTCCACGAGGACAAGATCTACGTGAAGCCCGAGGAAGACCCGACGGGCGCGATACCGAGCTGGGTGGGGGAGGAGATCCCCGTCCCCTTGGAGGTCGCCCTTGAGGTGGGGAGGATCAAGGGGCTCGTGGAGGAGAGGCTCAGGGAGGGGAAGGCGGTCGGGGAGGTCGTCGAGGAGCTGGCCGCTACCTACCCGGCCGACGCTCGGACGATAGAGCGGGCGATCGCGGAGGTCGTGGAGCAGGTGGAGAGGGGGCTCCCGGTCCCGACGGATAGGAGGGTCGTCGTGGAGGACTGGGAGGGGAACGTCATCGTCCACGCCAACTTCGGCTCCCTCGTCAACCGGACCCTCGCGAGGCTCCTCGGCCACCTCATCTCGGAGGAGACGGGATACCCCGTCGGCGTCCAGCAGGACCCCTACAGGGTGGTGGTCCAGACGGCCGGGGGTCTCGACTCCTCCTGGATCGTGGAAAGGCTGAGGCACCTGGCGGAGAGGGACTTGGAGGGGATTCTCCGGAGCGCCGTCGTGAAGACGGGTCTCTTCAAGAGGAGGCTGATCCACGTGGCGAGGAAGGCCGGCGCCCTCAGCAAGTACGCGAACTTCAGCAACATCACCTTGGAGCGGCTGATAAAGAGCTTCGAGAACACCGCCATCTTCGAGGAGGCGATAAAGGACACGATGAGGAAGGACCTCGACGTGAAGAACACGATGGTCCTCCTGGAGAAGATGAGCCGTGGCGAGATCGAGGTGGTGAGGATCGAGACGGGTGGGGAGATCTCGCCCCTGGGGAGGGTCGGGATCGAGCAGGTGAGGATGAAGACGGATATCGTCCCACCGGAGAGGATGACGAGAATCATATTGGAGTCGGCGAAGGCGAGGCTCCTCAACGAGTCGAGGACCCTGGCCTGCTTCAACTGCCACAAATACGTCCAAGTGATGAGGATCAGGGATCTCCCCGACGAGATCCGGTGCCCCCTCTGCGGCTCCACCGAGATCGGCGTCCTCGCCCGGGAGGAGCCGGAGGTCAGGAGGCTCTTCGAGAGGGAGGAGAGGGGCGCCTCGATAAAGGAGAGGTGGTGGGCGAGGGCGAAGGGGTCGGCCCGCCTTATCTCCGCCTATGGGAAGAGGGCCGCCATCGTCCTCGCCGGGAGGGTCAGCCTCGAGGACGCCGAGGAGATCCTTGAGGAGACCGAGGGCCTCTCGGACCAGTTTTTCGAGCGGATTCTGGAGGCGGAGAGGAAGGCCCTTAGGAAGAGGTTCCTCTGACCGATAGGTAAGGGGTTCTCAGGGAGCTCACCGTTCATGGGGGCTAAGTAGATGAGACCTCTTCGAGGGGGGAGACTATTTATGAATCGTTCAGGTAATCCTCTTTGGTGAGAGCTATTTGAAGAAGATCGGGATCGTCACGATAGGGCAGTCCCCTCGGAGGGATATCGTCCCCGAGATGAGGAAGGTCCTGGGAGAGGGGGTGGAGATCCTGGAGCGTGGTGCCCTCGACGGCTACACCCTGGAGGAGGTGAAGCGCCTCAAGGGGAGGCCGGGGGAGGGGATCCTCGTCACGAGGATGAGGGACGGGACGGAGGTGAAGGTCTCCCATGGACATGTGGTCCCCCTAATCCAGAGGTGTATAGAGGAACTCGAGGAGGAGGGCGTGGAGCTCACCCTCGTCCTGTGTACGGGTAGGTTCCCAGCCTTCAAGTCCAAGAGGCTCGTCGTCTACCCCTCGGAGATCCTGCGGGGTGCCGTCCGTGGTGCCCTGAGGAGGGGCAAACTCGGGGTCGTCCTCCCCTCCAAGGAGCAGCTCAAGAGGGTGAGGCTGGGGAGGGTAGGGGGGAGCCGCTGGGGGGAGGAGGTCGAGGTCGTCTACGACGCCGCCTCGCCCTACGGCCCCGACGAGGAGGTCGAGGAGATGGCGGGGAGGCTCGCCGAGGCGGGCGTGGACCTGGTCTTCCTCAACTGCATGGGCTTCG
>PIYN01000006.1 GCA_003601775.1 Candidatus Bathyarchaeota archaeon
GAGGTACACCTTCCAACCCTCCGGGAGGGTTGTCTGGATCGTGGTGGGTAAGGAGGGGGAGTACCAGATCCTCCCGAGGGCGGGGTACTGCTCCTGCGACGACTTCTACTTCAGGATCATCAACGGGGAGGCGGGGCTCTGCTACCACCTCATAGCCCAGCGCCTCGCGGAGGCCCTCGGGAGGTTCGAGGAGGTAGAGGAGGGGGATGAGTTCTACGACGCCCTCATGGCCGAGTGGCGGAGCCAGGCCCTGGGGAGAGTCAGATCTTAAATATCTCCACATCTCTTGATATCCCCGGTCATGGACATCGAGAGCCTCTTCACCCTCCTCTGGAACATCACCGTCGTCGTCGCCCTCCTCGCCTTCGCCCTGGGCTTCATCTTCATGGCAACAAAAAGGGGCGAGGGGGAAGGGAGTTAGCCCGCTGGAAAGCCCTTATCTATTCACAGCCCGCCTTATCTGGTGAGAGAATGTCTGGGATCGAGAGGATCATAGAGAGGATCCTGGCCCTGAGGCCGGAGTTGACGAGGGAGGCCGTGCTGATGATGATCGAGGAGGAGAAGAGGAGGGCGGGGGGCCTCCTCACCGACGAGGCGGCGGCCCATATCGTCGCCTCGACGCTGGGAGCGAGGTCGGGGCGACGGGTTGAGGCGGAGATGAAGATCGGGAGGCTGACCTCCGGGCTGGGTGATGTCTCCATAACGGGTCGGGTCATCCACATCTTTCCCCCCAAGAGGTTTATGAGGAGGGATGGGAGGGAGGGGAAGGTGGTGAGGATGCTCCTGGGGGATGGGACGGGGTCCGTGAGGGTCGTGCTCTGGGATGAGAAGGCGGACCTCATCTCGGCGGGGAAGGTACAACCTGGGAAGATCGTGAGGATCCTCCATGGCTATACCCGTGAGCGGCAGGGGGAGGTGGAGGTCAACGTCGGGAGGAGGGGGGAGTTATACATGGAGCCGATGGGCGTGAAGCCCGAGAAGTACCCTCCCCTCGAGGAGTTCTTCCTGGAGCCTGGGGGCGTCCATGAGGCTGGGAGGGTGAACCTCATAGGGGTGGTGGTGGAGAAGTCTCCCGTCTCGACGTTCATGAGGAGGGATGGACAGGAGGGGAGGGTGATGAGGATGAGGCTCAGCGACCTAAAGGGTGGGGAGGTCACCCTCGTCCTCTGGGACGACCGGGTGGAGGACGTTGGGGAAGTAGAGGTGGGGACGAGATTGAAGATCGTGGAGGGGAGGGCGAGGAGGAGGGTAGACGGCCGTATAGAGGTCCACATCTCGAAATCCACCTGGGTGGAGGTGGTGGAGGAGGGAGTGGAGATCACCACGCCGAGCAGGAGGAGGATGAAGATCGGCGAGATCAGGGCAGGTATGAGGGACATCAACCTCCTGGCCCGCGTGGTGGGGATAGGGAGGATCAGGACCTTTGAACGTCGGGATGGGAGCGAGGGCAGGGTCGCCTCTCTATTGTTGCAGGACGACTCGGGATCGGTGAGGCTGAGCCTCTGGGACGATGATGTGGACCTGGTAGAGAGGGTCAGGGAGGGCGACACGATCTACGTCGAGAGGGCCTACGCGAGAGAGGGCCTTGGGGGCCTGAGTCTAAGCCTCGGCTCAGGGGGGCGGGTTGCCATCAACCCGGAGTTGGGGGAGACACTGCCCATGATAAGGAGGAGGGACGTCACGAAGATCGAGGACCTGAGGGAGGGGATGGGAGACGTCACGGTGGAGGGAAAGGTCGTCGAGGAGCCCTCCCTGAGGGAGGTGACGACGAGGAGGGGGGAGACCGTGAAGGTCGCCTCCTTCGTAATCGACGACGGCACTGGCGAGGCTCGGGTCTCGGTCTGGAGGGAGCTGGCGGAGAAGGTTGAGGGCCTACCCTTGGGCGTGAAGGTCAGGATAGAGAACTGCTATGTCAGGCCCTCCTACACGGAGACTAAGGAGATCACCTCGGGGACCTTCACGAAGATAAGGATCGAGGACAAGGCATAAAAAGGGGTTAGGGGCTCTCCCTCTCAACCTCCCTTATCGTCTTCTCGAGGATCTCCAACGCACTATCCACCAGTTCTCTGGTGATGATGAGGGGGGGCGCGATGCGGATCGTCGAGACACCACAGGAGATGATGGCCAGGCCCCGCTTGAAGCAGCGCATGATGACCTCCCCGACCTCCTTCTTCGCGGGCTCCCTCGTCTCCTTATCCTTCACGAGCTCCACGCCGATCATGAGGCCCTTCCCCCTGACGTCGCCGATCATCTCCGAGGACTCCTTCATCTCCTCCAGACGCCCCAGGATATAGGTCCCCTGCTTCTCCGCGTTCTCCAGCAACCTCTCCTCCTCCATCACATCCAAGACGGCGTTGGCGGCGGCACAGGAGACCGGGTTCCCGCCGAAGGTGCTGGCATGGCTCCCGGGGACCCAGTCCATCAGTTCGGCCCTCGCGACCGTGACGCCGAGCGGCAGCCCCGAGGCGATGGCCTTGGCTATGCAGAGGACGTCCGGCTCCACGCCCCAGTGCTCTATCGCGAACCACCTCCCCGTCCGCCCCATACCCGATTGGATCTCATCCACGACGAGGAGGATACCGTACTCCTCGGCGAGGTTCTTCAACCTCTTAAAGTAGTCCGGGGGTGGGACGACGTAGCCCCCTTCACCTTGGATCGGCTCTATGATGAAGGCCGCGACCTCGTCAGGTGGGACGTATTTGTGGAGGAGGTACTCCTCAATATAATCGACGCACCAGAGCCCGCAGTCGGGATAGGTCTGCTTGAAGGGGCATCTGTAGCAGTAGGGGTAGGGGACGTGCTCCACCTCAGGGAGGAGGGGGGAGAAGTACTGCCTTTGGACGGGCTTGCTCGCCGTGAGGCTGACGGCGCCCATCGTCCTCCCATGGAAGGAGCCTATGAAGGCTATGAGCTTCTGGCGGCGGGTATGCCATCTGCTCAGCTTGATGGCCGCCTCGACAGCCTCGGCCCCGCTGTTCCCATAGTAGAATCGCTTCTTGAAGTCCCCGGGGACCTTATCGGAGAGCTTTTCAGCGAGCCGTATGGCCTGCTCGTAGTAGAAGTCGGTGTGGGAGTAGTGGAGAAACTTCTCAGCCTGCTCCCTGATCGCCTCCACGATCCTTGGATGGCAGTGCCCAACGTTAAGGACGGCGAGGCCGGAGTTGAAGTCTATGAACTCGTTTCCATCGACATCCCTGATGATGCATCCCCTTCCCGACTCGATGACGAGGGGGTAGAAGCGGGCGTAGGAGGGGGAGATCAAGGCTTCATCACGTTTAAGAAGCTCAAGAGCCCTCGGCCCGGGAGGAGTTACAACGATCTTAGGATAACCCATTCCTGAGCCTCCTCTCAATCAAGATTTCTACACCCTCCTTAAAAAGATATGAAGAAGCCCAAGATCATCACTCTCCCTCCTTGAAGGAGGGGTCAGACAGGGAGGGACCATCCGTCTCAGAGGAGAAAGAGAAGGGAGAGGGAGAGGGCGCCGAGGAGGGGAAGGATCGTCAGCGAGGACCGCTTAAAGAGGTTGAACCCCTCTTCCAGTATATTCCCCAGATAAATTAGACCACCCTCCCCTATGATCCGAAGGCCCTTCACCTCGACCACCCCATAGTGGAAGGAGGCGGGCTCCAAGGATTCCAGCGCCTGTGCCACTGCCCGCTTCACGTACTCCGCCATCCTCTCCCAGTCAATCCTCTCCCCCAAGGGGTAGTAACCGCGGGGGCTGACGCTGATGGCGTTCACGATGTGAGTGTCGGTAGTCGCGACCTCGGCCTCATCCACCCCGAGCCCCTTGATCCTGGAGAGGAGTTCCTCCCTTAATCCCGAGACCATGTTGTTCGCATCTATCACAACATATACAGAGGTCTGCCCTGGGACTTCGACGGCCATGGCACCGATGCCTGCGGGGCCCATCCCATCTTTGAGGGAGAGGTCAGTGGGAGTGACCTTGGAGAAACCGATGCGGAAGGAGGTCCTCGGGGCCCTAAGGGCCCGCCTCATCGCGTCGAGGGCGGCCTCGGTCAGGTTTGAGAGGTCCTCCTCACTGAGTTCATCCTCCTCTCCAATGCTGTTATGGAGGTCCACCACTAAGGTCTCTAACCCGAGTCCCCTCCCTGCCTGGGAGATCCTCCTCTCTAATCCTTGGGGGAGATCGTCGAAGCTCTTGGGGGAGACCGTCAGGGTTACAAGGGCTAAGTCATCGAAGAGCTGGCATGTGGCGGTCGCCCCATCCCTACGGACTCTTATCAGGGGTGAGACCCGCCCGCCCTCTACTCCACGGCCTATCCCCTCAAGGAGGGCTTGGATGACCCTCTTGTTCTGGACTTGGGAGGAGAGATCTCGGTCATGGGATGAGACGCCGTGGAGGAAGAGGGCCTCGCATCCAAGGGCCTCTCCCAGCGCCTTCGTTGTGAGGTAGGGGAGGGCGCTGCTGCCCACATTCCTGAAGGGCCCTGAGTGTATGTAGGGGACCATTAGGACTCCCTTGGGCCCCCCTCTGGAGTGAAAGATCAAGTAGCCTATAGGAAGGTCGGCCTCCTCCCCGATCTTCTCCAGGTATTCCTCCAAGGGCTCGCCTATCCCCTCAGCCCAGGCGAGGAGGAAGGCCTGGAAGAGGGGTAAGAGCCTGATCTGCTCCCTATCCCCTCTCCACCTCTCCACAACCTTGACGACAAGCCAGACCGCGGAGAGGAGGATCAGAGAGGAGGTCAGGCCGAGGAGGAGGCTCCTCCAGTCTATTGGGAGGAGGGGGATGGCGGAGAAGAGGCAGGAGAGGGGTTGGAGGATGGAGGAGAGGAGCGCCCTGAAGCGGTCTCGTGAGGTCAAGGCGTAGAGGGCGAGGAGGCGGAGGGAGAGGGAGAAGGAGAAGCCCGCCATGAAGGCCCTTGGGATGAGGGCATGGCTCCCGGTTAGACGGGCCGCCAATCCAAGAAGGGTGAGGATCGAGACCCAGGGGAGGGAGGCGACGAGGGAGAGGGCAGTACACCTCCTCGGCGTGAAGAGAGGGTCTCCGCTTAGGAGGAGGGAGGTTAGCAGGTCTGAGAGGAGGGAGGGAAGGGTGAAAGTGGAGAGGGCGAAGAGGAGGCTGGGGAGGAGGGAGCTGACTCCCTTGTAGAGGATTAGGGGGAGTGCGCCTCCGATGAGAGTTACCACGACCTGTTCTAACAGAAGGACCCTATGAGAGGGGAAGCCGAAGAGGTAGGAGTAATAGGAGAGTATCCTGTCAGAGGCCCCCCTCCCCCCGCCTTCCCACACAACGAGCCCCTCTAATCGTGTCTCTACATCATGGAGAAGAGGAATTAAAAAGGCTTCATCCCTTGGAGGTGCTTATATAGGACCCTTGAAGAACCAGTGGGCCACGATGCAGGCAACTATGAGTAAGATGGCTGAGATCACGACGAACTCCGGCCTCACCTTGAAGCCGTAGGACTCGTCTTGGAAGAAACGGAGTAGACCGGCGCTGGAGGCCGGTGCTATGGCTTCCTCTTCTCGTCTCCTCCTGGACATCTCCTCCCTCCTTGACTGGGACTCGGGGTAAATTAAGGGTTTTGCCCCTTCACCTCAGCCCCAGGTACTTGTAGGCCTCAGCGGCCTCCTCGAAGCAGTAGTGGCAGTATTGGTAGCCCTTCCTGAACTCCGCGACGTCCCTCGCGACCCTCTTAGGGTCCTCCCCCTTGATGACGACCCTCTTCATGAACTCCGCGATCTCGACCATCTCGGACTCTTTCATCCCCAGCCTTGTGAGTTCGCTCGTCCCGATCCTTATCCCCCCTGGCTCCATGAAGTGTCGGCCCTCCCTTATGTCGTAGGGGAGGAGGTTCCTGTTCACGATGATCCCCGCCTTCTCGAGTTCCATCTCCACCCTCCGCCCATTCTTCAGGGGGGTGTCCACGACGTCTATAAGGAGGACGTGGGACTTCGTGAAGCCCAGCTTCTCCCCGAGGACCTTGAAGCCCCGCTCGTAGAGGGCCTGACCCAGGGCCTGGGCGTTCCTAATGACCTGCTCAGCGTAGGCACGGCCGAACTCCTTGAACTCGCAGAGGGCGACGGCGAGGGCGGCGAGGCTGTGGAGGTGGTGGTTGCTCAGGTTTGCGGGGAAAGCCGCGTTCTTCAGCCTCTCGGCGTACTTCTCCCAGGAGGCGATCATCCCCCGCTGGGGTCCGAAGAAGGTCTTGTGGGTGCTCATCTGGACGCAGTCAGCCCCCTCTCTCAGGGGGTCTTGGAAGAGGCCTGCGCCTATGAGGCCCGCCACGTGGGCCGCGTCGTAGGCGACTTTCGCGTCGTACTCCCTCGCCACCTCCGCGATCTCCTTCACGGGGTGGGGGAAGGGGAAGACGCTGGCTCCGAAGAGGTATAGCTTTATGTGGTCCCCACGGGACTCCAGCCGCCTGATCCTCTTCACGGTCTTATCGACGTCGATGTTCAGGCTCTCATCGTCGTACTCGAAGTACTGGACCTTGAGCCCATGGACGGCTCCCGCGGTCCCCCAGAGGCGCTTCCTCCCCATGGAGATATGCCCCCCTGTCGGGATCGAGAGGGCCATGATGCGGTCCCCCGGCTCCGTGAAGGCCGTGTACATGATGAGGTTGGCGCAGACGCCTGAGATGGGGCGGACGTCCACGAACTCCGCCCTGAAGATCTCCTTGGCGAGCTCCAAGGCCATCAGCTCGACTTCATCGATGTATCTACACCCCGCGTAGACCCTCTCCCCAGGCCACCCCTCTGCGTAGCGGTGGCCGAAGTCGCTGGTCAAGGCCTCACGGACCGCCGGGCTGGTGACATTCTCGCTCGCGATGAGGGGTATGCTCCTATTGAAGAACTCGCTGTGCTCCTTGAGGAGCTTGAAGATCCTATCATATTTCTCCCTTGCACTCAAGAGTTACCACCATGAAGATCAGGTGGCGATACTAAAATTTAATCTTAGGGGAGAAGTCCCACCGCATAAAAATAGAAAAAGAGGGGGTGTATCTCGCCAGCTCGGGGACGCTTAATATCTCCTTCTCCTTGTCGGTCTTCTCCGACCGGAGAAGCCAGACTTGGTGAAGCGTCGCCCAGGCTGCTCGAACTGCTGGCTGGATAGGTTGTTGTCGAGGTTCACCTCGGATATGGGGGATTCCTCAAGGATCTCGTAGCTGCCGTATCGACCCAGGTTCAGTCGCATGGAGCCCCGGAAGAGGTTGACGTAGCCGTTCTTGATGCTGAGGGTCTGCCCCTCCTCTATGTCGTCTATGGCGTCGTCCCATAGGGTGAGGTATATGGAGCCTGTCTCGTCCCCGACGAGAGCCTCGGCGACGCGGTGTCTACTCTGATCGATCCTGGACGTGACCTCTCTCGGCTCAGTCTTGGAAACAACCTTCACGATAGTGTATACCTGCCGCGAGTAAGAGTTCAAGTCACCAATCTTTACGAGCTCTTCGCTCCTATCTTCTCTAATTGCCATCGCTTACTTACGCTCTTTCCTATTGGTGACTAAAGAACTCCCGGGGGACCATATAAGGATTGTGTTTCAGAGATTGTGGTTCCAAAGGTTCATCTCCTCGTTTTTAGGCCTTAACTCTGAGGTCTTCGGAGGAACTCCGTCAGGTCGATCTGCTTCGGCCCCCTCCGCTCCTCGATAGACTTCTGGAACAGGGAATCCAGCTCCTCCTTGATGAGCTGAAGTCTCTGGGAGTAGTACTCCCCCAGCCCATACCTCTCTATCAGCCCCTCGGCGGACTCGATGTACTTCTCTATCCCACCCCGATAGACGGTGAGGGAGATCCTCCCTCCACAGTAAGGGCACTTACCGGAGAGGGGCACCCGCCTATAACGACGATTGCAGGTCATACACCTGAAACTCTGGCTCGTGAAGGCCCTAAGGTTCCCCACAATATCCTTCATAAAGTGACTCGTCAGGATCCTCCCCGCCACGAACTTGACATCGACGGCCCTCAACTTCTCCGAGAGCTCCAACTGGGCCTCAAGTTTCTCGAGCATCGTGGTGAGATGGGTGTAGGACCCCTCATGAGAACCGAGGTTGATATCGGAACACTCGACGGTGTAACCGAAGCCCTGGAACTGGGCCTCGGTGCCGAGCCTCTTCCCGATGGTGTCCACGAGCAACCCGTACTCAGAGGGCCTGGCCCCCCTCTCCGCCTCCTTGTAGAATGCCGGGGGGTAGGAGTCCATCACATCGACGTTATGGGCCTCCTTATCCACCTCACGGGGGATCACAACGGGGATGATGAAGAGGGGGGCGTCCATCATCCCCCCAATCTGATCGGGGAGGAAGGACTCAGAGAAGTTGAGGAGAGGGTCGAGTGCGAGAAGGATGGCATCCTCATCCCCATCACAGTTCCGACGCTTAGCGGCATGCCATAGAGGATGAGCATAACAGACCCGGGCCCGGGTGAAGCCGATGATCCTCCCCACGACCGCGGCGGAGGTATGGGGTGCAAGCCCCAAGACGAGAGCCCCTATCAAGTCCTCCCGCCTCTCAACGTTATAAAAGGCCTCTAAGCCGTAGAGGTGGACAAGCTCGTCATCCAAGAACTTCGCGACCCTAACAAGATAATCCCCACACTCCTCCGGGACGATGATATCTTGGATCTTCAGTTCCAACATCTGCTCCGGAGACTCGAGGGGCCGCCCGTAACGGTCGTGGGTATACCCCAACGCCCTGAGCCTCTCAAGGGAGAGCCCGAGCTCGCTGGGTTTGAAGTGGGTGAGGGGGGCATCCGTCACGTCGAATCTAATGGTGCCATCCTTGAAGACGGAGAGGTCGTACCTGGCCCTGAGGATCCCCTTCCCAAGGTCCTCTGGGACCCGATCCCTATTCATGAGCCCCCTCACGCCCTTAATGCGATCAGGGAGAGCACCCCCAACCCTCTTTAGGGCCTCGTCCAAGAGTCGGGCAAGGTCTATCCGCACCCGTCCATAGGAGACCGTCGGAGTGTTACACGTTGGACACCGCCCACCCTTGACCACCCGCCCGCACCTGGGACACGCCCTCTCCGATACGGGCTCTACCCCACACTCGGGACATCTCACACCGAAGACGGGTCGCCCACAGCGTGGACACCTCCGCCTCACCAACTCCACGGAGATCGCGCCTGCCCCCATAGCCTTTATCAGGTCCCTCTGAGCCCCCCCAGCGGTTCCCACGGGGAAGAGCACATGAACATAGGGGGCCAGCCTCCGCTCCTTGGCCTTCTCAGGCCGTCCCATCCTCGCTCCCACGAATACCGGGGCCTTCTCCCTGACCTTGATCCCTGAGAGGCTGCGGATCATCTCCAGGGGATGGGAGGAGGGGGGGCCCTCAGCATCCGGTTTATCAAGGGAGAGACAACTCTCCAGAATAGGCGCAGCCTCAGAGATCACGATGTACCCATCGGAGACCTCATGGGGGATGAGGAGCCTCTCCAGGATCTCCTTCACCTCAGCCTCAAGAGCCCCTACGAGGGAGAAGGAGTCGCCCCTCTGAATCCTCTCAGCCTTGAGGAGGTAACTCCTGAGCTTGAAGAACTCCTCGGGGGAGAGGGAGGACCAGAGATAGGTGTAGCGAGGATGGAGGGGGACGCCGAGGACTGTGGAGAGCCTCACGGCCTCCTCCGGTGAGGGCTGGTCCCAGGGGTCGTTGAGCAGATCCAAGAGCCTGGAGGGAGGAAGCCCAACGGCCTCAGCGGCCTCCTCCACTCCACTGAAGGTTCTTAGAGCCGCCTTTAGGTCGAGGCGCCACTGAGACTCGTCGTAGCCTGCGGGCAGGAGAGACTCGTTGTTCTGGAGGAAGTCCCCGGCGTTTATCAGGACATCGCCCACGAAGAGGATCCTCTCCACAGACCCCTCCAGCTTCTCCGCCTCCTCAACCGTCTCGACCCTGACCACGGAGCCCCCCTTGAGGCGGACCACCGGCGGCTCTATGGAGTCCACCGGGGTGACGATGGCGGACTTCCCGGGGAGCTCTATCCTGAGTTGGACCCCGGTGGCGAGGAACCTCTTGAGGATGATCATCGTGGCGGGGTGGACCCCAACGGCCGCGAGGCCCGTGTTCCTCGCCCTGCCATACCTCAGCCTGAAGCCACCGACCGCCGATGGGAAGGAGAAGACGGGCCGACCCACGATGATCTCGTCCATGAACTTCGCGTGGGAGTTCTCGCCTCTATTCCCCCCACCCAGGCGTGAGAGGAAGTCCCAGCCCTCAATGTGCAGCCTCTCACAGATCCCGAGGAGCTTCTTCGCACGCCCCACGACCCCGTCCACGACGACGATCAAGGCCCCTCCCCGCACTCGGTTCGTCTCGATGCCAGGTACGTCCCTGAAGGAGGAGACCTCATAGGGGTCGGTCCCGACGCCCGTCGCCTCGACGGGGAGGCTCCTCACAGCCTCGTAGAGGTCTTCGTCCGTCACGTGGTACTGAAACCGGCGGACCCTCCGCTCATAGAGGCGGACCTCCTCTATAAACCTCCTCACAGCCCTCTCGCTCGGCTTGTACCTATCCAAGCCCAGCTTCCTACGGACAAAATCCCCCACAATTAAGGTGAGGGCCTGAGCCGTCCCCCCCGCCGGGCGAATAGGCCCGGCGAAGTATATAGCCAAGTAGCGCGTGCCATCGGAGTTCTTCTTGATCTTAACCTGAGTAACCCCCTGAATCGGGGCGATGGTAATACCCTCAGTGAGGATCGCCAGAGCCGTCCTCACGGCCTGGTCAGCGGCCCTCTCTGGCTCAAAGTGGCCGAAACGTCCGTAGATGATCTCCTCCGCTATCTTGAAGGCCATCTCACGGCGGTCCATCTCCTCGGCCAGCTCCCGAATCCTCGCGGCCACCCCTGGAGGGCCTACGAGCAACTCTACTCGCTCCGCTATATCATGGGCGACCCTTGGCTCGGGCTCCGGAGTAGGGTCCAGCCCCTTGGCGCGTGCCCTACGGGCCACCTCAAAGAGGGCGGCCAATCTACTCTGAAGTTCAGAGAAGTATCTGGAGTACTCAGGAGAAACCTCAGGCTTTGTCAAGGGTTCGTTCCCCGCTTCAGTCTGGGCTGTGGATCCTGCAGAGCATTATCGTGGTCCAAGCCTTCTTCTCCTTACCCGTCGCCCTTGTATAGGCCTCCAAGGCGATCTTGCCCCTCTTCTTGACGCACTCGTCGCATCTCGGGTGCCTCAGGTCGGAGGGTCCATCACAGTCCCCACAGTTGAGGAGGAGGACCTCACCCAACCCCCTTAGGTTCGTCCAGGAGTACTCGCTTTCGTCATACACCGGTTCGAAGTCAGGCCAGATCTCGTAGAGGTCGGGTTTCCCAAGCGCCTTCTTCAGCGCATCGAAGAAGCTCTCAAACGAGGTCATACCACCACCTTCTTTACACCTCTAATATTTCTAACTATCTCGTAAATCCTTTCCCTCACGGAGCCACCCTGCTCTACCAAGGTCCCCGTCACGATGATATCCGCCCCCGCCCGCACAGCCCTCTCCGCCGCCAAGGCATCCCTGATCCCCCCACCCACGATAAGCGGGCGCTCTATGGCCTTCTTGACCTGGGAGATCATCTCAGGCGGAATTGGGTCCTTCGCCCCCGAACCCGCCTCCAAGTAGATGAACCTCATCCCGAGGTGGACTGCGGCTAAGGCGTATCCCACGACGATCTCAGGGTGATCGTAGTTTATGAAACGGGCATGGCCGATGTAGCCGGCGGCACAGCCCTCACCCACGATAATGTAGCCCATGGGGATGGCCTCAAGTTTATACTTCTTTATCAGGGCAGCAGTCAGGGCCTGTGCCTCTATGAGATAATAGGTATTGGAGGAGTTCAGGAGGGACATAAACCAGATGGCGTCGGCGAACCTACTTATACAGGAGATGTTGTTGGGGAAGAGGATGACGGGGATCTCCACCCCACTCTTTATCGCCTTCACCGCCTCGTCCAGATCCTGATTTGAGACGAGGGTCGACCCCCCCACCATGATCGCGGAGCTCCCCCCCTCCTCCGCCTCCACGGCGACCTCCTTAGCCTCCTCTGGGGACATCTTCTCAGGGTCTATAAGAGTGATATGGAGGGCCCCCTCACGCTCAATCTTATCCAATAAATACTCCTCAACCCTTCCCATCGATCTTCACCTATCTCGTCCGAGGGCGAGCATAAAACTGGTCTACAAAGCTGCAGTAGATATCCACAGGTTCTGAAAGACTGGAGAGCGGAAACTCGCCCTTAAGACCACAGGCGCCACAGACGACCACCGCGACCTCATGCCTACGGTCGATGGAGACCTTCACGGTGTTCTTCCCACACCTGGGGCAGAGGAAGAACTCAGGCAACTTCCTCTTAACGACCTTTACGACCTTCCTCCTTCTCCTCCCCAAGAGCTCCCACTCCCTAACTCAGATTTGTTGGAACTAAGTCTTAAAATTAGTGGGAAGACCCTTTTATGTCTACTCCTCCTCACCCTCTCGAACACCCCTCTGACAAGCTCCACCCCCACCCCCAACTCCTCCGCGACGCTCTCCACGCTCATTCCCCGCTCCCAGCCAAGTAAGATCAGGTCAAGCAGCTCGTACTTCACCCCAAGCTCCCCTTCATCGGACTGGCCCGGCCAGAGCCCCGCCGTCGGCACCTTCTCAATAATACGCCTCGGCAACCCTAAGTGACGTGCCAACTGACGCACCTGAGTCTTGTAAAGGTCCGCAAGGGGAAAGAGATCGGCAGCACCGTCCCCATACTTCGTGAAATACCCCGTCAGGAGCTCGCTCTTGTTGCTGCTACCTATCACCATCTTGCCCAAGCGGTTCGCGTAATAATAGTTTATGATCATGCGGACCCTTGCCTTCACGTTACCCGCGCTGATGAGATCCTGAGGATCATAGTTAGGAAGAGCCGAGTATATCGCCCGAATCACAGGCGTGATATCAACGACATCACATGTGACCCCAAACATCTCCGCAACCTCCAAGGCGTCTGTGATATCACTCTCGGATGTGAGCCCCTGCTCAGGCATCATGAGAGCGCGAACCCTATTACCCCCCAAGGCCTTAGCTGAGAGGGCCAAGGTTACCGAAGAGTCAAGTCCCCCGCTGACCGCCACAATACCCCCCTTAAGACCGGCAGCAGAAACCTGTTCAGATATGAAATCCAAAATCCTCCTCTCAACAAAGGAGGGATCAATCCTAAGAGCACGTGGATCCAACATCATTAAACCCGTGGATCATGGAGAGATATAAAAGGCTCTCCCAAACATTATAGTTTTTTAACAATAAAATTAAATATGTAGGTTTTTAAGGTTTGTATACAATATTGTATCCATCTGAGGTGTCTTCGGGTTGGAGAGTGAAGATGTATATGGAGAGGTGAAAAAATGGTTGAAGGGGGTCTTAAAGGACCCTGTTGTTTCCATTCTTTTAAAATATAGTAGTTTAACAAGAACTCAGTTTGAATCCATTTTAATAGATTTCGCTGCTGAAAATCTTGGAATAAATAAGATTAGATTTGAAGATAAGGCAAAAATGCGGATTAAAGAGGTGAGTAGGGGTGCTTTCAACCGCAGTTTACGTCAAGCGAGAAAGAATATTATATCCTCAATCTATACGATACTCCTTCTCTCCTATATCGGCCTCTTTAAGGGCCCTCCTTTCGAGGACTATGAACTTCTTGCTAAGAAACTTCAAGAATACGCTGAGCTACAGAAGACCTATGCTGAAAGAGAAGAGGAAAATCTCAAAGTTTTATTGAAAATTGAGAGAGAGTTATACAACGGTATTGAAAAAATGGCAAGACCCAAGAGACTCAAGCCCATGTGACATGGTGTGATATCACAGACAGAGTTTCCAACAAATCTTGTCTCATATTTTTGGGAGAAGATCGGTTCATTAAAATCTCCAATTTAGATGAATAAATTTAAAATCATTCTGTTTTTAACGTCCTCGATATTTCTTATAACTCCCATGAAAATGCCCTTTAAGGGGGTCTAATTCTTGTGTTTCATGTCATCGTGAGGTGTGATATCACATCAGCTCATGTTTCTCACTGAGCTCACGATCTTATCAATTAAAGTTTTGAGTCTCTTAGAGAAAAATATTGATGATTTATAGTTTTTCCTTTCATTTTTGTTCTTCCGGGGGAGGACTGCGTGATGTGATATCATAACATTTATCACATGTAACTTCTATGTGATTCATGGAGGAAGTGTGATGTCATCCCTTCTTATTGGGGAGGTGGCGTTCCTTGTAGTAACGGCAGTAGCCTCTATATTGTTTTATCGGAAGATTAGGCAGGCCAAGGAGTGTTATGATTCATCGAGGGAACTAACAAAGAATATTGTGGTCTCTTTCCTCCGGGAGCTGACGGGAGTGAAGAGGAGGTTGGAGCATCTTGAGGTGGGGATTAAGGAGGCTGCTGAGAAGAGTGATGAAGCACTTCAGGTCTCTGCTGGGATCCAGGGAGAGGTTAAACTTCTCTTAGATAAGGTTGAGAAGACCGCTCAAGAACTTGTTGCCATAAAGAGTAAAATAGAGGGTTTGGGTCAGGAGGGGGTCGCGCAGAGGAAGGTGCGGGATAAGGCGGTGGTCTCATCTCCGATACCAATAAGGGAGGAGGGCGTTTTAAGTAAACTAAATCCCACAGAACTCAGAGTCTTGGAGATCTTAAAGGAGGAAGGGGAGATGACCGTGCCCAAGATAAGAGAGAGGATAGGAAAGACCAGAGAGCACACGGCGAGGCTCCTGAAGAAGCTATATGAGAGGGGCTTCATAGACAGGAATACCAGGAGCATGCCCTATAAATATAGAATAAGAAAGGAGCTCAAGGACCTTCTCGAAGAGGGGAGAAAACAAGAAGAAGTTATGAAGGAAGAGTTATCTAAATAATTCAAAGGATAGTAAGGGCAGTTATCTCGGTTCAGAGGGGCGGAGGGTGACTGAGGCCGTTAGAAAGGCGTTGAAGGAGGTCCTTACTGCGGGATATCAAATCAGTAAGGATGGATTTGATTTCCTAAAGTCCATAAATGACGAGAGCCTCCTGGAGAATTTGATCCAATACGCTATTAAGCGGGCTAATGTACTTCCTGAGGAGAAATTTATCTTGGATGAGGAGTTCTTTAGGGGACTACTCGAGGAGATAAACCTCGGAAAAGGGGTAAAACAAGAGATCACGGGTAAAGGGGTGACACGTCCTCTCGCAGCGGAGTATGAGGCAGAGATAAAGGTGTTAAAGGATCCCACGAAGGGGATGGCGACGGAGGGAGACCTCAAGGGCTTCTTAGAATACTTCCGTGATAGATACAAGAGGATGGAGAAGATCTTCAGGAAGAGGATTGATACAAGGGATGTGACGCCGATAAAGGAGAGTTTAAGGGCTCCTCTGAAATCTAAGTTTAAGATCATAGGGATCATCAGGGATAAAAGGGTCTCAGGCAACAGGTTGTTTATCGAGCTGGAGGACTTGGAGTCCTCAGCGACGGTCCTCATCTCTACAACTGGTGAACAGATGCGCAGAGCCCAAGAGCTCTTACTCGACCAAGTCGTGTGTATGGAGGTCTTAAAATATAGAGAGGCCCTCTTCATCGCAGATGATTTCCTCTGGCCCGATATCCCAGATAGCAAGCCAAAGAGAAGCGAGGTACCTCTCTGCGCTGCGCTGATCTCAGATCTCCATATAGGGAGCAAGTTATTTCTCAGGGACCTCTTCCTGAAGTTCCTGAGATGGTTAAGGGGGGAGTTCGGACCCTCTGAGCTGAGGTCCCTGGCGGGGAGGGTGAAATATCTTGTCATTGCGGGGGACCTCGTCGACGGGATAGGGGTCTACCCAGGGCAGGAAGATGAGTTGGAGGTCGCCGATCTCCAGAGGCAATATGAGGTTGCGACGGAACTTCTCTCAGCCCTTCCAGATTACATAGAGTTAATCATTATTCCGGGGAACCATGATGCTGTAAGGAAGAGCCTCCCCCAGCCCGCCATTCCGAAGAGATATGCAGAGAGCCTTCACGAGGATGACCGAGTTACTCTTCTTGGGAACCCTTCAAGGGTCTCTCTTAGCGGGGTCGAAGTCCTCATCTCCCATGGGAAAGCCCTTGATGATATCCTCACGCAGGTCCCGGGGTTGGACTTCCATAAACCAAAGAAGGGGATGGAGTTCCTCCTGAGGGGGCGACATCTGGCGCCGATCTACGGGGCTACCACCCCCATAGCCCCTGAGAGGAGGGATTGGATGGTCATAGAGTCGCCGCCAGACATTCTACACATGGGGCACGTCCACGTCTTCGACCATGGAAAGTATAAGGAGGTGACCCTCGTGAACTCAGGGACCTGGCAGGAGCAGACCTCCTTCCAAAGGAGAATGGGACTAACACCAACCCCTGGGATCGCGGCGGTAGTTGACCTTCAGACCTCTCAAGTGCTCCCTCTCAACTTTAATCTCCTCTGAGCGTCAGGCCCCTCGCGATTAAGCGGGCCACCCTCACAGGCTCGGGTATGCGACATAACATCGCCGAGAGGCGTAGGACTTCCTCCGCCCACTGGGAAGAGGCCCCCAGAACCTCGAAGTAGATAGGAGGCTCATCGGGACGAGTTCGAGTAGAGTGCACGGGGCCAAGGGATTTAATAATATCCCAACGCTCCCTCCAATCATCAAAATGTTTTTCCAACGCTTCTCGCACCGCCCTGTTATCGGGTCGGTCTCTTATGAAGATGATAATGGGCCGAGAATACTCTTTTAATATTTGTTGAACGTTTATGATATTGAAGCCGGCGAAGGTGATGCCGCCAAGGAGTATGGCCTCGAAATCCATGTCCCGCAGCATCTCTGAGAGCTTGGACGTGGCATCAAGCCCGTCGACAGTAATCGGTGAGACCTTAACCTTCTCAATTTTAGGGCCGAACATCTCCACAGCGCATAGAAGGCAGGTCCCCAGGGTTCGACGATTAAAGGGCCTGAAACTTCCATCCTCAACGCCGACGAGACGTAGAAGCCCCATGGTCCTGTACAAGATCTCTTCCCTTAACTAATACTTCTCTAACCTTCCGTGGATCTCGGACTTCAAGAGGAAGAAGTAGTAAAGGTCCCTGGGCGCCTCTACAGTCCCTCCATTAATGATTATGGAACGGATGCAATTCAACGTCTGCTTATCTACATCCTTCTCGAAGACAAGCCTTCCACTTGTCTCTATAATGAACTCCCCGATCTCTCTATGAAGGTTTAAAATATCCCTCTTCGACAGACGAATGAACCCGTCGTTCTTAACCTTCTGGATCTCCACACCACCATCATGATACCCCTGGACCTTCTCCCTATTCATCAGATATAACTTGAGGGCTTCATTCACTACATCAGCGACCCGCTTGCCAGAACGTTTGGCCAGGGAGAAGATCTGATGATAGAGGTCCGTGTCAAGGCCCCGGATGGCTACGGTCTTCCTGGAAATATTGTTCCCTCCTCAAGAGTTTACAAGTTAACATGTTAACAAGTAATCTTATAAGTTTATTGCCGCCGACAATAAGGTTAGCCAGATTCCTCGCAAGTCCACGGGGTGGGATTACTTATGGTTAGTACAGATGCATTAGTGGATGCTATCTTCTCTAAGAAAAGGGGGAAGTTACTCTCAGGGAATAGGAAGGACTTGGTTGAGTATAGAGAGATCTTCAGGAGGTTATTATTATCAGATGAGAGAGATAACCTAAAGAGAGACAGCAGGAAGATCGATCGATTATTTCCATTATGTAAGAGAATCTTCTCCTCAGATTCTGTGGCGAAGGTCTTCTTGTATCTTTGTCTCCATGGTGCTGCAACGGCGTGGATTCTCCAGGTTAAATTGAATTTGGCTGAAGCGACTGCTTACAGGGCTCTGAAGCAGCTCAGGACCCTGAATATCATCAAGCCTGCCGTTAGAGTTCCGAAGAAGACGGACTCTAAGGGTGGTCCGAGGCCGACTGTCTGGGCTATCGAAGGGGCTACGACTGAGGAGATCTCCGAGGCGTTGAAGCTCCATATCAAGATGACCAGCCCCAAGTATCGTATAGCCGAGGAGGTGGCCCAGACGATCTTGGACAACTATCTCTCCAAGAGGAGAACTCTGGAGATCACCTACAGGGAGATAGTTCTCCAGATAAAGCGGCTTAGAATCCCCTTCAACACCTCCGACATCGCAGAACTGACCGCCCAATATCTCTACGAGAGGGGCATTCGAATCTGGAGATGAGGGGGTTTATTGACTCTCTTCGAGCTCTACCTCCTTGCTTATGCTCTCTAAGACCTTCCACAATTTCTGGAGATAGGTGACCTCCTCTGTCCTGACTTCCGTCCCCAAGTTGAGCACAACACCCCTCTTCTTCTGCTCCTCAAAGATCACCTCTAACATGGAGATCTCCTTAGTCAGGAGGTTCACCTTCTTCTCCAGGGCCTTCAGTCTCTTCTCATGTTCCAGCAACGATTGGATTATAAGTAGGAGGTCTAAGGGATCTTCCTCCAGGGTCATCCTTGTGTCCAACCTGATCTCCACTCTCTACCTACTCCTTAAGATTGAAAAAACCTCTGTAACCTGTCCTTTAGTTCCCCGGTTACATGGAGGCTTCATCCATATTTTACTCTCCGGTTAGAAGAGGATACCAAGTATCCTATAGAGGACCCCTCCCAAGAGGATGGCGAAGCCTATCTCCACAAGGGTGATTATCAGGGTCCTTTTGTATCCGAATTCCTTGATGAGGACTGCGATGGTCGCGATGCAGGGTATGTAGACCATGACGACGGTGGAGTAGACGAACATCTGGACGGGGGTCATAACTGCGGCGAAGTTCGTGGTCCCCATTAGTGAGGCGAGGAGGATCAGGGTCAGTTCCTTTCTCAATATCCCAAAGGTGAGGGTGATCCCCGTTGCTGCGGGGAGCCCCAGCCACCCCACTATCACCGGACTCATCACCTTCTCAGCGACGTCCAGAAGCCCTAAGAGGGAGGAGATCTGTATAACGAAGTTCCCCGCGATCATGATAGGGAAGGCTGTGAAGATGAAATCTTGGAGGCGGAACCAAGTCTTGCTCGCTGTCACGGAGATCGTGGGGCGCCTATAGGCGGGCATCTCCATGATGAGCCCCACAGGCTCCCCAGGGGCGGCCTTGAAGGCGATCCTACCCAATAGAAGGATGATGGCGAAGTCCAGGATGTAGAGGGCTATCGCCCAGTTCGTCCCCATATAGGTCGCGACGAGCCCCATGACGATGACGCTGGTTGCAGCGCAGGGTATGAGGCTCGCGACGAAGCCGCAGATGAGGCGTTCTCGGTCTGTCTCCATGATTCGGCAGCCGAGGATGGCGGGGACGTTGCACCCGAAGCCCAAGATAAGGGGGATGAAGCCCTTACCATGGAGCCCGATCTTGTGCATCGCGGCATCCATTAGGAAGGCGATGCGGGGAAGGTATCCACTGTCCTCAAGGATGGAGAGGGCGATATAGAAGGGGATGATGTAGGGTAGGGCGATGGTGATACCCGCTATGAGGCCCTCAATTATTCCATCCCATATGAGCGTTGCGAGGAACCCCGTGCCGAACCACCCATCATATGCGACCTTTACCATATCAAAGAGGGACTCCAAGAGGGCAGTAACGAAATCTCCAAACCTGAAGACGCCATAGAAGAGTGCTGCAACGACGACAGCCATTATCATGTATCCGAGGACCGGGTGAACCGTAGCCTCTTCAAGTTTCTCGATGAACCCCCGCCTCTTCCTTATCAACTGCTCCGTGCATTCTCTGGCTATCCTATTCGCGAGGTTATACCTCTCAGAGGCTATAACCGAGGAGACGCTGTGGCCGTGGATCTCCTCGATCTCCGCCCCCAGAGCCTTAACGACCTGCTCCAACTCCGGTTTCTCACTGTAGACGATCTTCTCGACCTCTTCGTCTCCCTCTAAGAGCTTTATCGCCATCCATCTCGGAGGATAGGGCGATTTGATCTCTCTCAGGAGGGCGGATAGTTTCTCTATTCTGGCCTCGACCTCTGGACCGCATTTTAACGTGAAGAGGGGACGCACATCCTTCTCGTAGACCTCTATGACCTTCTCCACGAGCTCCTCTATCCCCACATTTCTCGGCGCTATGGTCGGCACGACGGGTACGCCGAGCAGCTTCTCCAGCTTTTCATGGTTGACCTTGATGCCCTTCTTCTCAGCCATATCTATCTGGTTGAGGGCGATCACCATCCTCGGCGCGATCTCGAGAAGCTGGATGGTGAAGAAGAGGTTTCGCTCCAAGACTGAGGCATCCACGACGTTGACGACCACATCTGGCTTCTCCACGGCGATGTACTGCCTGCTGATGACCTCCTCTATGGAGTAGGTGGAGAGGGAATAGATCCCAGGCAGGTCCAAGACGTCTATCGTGTAGCCCCTGTAGCTGAGGGTTCCCTCAGCCCTCTCCACGGTCTTCCCGGGCCAGTTCCCGATGTGCTGGTGGAGTCCCGTGAGCTGGTTGAAGATGACGCTCTTACCCACGTTAGCGTTCCCAGCGAGGGCTATCCTGATATGCCGCCTCTTCTTATCGTCTTCCCCTTTGCTGGAGGTCTCCTGGGACATCTTAACCTCTCTCTTGTTATGGAGTAGCTGCCTTCACAAAGATCCGTCTCGCAAGGCCTCTTCCAATAGCTAAATTTGCCCCTCTGACCATGAGCTCTAATGGTCCGTTGAATGGGGCTGAGGCAAGGACCTTCACCCTTGTTCCTTGGGTGAGTCCCATGTCCATGAGTCTCTGAACTGCGGCCCTGCCTCCACGGATGAAGGCTATCACCCCCTCTTCTCCGACGTTGAGGGCGGTGAGTGGGACGAGTTCTCTACCCTTTCTAACCCTTCTCCTCATTTCCACACACTCCAGACAACTTGAGACCTCCTTTGAGCAGGGAGGGATCATCTTACCATCATCCGGACATGTATCCGGGTGCTTCAGGACCCTGCAGAGGGCCTCCTCAACCTCATCCGAGAGGCTGTGCTCTAACTCGCAGGCCTGTTCATGTACCTTCTCTTTATCTATGCCGAGGATGTCTGTGAGGAACCTCTCTAAGAGTCGATGCTTCCGCATGACCTTCTCAGCCGCGCTCCACCCCTCCTCCGTCAGGTAGGCCCCTCTGTAGGGCGTGTACTGGAGATATCCCCTCTTCTCGAGTTTCTTCATCATCTCCGTGACGCTTGGCGGGGAGACGCCGATGAGCGAGGCGATCTCCGAGGTCTTCGCGGGGAGTCCCATCTCGTTGAAGTGGTAGATCGCCTTGAGGTAGTCCTGGACGCTGCGGCTGGGCATCCAAGATACTTCCCCCTTTCCCCTTATAAATTTTTAGGAGTGCCTAATTTTTTAAGAAGCAAAACCCTTATATATTTTATTTTTAACAAAATTATTTCGAAAATTATAGAATTGAGGGGTCGAGATGTCTGAGGATCTGAGGGACGAGCTGAGGCGCCTCAAGGAAGAGGTTGATAGGCTAAAGGAGGAACTGAAGAAACGTTCTGAGGAGGAGAGGAGGAGGGCCCGGGGCATCTACATCAACCTGGGGGGGATCAGGGACTATGTCGAGGAGGTGGTGGAGGGGGTGATGGCGGGGATCAGCGATGAACTTGAGAGGTCTGTCTTCATAGGTCCCCGGGGCGTAAGGATCTGGCGGGGGCGGAAGAGGGAGGAGATGAGGGTAGATCCGGAGAAGATAGCGTCGGTGATGAGCGCTCTGGGCAATGAACATAGGGTTAGGATTCTTCAGGAACTGGCCTCAGGTGGTAAGTACATCAGCGAGCTGCAGGAGAAGCTCCCCGAGATCGCCGTAAGTACTCTATCAAACCATTTGAATGTCCTCGAGGGGGTGGGCCTTGTGGTGCAGGAGAAGGCGCGGGGCCGCTATCTCATCACGATGCCGGGGAGGATCGCTCTGAGGATGGCGGGTCAGATCGCGAGGATTCTTGAGTAGGTATCGGCTGGGAGGGCTCGTCGTCTTTGGGGCACGACTACATTAGAACTTGATATCTCCCTGGAAATCTTTTTAGAAACTATTGGCGATTTATTCCCTTTGGGTCTGAGATGAAGAGGTTAGAGGATTATAAGATTATGCCCATATTCCCGCAGCAGCCTGTCTCTGACCCACAGATCTCCCCTGATGGGGCTAAGGTCCTCTTTGTATACACGACGGTGAATATGGCTGAGGACAAGTATGACAGTCACCTCTGGCTATTTCCCTTGGGGGAGAGGCGTCCAAGGCAGTTCACCCATGGTAAGTGTAAGGATACCTATCCCAGATGGTCCCCTGATGGGCGGAGCATTCTCTTTCTCTCCAACAGGGCTGGCGAGGAGGAGCGGGAGGAGGAAGGAAAGAAGAAGAGGAAGATGCAGGTCTGCGTGATCCCCGCTGAGGGAGGCGAGGCAAGGAGGATCACCTCCGTGGAGGAGGGGGTTGAGCGTCCATCTTGGTCTCCTGACGGCAAGAAGATCCTCTTCTTCTCCAAGGTCTTCAAGGGTGAGAGGGTGAAGGGCAGCGATGTGAAGGTCATCAGGCGTATCAAGTACCGGTTCGATGGGCGGGGGTTCTTCGAGGAGAAGTGGACTCACCTCTTCTCCGTTCCCTCGAGAGGGGGGAAGGTGAGGCAGCTGACGGACGGGGAGTTCGACGTGGAGGCAGCCTCCTGGTCACCTGACGGGAAGAGAATCGCCCTGGTCTCCAACTTGGAGGAGGACGCGGACCTCTCCTTCTTCAAGAACATCTACCTCATCCCCTCGAGGGGTGGGGAGCCGAAGCTCCTGTGGAAGGGCCGAGGTCCTATACAGTCTCTGGAGTGGTCTCCTGATGGGAGGTACCTCGCCTTCACGGGCTATGTGATAGAGGATCCGAGCCTTGTCTGGTATAAGAAGACGGACCTCTGGGTCCTCCCCGTCGAGGGCGGCGAGCCTAAGAACCTTACCGCTGGCTTCGATAGGACGGTCATCACCTATGGCGGGTTGCTGAAGTGGTCTCCCGACTCGAAGTACATCTACTTCAAGATCAACGACCGGGGGAGCACCCACATCTGTAGGGTTAGTCTGGAGGGGGAGGTGGAGAGGGTCACTGAGGGGAAGATGACGGTGGGGTCCTTCAGCCTCGACGGGACGGGGTCCATCATCGCCTTCGACGCAACCGATGTCATGACGCCTTCAGAGCTCTGGATCAGGGATGAGAAGGGGATGCGGAGGGTCACCGAGATGAACAGGGGTCTGCTGAGGAGGCTGAGGCTGAGCGAGCCCGAGGAGTTCTGGTTCACGGCGAGCGACGGAGTTAAGGTCCAGGGGTGGATCGTGAGGCCCCATGACTTCAAGGAGGGGGAGAAGTACCCGACGATCTTCCAGATCCACGGCGGTCCCTGGGGGGCCTACGGCTACAAGCTGATGGCCGCAGAGCATGAGTTCCAGGTCCTTGCTGACCATGGCTTCGTCGTGGTCTACACGAACCCCAGGGCGAGCACGGGGTACGGCGAGTCCTTCGCGGCCCAGATCTCGGGTCACTGGGGTGAGAGGGATTACCAAGATATCATGGAGGCGGTGGACTATGTCGTCAAGACTTATCCCTTCGTCGATGCTGAGAGGTTGGGTGTCGCTGGGGGCTCCTATGGGGGCTTCATGGTGAACTGGATCGTGGGGCACACGGATCGGTTCAAGGCGGCGGTGACGATGAGGTCGATAAGTAACTGGTACAGCTTCCATGGGACGAGCGATATAGGGTGGATGAGGCTCCCGACCCATGAGCTCTCCTGGGGGAAGGACCCCTGGGACAACCTGGAGGTGATCATGGAGAAGTCGCCGATCGCCCACGTCAAGAACATAAAGACGCCGCTCCTCATCATTCACTCGGAGCAGGACTACCGGTGCCCCATAGAGCAGGCCGAGCAGCTCTTCGTGGCCCTGAAGAAGTTGAGGAGGGTCGTGGAGTTCGTGAGGTTCCCAGGGGAGTCCCATGGGCTCTCGAGGATGGGGAAGCCTAAGCATAGGGTGGAGAGGCTCCAGCACATACTCAGATGGTTCGACAAATACCTAAGGGAGGGTTGAGGCCCTCCTTTCCCTTTTTGAGCTCTTCACTTCTTCGGCGATGCTTCACCACCACTTCATGCTCTCCTTGAACCTCTCCAGACGCTCTCCCTCTCCTGGCTTCCTGAAGACAAAGAGGTGCTCATGCATGATGAGGAGGAAGTTGTACTCTATGGACCTCTTCAGCCAGAAGGGTGTCGCCTTGCATCTCCACTGATGCTTTATCACATCCTCCTTCAAGATGAACCCCACGTCGAGGAAGGCCTGCATCACCCTGAAGGCGATGGGGACGTAGTGCTTGTTCCTCCTCGTATCCCCCACCAAGATGGCGCAGTACCTCCCCGGCTTCAGGACCCTGAAACTCTCCTCTGCGACCTTCCTTATCTCCTCCACATACTCGTCCACGCTGTGGACGTAGGATAGGTCCCCTGACACCCGCTCCTTTGAGTAGGGGATGATGCTGGCGTAGGGGGGATGGGTCGCGATGAGGTCGATGGAGGCATCCTCTATCTCATTCAGGTTCCTCGCATCCCCCACATAGGTCCTCTGCACCGTCTCGGGGAAGGAGGGATCGAGGCTCCTGAAGGAGAAGTTCAGCCTATCACGGGTGAGGTAGATGCACGCGGGGTTCACATCCACCCCAATCCCGTTTCTGCCAAGGAGTTTACACTCGATGAGGGTCGTCCCAGAGCCGACCATCTGATCGAGGACCCACTCCCCAGGCTTAGAGTACCTAAGGATGATATTCCTCGCCATCTGAGGGGGCCAGTTCCCCCTATAATCCCCCTTATGAGTGGCCCAGGCTCCTCTCCTCGGATAGGACCAAACGGTCGTCCCCTCCAACTCAAAACCCTTCGGCCCATAATCCCTGATCCGATGCTTCTTGCCTATCTTGATGATGATCTTCCTCCTCCCCACCCGGTCTCTGAAGACGAGTTCCTGATGGTCCCTGACATATCTCTCATAATCCTCCTGGGTGATCTCCCTCATGGGGATAAGAACATCGGTCAACTGCCTTTCTCCCCCTCACTCCCAAGAAAACTCCATCAAAGGTATAAGTGAGAGAAAACGTAAAATTCTTGTGTCTATAAAGGTGAGGTCCGGTGTCCGCTTTGTCAGAGACTCTCTCTATTCTTGTTGAGAGGGTGAGGCCTCTCTATGAGGGTAAAGACCCTGCCCATCGTTTCGATCACATAGAGCGAATCATCGACTTCTGCCTCAGGGTCGGCCCTCCCCTCGGGGCGGATATGGGGCTTCTCCTCCCCGCGGCCCTGGTCCATGGAGTGAAGGAGGACGAGAGGCTGCGGGAGGTCCTCGGGGAGCGCTATAAGGAGGTCGTGAACCTGGCCCGCAACGCCTCGAAGAGCCCCCAGACCCTGGAGGAGAGAGTCCTCCACGACGCGAACCTCTACGACGCCCTCGGCGCCATCGGCATAGCCCGGGCCTTCACCAAGGGCGGCTACGAGGGACAGACGATCGAGGAGACCCTGAGGATCATGAAGGAGAATATAAGACGTCCGCTCCTCACCCAAGAGGGGAGACGCATGGCGGAGGAGCGCCTCGAGTTCATGAGGCGATTCCTCGAGAGGCTTGAAGAGGAGATGAGGGTCCTCAGAACTGTTTCAGGACGTCCTCCTTCTCCATAATGGTCCCACAGTAGTGGCACCTGAGGAGGAGGGGGGACCTCTGGACCACGTTGAGTTGAGGGGTCACGGGCTCGTTGCTGTTGGAGATGCAGGTGGGGTTCGCGCACTTCACGATCCCAACGATCACCTCAGGCAGGGTCACCCTCTTCTTCTCCGCCACCGCGAAGTCCCTGATGATGTTGATCGTGGCCTGGGGCGCTATCAAGGCGATCCTATCCACCTCCTCAGGCCGGAGCTCCCTGTCCTCAATCTTCACGATGTCCTTCCTCCCCAGCTTCCTGCTCGGCACGTTCATCGCGATGGAGATGACGTTCCCCTCCCTCCCCCTTATACCGAGGATACGGAGGACGTCCAGGGCGTACCCCGCAGTGATGTGGTCTATCACCGTCCCGTTCTCGATCTTCCTTATGAGGAGGGTCCTCTCAGTCAATACATTCACACCCGGCTACTAAAGGGACGTAGCCGATAGAAAAATCTGCCGAGCATACCCCTTTATAAGTCCCTCAAGGAGATAGAGTTGAGAGGCGCATATCCTCTCAAAGAGCAGTCGCAGGGTCCAACCTTGGCTCTAACAGTAAGGCGCTCCCGGGGCATAGTAGTCGAGTATGGGGACGAGACCCTCGTCTTCGACCCCACCGGCAACTCACCCCATGAAAACGTCTTCATAACCCACGCCCACGCGGACCACTCCATCGCCTTCCGCTTCCCCAACCAGCGGAAGTACTCAACGAAGGAGACCCGCACCCTCATCGAGTCCACTGGCAGGGTCGTAGCAGGCGAGTGGACCCCGATAGCGCCGAACGGGCGGGTGAAGATCGGGGACCTCGAGGTAAGGGCCCGCAACGCGGGGCACATCCTCGGCTCCATCCAATATGAGGTCATCACCTCTGAGGGGAGCCTCCTGTACACGGGGGACCTCAACTACGTGGACACCTATACGATGAGGGCCGCTGAGGCCGTCCCCTGCGATCTCCTCGTCTTGGAGACGACCTTCGGCTCCCCCATCTTCAGATTCCCCTCCAGGGAGGAGATCGCCGTCGATATCGTGAGGTGGGCCGTCAAGGAGGTCCTGGAGAGAGGGAGGGTCCCCGCCTTCCAGACGGACTCCATAGGAAACGCCCAGGAACTCATCGCCATCTTCAACAGGATGACGAGGCTCCCCGTCGTTACGACCCCTGCCGTGACGAGGGCAAATAAGGCCTATGAGAGGCATGGATACCACCTCGATTATATTGATGCTGAGACGGAGGAGGGGGAGGAACTCCTCTCCTCGGGCGACTGTGTCCTCATAGCCCCGAAGGGGAGCGACCTCTCCCGATACGGGGACCTCGACATCGCCTTCGCCTCTGGCTGGGCCCTCCTCCTGAGGCGTGGGGAGAGGGTCCCCTTCCCCCTCAGCGATCACGCCGACTTCCGCCAACTCCTCAGGTTCGTGAGGCGCTGCGCGCCCAAGAGAGTTTTCACCTTCCACGGGGGGAGGTTCAGCAGGGAGTTCGCGGAGTTCGTGAGGAGGAGGCTGGGGATAGACGCGAAGCCCCTGACGGAGGCCGTGGAGAGCCTGAGGGGGAGGCTGACCACCGAGACCGCGAGGATGGGTGCCTGCTGCAGGAAGATCCTCGAGGTCGTCCGTATACCGGGCTTCGAGTACGCCAGGAAGTGGCTGCTGAGGGAGATGGCGAGGAGGGGCTTCTCCCGGGTAGAGGTGGACCAAGCCCTCAAGAGGCTTATAGAGCAGGGGCTACTGATCCAAGAATCAGGGAAGATAAAGATCCAAGCGGAGGAGGGGAGAGGAGGTTGAGGGGAGGTCTCTCCAAGGAGGAGTTGATGGAGGACCTGGCGAGGAGGGTCGCCGAGTGTAGGAGGTGCCCTCTCTTCAAACATAGAAGGAGGGTCGTCGTGGGCGAGGGAAACCTTAACGCCCTTGTCATGTTCGTCGGCGAGGCCCCTGGGTACTACGAAGACCTGAAGGGGCGCCCCTTCGTCGGCGCCGCGGGCAGGGTCCTGGACAGGCTCCTGGAGGAGATGGGGCTCAGGAGGGAGGAGGTCTACATAGGGAACGTGGTCAAGTGCCGTCCACCAGGGAACAGGGACCCGAGGGAGGAGGAGATCGAGGCCTGCTCCCCCTACCTGGATGAGCAGTTGGAGATCATCAAGCCCCGAGTCATAGTCCCCCTCGGACGCTTCTCCACGAGATACGTGATGACGAAGTTCGGTCTGAGGCCAGCCCCCATCAGCCGGATCCACGGCAGGCCCTACGAGGCTTCATCCCCCTACGGTCCGGTGATAGTCTTCCCCTTCTACCACCCCGCCGTGGCCCTGTATAAGAAGGGCATGGAGGAGGCCCTCTTCGAGGACGCGAGGCGCCTGAGAGCGGTCCTCTCTGAGAGGGGCTACATCTGACCCCTCAGGGCCCTGATCCTCTTCACGATATTCGGGTGTGTCGAGAAGATCTCCACGAGCCGATCGAAGGTGGTCAGCCTTCTGCTCATGATCTCCCGGACCAACTCCTCATCCGACCGGGCATAGGGGGAGACGCTCACAGCGTCCTGAGCCGCCCTGTCGGGGTCTGAGATGAAGAGGGTCTTGAAGCCGCTGAAGCCAGGAGTCCTCGTCCTCCTCATCGTCCTCCAGGTCCCCACCGAGATCTTCGCGAGGGCCTCGGAGAGCTTCCGGGCGCCGTCCTCCACGACCATGACGCTGTTCTGGTCCGCGTAGTACTCCCTGAGCCTGCTGAGGCCGAGGGTGAAGAGGAGGAGGATGAAGTAGATGAACATGCTCACGGTGCTGATGAGGAGGAAGGCTCCGCCCCTCCTCTCCTCCCTGCTCCAACCCGCGTAGTAGGAGGAGTACATGGCGTAGCGGGCGAGGAGGTAGAAGAGGGAGGGGAGGAGGGAGACGAGCATCATGACCTGGACGTCCCTGTGCCGGATGTGCCCGAACTCATGCCCGAGGACGGCCTCCACCTCCTCAAGCTCCAGATGCCTCAGGAGACCCCTCGTCACGGCGACCCTCGACCCCGTGAGGGGGGAGCCGTAGGCGAAGGCGTTGGGGATGGGGATCTCCGCGATCATGAGGGTGGGCGTCTTGATCCCCGACCGCGCCGCGAGCCTCTCTACGATCGCGTGGAGCCTGGAGAACTCGACCGGGTCTGCCGGCTTGACGCGGTACATCATCTCGACGAGGTAGGGGGCGAAGAGCCACTGGAGGATGTTGAAGAAGGCGACCAGGATGACGAGGTTGAGGAGGCTGAGGGAGCCCAGCAGCGAGAGGAGGACCGTGAACCCTAAGGTGGAGACGCCGATGATGACCGCGAGGGTCCCCACCATGTAAAGACGCAGCTTCCAGAGACTCAAGGCCATCACCCCTAACTTCTACTCCTCAGAAGAGCACTATTTAAACATATTTTCTTGGCCACCTAACTCCACAACCCCATGTAATAAATGAAACAAAATCCCCAATTACCCTCCTATATGGAACAAGTTTAAATCCTGATGAATCCTTAGAGGAAGTGAGGAAGAAACCTATGAGGAAGACCCGTGTCATCATTATGGGAGCGGCCGGGAGGGACTTCCACAACTTCAACGTCTTCTTCAGGGATAATGACGCCTATGAGGTCGTCGCCTTCACGGCGACCCAGATCCCTGGGATTGAGGAGCGGACCTATCCCCCGGAGTTGGCCGGGCCCAATTATCCGGAGGGGATCCCGATCTACTCGGAGGAGAGGCTCCCGGAGCTCATCAGGGAGTATGGCGTCGAGCAGGTCGTCTTCGCCTACAGCGACGTCTCCCACGAGTACGTCATGCACAGGGCCTCCATCGCCCTCGCCGCCGGCGCCGATTTCCGCCTGATGGGTCCCTCGACGACGATGCTCAAGGCGAGGGTCCCGGTCATCTCGGTCTGTGCCGTGAGGACGGGGTCCGGGAAGAGTCAGACCTCTCGTAGGGTCACCAAGATCCTGAGGAGTAGAGGGTACCGCGTCGTCGTCGTGCGGCATCCTATGCCCTACGGTGACCTGAGGAAGCAGGTCTGCCAGCGCTTCTCCACCCTTGAGGACTTGGACAGGTATGAGTGCACGATCGAGGAGAGGGAGGACTATGAGCCCCATATCATGAATGGGGTCGTCGTCTTCGCTGGCGTTGACTACGAGAAGATCCTCCGTGAGGCGGAGAAGGAGGCGGATATCATCGTCTGGGACGGCGGGAATAACGACCTCCCCTTCTACAGGCCCGACCTCCACATCGTCGTCGTGGATCCTCATAGACCGGGGCATGAGTTGAGGTACCACCCCGGAGAGGCGAACCTCAGGATGGCCGATGTGGTCGTCGTGAACAAGGTGGGGACCGCGGACCCGGAGAACATCAGCCTCGTGGAGGAGAATGTGAGGAGGGTGAACCCGAGGGCCACGGTAATCAGGGCGAGGTCCCCGATTATGGTCGACGACCCGGAGGCGATCAGGGGGAAGAGGGTCCTCGTCATCGAGGATGGACCGACCCTGACGCATGGGGAGATGCCCTACGGCGCCGGGACGATCGCGGCGAAGAGGTTCGGCGCGGCGGAGATGGTGGACCCGAGGCCCTACGCCGTCGGCTCCATCGTCAAGGCCTATGAGAAGTATAGGCATCTGGGGCCGATCCTCCCCGCCCTGGGCTACGGGGAGCGCCAGATAAAGGAGCTTGAGGAGACCATTAACGTCACTCCCTGTGACGTGGTGGTCGTGGCGACGCCCATCGACCTGCGGCGCGTGGTGACGATGAATAAACCGGCTGTACGGGTGAGATATGAACTCGAGGAGGTGGGGGCGCCGAACCTCGAGGAGGTCCTGACCCGCCTCTTCCCTGGGAAGTGACCCCCGATCCTCTTTTCGGAGGGGGATTACGGTGGTCGAGACTATCTTGGTCGCTCTCGGCGGTAACGCCATCAAGAGGCCTGAGGAGAGGGGGACCGCCGAGGAGCAGTTCAGGAATGTGAGGGAGACCTGTAAGCAGCTCCTGGAGATCATCCGGAGGGGCTACAGGGTGTTGATAACCCATGGGAATGGCCCTCAGGCCGGGAACCTCCTGATACAGCAGGAGGAGGCGAGGAGGATCGTTCCCCCCCAGCCCTTGGATGTCGTGGGGGCGATGACGCAGGGCCAGATAGGGTACATGCTCCAGCAGACCTTGAAGAACTACCTGAGGGCGGCGGGGTTGGAGGTGCCCGTCATCACGGTGTTAACTCAGGTGTTGGTGAGCCGGGAGGACCCCGCCTTCAGGGATCCCTCGAAGCCTATAGGCCCCTTCTACACAGAGGAGGAGGCTGAGAGGCTGAGGAGGGAGAAGGGCTACGTGATAAAGAAGGTCGAGCCCTCTGGTGAAAGGCCCTACAGGAGGGTCGTCCCCTCCCCCGACCCGATAGCCATCGTGGAGAGGGACGCCATCAGGAGAATGGTCGAGGAGGGCGTCATAGTGATAGCCGCTGGGGGAGGGGGCGTCCCCGTCGTGAAGGAGGAGGATGGTAGCCTGAAGGGGGTGGAGGCCGTGATAGATAAGGACCTGGCGGGGGAGAGGCTCGCCGAGGTCGTCGGAGCCGACATCTTCCTGAACCTGACGGACGTCGAGAAGGTGAAGCTGAACTACGGGAGGCCCAACGAGAGGCCCATAGACCGGATGACTGTGGAGGAGGCGAAGAGGTACCTCAAGGAGGGGCACTTCCTCCCAGGGAGCATGGCGCCGAAGGTCATAGCCTGTATCAGATTCTTGGAATGGGGAGGAAAGAGAGCTATAATCACTTCCCTGGAGAAGGCGATAGAGGGCCTTGAAGGGAAAACGGGTACACAAATCATCGGATGACAGAGTTTTCCTTGTTGAGCGGTAAAGGGCCTCCTCCTTTCAGGCTTACATTCTCTCTGGTGCTTCTATCCTGAGGAGGTCGAGGGCGTTCCTGAGGACGATCCTCACGGCGTTGACGAGGGCTAACCGGGCGCCGCTCAGACCCTCGGGCTCGGCCCTTATGACCGGGAGGGCTGAGTAGAAGGAGTTGAACTTGTCGGCGAGGAGGTTGGCGTACTCCGCGACCTCGTTCGGCTGGAGGTCCTCCGCGGCGGAGACGAAGACCTCGGGGAACTTGGCGATCATCATCACGAGGTCCCGCTCGAGGGGGTGCCCCAGGAGGGAGTAGTCCCTCTCCCTCGACGCCTCCCCCGCCTTCTTCAGGATGTTGCAGGCCCTGGCGTGGGCGTATTGGATGAAGGGGGCGCTGTTCCTCTCGAAGTCGAGGACCCTCTCCCAGGAGAAGACGACGGGTCTCATGGGGTCGACGCCGAGGAGCGTGTACTTCACCGCCCCGATGCCGACGATCCTCGAGATCTCCTCCTTCTGCTCCTCGGTGAGGTACGGGGACCTCTTCTCCACCTCCCTCCGGGCGAGGGAGATCGCCCGGTCGACGACCTCCTTCAGGGTGACGTACCTCCCCATCCTCCCGCTCATCTTGAACCCTGGGAGCCTCACGAACTCGTAGGCGAAGTGGGTGAGCCTGTCGGCGAGGTCCCGCTTCCCCAGGGCGACGAGGGCGATCCTCAGCTGGAGCTGTGCCAGTGTCTGCTCGAAGCCGACGACGTTGATGACCCGCTCGGCCCTCTTGAACTTCCATAGGGTGTAGGCGATATCCCTCGTCGTGTATAGGGTCGTCCCATCGGCTCGGACGAGGACGAGGGGAGGGATCTCGTAGGCCTCGCTTATCCCCCACCTCCTCTTCAGGTCGAAGTCCCTCGCGATCCCCTCGCAGTCGAGGACCAACGCGCCCCCCTCAACGTGGACGTAGGGCGTAGCCCTCAACGCCTCCACCACCGCCCCCACACTCCCATCCCAGACGTGGGTGCTCTCATAGTCCCAGGAGTCGAAGGTGATCCCGATGCTCCCCAGGCTCTCCTCGAACCCCTTGAGGCAGTGCCCCACCAGCCTCAGGACGAGGTCCTTGACCTCCGGGACCCCCTTCTCATACTCCGTGTTGAGTCTGCTTATCTCCGCGTCGGGGTCTGGGTCCTCCTCCATCCTCTCCAGGAGGAGGTCGAAGAGGCGGGGGTTACGCTCTCTCAGGTCCTGGGCCGCCGCGGCGTACTCATCGAGCCTCCTCAGGATCTGCCGTGCCTCCTCATCCCTCTCAGGGTCTCCCCTGATCTCCTCCAGCCTCCTCTTGAGCTTCTTCACCTCGTTGATGCAGTTCACGGAGGCGTAGAGGAAGCCGACGAAGAGGTCTGGCGGGCCCTCGGGCTCCGGCTCCCCCAGGAGCCTCCATCCATAGGCGGCCATCGCCACCTGGCGCCCCATATCGTCGACATAGAAGTGCCTCCTTACCTCGTGCCCCCTCCTCTCTAGGATCCTCGCCAGGGAGTCGCCGAGGACGGAGTTCCTCGCGTTCCCTATGTGGATCGGCCCGTTGGGGTTGGCGCTTGTATGCTCCACTATGACCCTCATCGGCCTCTCAGCCTTCAGGAACCCATACTCCTCATCGAGCTCCTCCACGGCCTCCAGGGTCATCTCGGCGAACGCCGGTAGGTCTGCGTGGAAGTTCACGTACCCCTTGACCGCCTTGACGGCGCTGAGGAGTTTCGATGAGGAGGGGTCCATGTGGGAGACGAGTTCCTCCGCTACTTCTCTCGGATTCCTGCCCACGGCCTTTGAGAGTTGGAAGGAGATGGAGGATGAGAGGTCCCCTAGGGTCGGGCTCGGGGGGAAGGAGAGGGCTATCTGGGGCCTGTCGACATTGGGGAAGGCCTTATCCAGGGCCCCCAGGAGGAGTCGTCTGCACTCCCCCCTCAGCTCCCCCATCGGATTTAGCATATCCCTTCACTCCCATGATGCGAGCGGGCCCGGAGGGACTCGAACCCCCGTTCTCCGGCTCTCCCCCCTCGTCCGGAGGCCGGTGCCTTATCCGATCTCGGCTACGGGCCCCTAAGAAATCACCGAGGGGAGGAGATTAAAAGGTTTGGGTGGAGAATCTCACGCCTCGTCGGCTTCTCCATAGGGGGTGTTCAGGACCCTCTTCGCCTTCTCCACGATGGAGGGGCCCACCCCCCGCACCTCCTTCAAGGGTCCGAGGAGGCGCCTCGTCTTCCCCGTCTTCGAGACATGGATCTCCGCCTCGGCGAACTCCTCAAGGACCCTGAGGGGCGTCCGGAACCGCCTTAGGAGCTCCTCGGCGAGGCTCCTCCCGATGTTCGGGAGGCCACAGAGGAGGTAGAGCTGCTCCTCAAGGAGCGTCGGCTTCCTCTTCGCCCTCCTCACCTGGATGGGCCTCTTCTCCTTCGCCTGCTCATGGTAGGCGAGGCGCTCTATGAGGCGAGCGGTGGCGTCGGCGTTGGGGGTGGGTATGACGGCGATCCCGAAGTCGAGGGCGAGGCTGGAGAGGGCTCCCCAGAGGGCGTTGGGCGAGATCCTCGTGAACTTGGAGATGAGGGGGAGGTAGCCCTGTAGGATGAGGAGGGGGCGCTCGTACCCCTCGGAGAGCCTCCTCGCCTGTTCGAAGAGCCTCCCGTCCTTGAGGGATTGGGCGAAGTCCTTGACCTCCTTCCTCTCGATCCCACACCGGTCCGATACGAGGTAGTCGCAGTCCGGGAGATTGACGACCTTCACGGAGCATCCTGAGAGCCTGAGGTAATTCACGATCTTCCCTGCCATGGCGGCCTCGTTGCTATCCACACAGACCTCGAGATTAACCTTCCTCAACGCTTCCCTCCTCCCTTTTTCCTCTTCTCGATCATGAACTTCACCTCAACGGACCTCGGCTCACCCACACCCTTCAAGGTGGAGAGGACCCCCATCAAGACGTTCCTGAGGACCTTCCCCACGAAGGGGTTGACCCTGAGGGGCACTCCGTCCAGGAGGACACGGACCTCCCTCGAGGGGAGGTTGACACACTTAGTCACTTCCTCTCTCCCATTCAATACGGCCTTCGCGAGTTCTCTACAGGAGGGGTATCCACACCTTCCACAGTTCAGGCCTGGGAGAAGGGGCATCGCCTTCTCCTCAACGACATCGGCCAGGTCCTCGACGGCTCCGGGATCAAGGAGGGGGACGCCAAGGTCCTTTACACCACTCTTAGCGACCTCCCCCGTGACGGCGACCTCTAAGCCGTTCCTCAACTCCTCGACCTCTCTCCTGTCCCGGGCTACGATGATCCTTGGGGCTCTCTCCTCCTCCTTGAAACCCTCCAATAGGACGAGGTCGAGGGGCCCGAGGAGACCGATCACCTCCTCCGGCTTCAGGGCTCTGGAGAGGAAGACTGCTGTGGCCCTCGGCGTTATCAGGGCTGAGGCCGGGGCTCCCGCCTCCCTGTACCGCCAGGTGTCCTTCCCCGGCGTATCCACTGGGTAGGGGCGGGCGGTATGCTTCACCACACCCACCCTGAGCCCCCTCCCCCTCAACTCACCCATCAGTGCCTCGATGAGGCTGGTCTTCCCAGAGCCCTTGAATCCCACAACGACCATAACCCTCGGCGTCAAGGCCAACCCTCAGTAATCTTTAATCTACTTTGACTTATTTTTACTAGTTCCGGTTTATTAGAAATTTTTTGGTATTATATTCTTTCTATAACTACTCTTAAGAATTTTTAAATAGGGAGTTGAATCCACATTAATATAGAAAAGGATCTTTGTGTATATAACCATAGAGAGATGAACTTAAGATGAGTAAAAAGAAAATGTCTTATGAGGAATTTAAAGACAAAATACTGGATATCCTTAAATCTAATCCTAAAGGTTTAACATGGACAGAGATTCGAAAAAAAGCAAATCTCTATCAGAAATTTCCTAATAACAAATGGGTCCATAAATTAGAAGAAGATATAGGATTAATTCGTGAAAAAATAAAAGATAAACTGATCTGGAGAGTGAATCCATGAAGATTGATATAAATAAAATCGATGAAGGACGTTTTGTTATTAGAGAAAAAATAGATTATGAATATGTAAAACAGCTAGCTCAAAGTCTTCTAGAAGATGGTCAATGGGATCCAATTATTGTTAGACCAAAAGAAGGGGGGCGATATGAACTTATATCTGGTCATTATAGGCTTAAAGCAGCAAAAGAAGCAGGACTTAAAGAGATCGAGGCAACCGTTAGAGACTTAACGGATGAAGAAGCAGACATCCTCTCATTAAAAACTAATATTCTTAGACTTGAAATGACAGTAAGAGAACAGGGACGAGTTTTAAGTAGAATGATGGAACGCTATGGATGGAGCCAAGCAGAATTAGCTAGAAGATTAAATGTTTCAACTAATTGGATTAGAAGGCGATTAAGGGTTGCACTTGAACTACATGAAGAGGTAGCCAAGGCTCTAGATGGGGGGGAAATCGGATTTCAAGTAGCATCTATAATTGGAGGTATACCTATAGATCGACAACCTGAATTTTTAAAGATCATCTTAAAGAAAGGAGTAACTGATCATACTGAAGCGGGAATTTTAAGGCGGCAATTCCTAAACGATACAATATTTACTATTGGCTATCAAGACAGAGATATTGAGAGCTTCATCGATGTATTAAAAAGAAATAAAATCGAACTTGTTGCAGATATTCGATATTCCGCTGAGTCCCAATATAAACCTGATTTCAGTGGCAGTGTTTTGAAGAGAGAACTTGAAAGAAATAATATAAAATATGAACATTTTCCTGAATTTGGAATTCCCTACATAATTCAGAATCCCTATAAGGAAGGAGCACTTACTTACGAATGTCTTAAGCAGTGGTACATTTGGCATATTAAAACAGAAACGAATTTCGACGAATTTGTTGCTCACATTAAGAAATCAGGTAAAGTTGCCTTAATGTGTATGGAAAGATATGCAAAACCTATGGGAAGTCAACAATATGCGTGTCATCGCGATATTTTGGCAGATTTAATTCTTAGGTATAAACCAGAAGATCCATTACTTAGATTTGAAAAAAGGATAGATCTCTAATAAAGGGAGGGAAGAGGGACGTCGAAAACGAAACAAATCGTTATCGACGATCTTATCGTCCTGGGTCGAGGTTGTCCAGAAGAGCTACGTGACGGCAGAAGAACAATCTGCACCGCTGGCTATTCACCTAAACTAGGGTTTATTCGAATTTATCCAACACGTTGGGATATGCCTCTAAAACGCTGGAATATTGTTAGGGTTCCGGTTGAACGTCCGGTTCGACCAAGGTTTAATGGTAGGCGTGAGAGTTGGAAAATCGTTGGTTCAAGAAGGGAATGGTATAAATTAAGTGAGAAAGTTGAAGTGATTGGGAGATACCCTAGAGAAAAACAACCCAAATTAATCGCAAGTCTCGTTGATGGATGTATTCTTGATATACAAGAGTCAGGACGTTCCTTGGGAATTGTGAGACCAAGAATCTTAGATCATTACTTTGAAAAACGAGAAGATTTCAAACAATATATACAAAAAACTATAGATGGTAGATTTCGTATAAGAATTAAAGATGAATTCCCTGTTGAACCTCGAATAAAATATAGATGTTCAGAATGTAGAATACGTCGTGGGTTTCATGATCAACAACTATTAGAATTGGGGGTTTATGAATGGATCAGAAAACATCCCGATAAGATTGAGCAGGTATGGGAGAATTTGAGATTAGATGATCCAGAATATGATAAATTTTTCTTTGTAGGGAATTTATATCGATATCCAACCGCTTTTGTGATTATCAGCGTCCTACGTTTCAAAAAACAATTCTAGATACAAAGATCAACTCTTTCAAGTGTTTTCCCTTAGAGACCCTTATAAATCCCCGTGGAGAAGAAAAGGGTACGAAGGGAAACCTGAGAGGGTCTACTCTTTAGTCCAGATCTTCATCATCTTGTCGAGGTCGAGGAGCCCGTAGTTGGCGTACTCGATCTTACCCTCCTTCGAGACGATGAAGTCTGCCGGGCTCTGCCTCTCGTTTCCCTCGTAGGGTCCGTGCTCGAAGCCCTGCCTCCTCGCCTCCTCCGCCCTCTCCAAGAGTTCCTTGAAGTCCAACTGGCAGATGGGGCAGCCGAAGTACCTGGAGAAGACGAGGTAGACCCTCTCCCTCCCCCTCAGGTCCGAGAGCCTGAACTCCCCCATATTGAGGGAGCGACCCACGATCTCCGGAGCCTCATCCCCGACCTTCAACTTTCCCATAATCAAACACGCTCTGGGGATGATATTACCCCGACAGTTAAGAAGATTCCCCCCTTCTTATCACTTAAATAGGAACCCTCTCACTATTCTGGTGGATTGAGCGGAGTGCTTGGTGTGCTGAGATGCGTGTCGCCGTCATAGACCGGGAGCGCTGCAGGTCCGATAAGTGCAGCCTGGAGTGTATAAGGTTCTGCCCGATGGTGCGGGTGAGGCGTGAGGCGATCAGGCTGGGAGAGGACGGGAAGCCGATCATCGTCGAGAGGCTCTGCTCCGGATGTGGCATCTGCGTCCAGAAGTGCCCCTTCAGGGCCATAACCATCGTCAACCTACCGGAGGCGCTGAGGGGGGAGGAGGTCCACCGCTTCGGACCCAACGCCTTCACCCTCTACAGGCTCCCCACACCCCGCCGGGGGACCGTCTCAGGGCTGATAGGGAGGAACGGGATGGGGAAGACAACGATACTGAGGATCCTCTCCGGGGAACTCATACCGAACCTGGGGAGGTACCACGACCCCCCGACCCCCGAGGAGGTCGTGGAGCACTTCGCCACGACCCCCCTACAGGACTACTTCCAAGCCCTCTACGAGGACGAGATCAGGGTCGTCTACAAGCCCCAATACGTGGATAAGATCCCCCTCGTCGTCTCGGGGAGGGTGGGGGAGCTACTGGAGAGGGTCGACGAGAGGGGTGTCCTCGACTCCGTGGTGGAGGCGCTGGGCCTCCGAGGCGTCCTCGAGAGGGAGATCGCAGTCCTGAGCGGGGGGGAGCTCCAACGCCTCGCCATAGCCACAACCCTTTGTCGGGACGTGGACGTCTACCTCTTCGACGAGCCCTCCAGCCACCTGGACGTCTACCAGAGGATCCAGGTCGCCAGGACGATCAGGAACCTCGTGGGGGAGGGGAAGATGGTCATAGTCGCAGAGCACGACCTCGCGGTCCTGGACTACCTCTCCGACACCGTCTTCCTCCTCTACGGAAGGCCCCAGGTCTACGGGATCACCTCCAAGATCCACGTCGTCAGGGAGGGGATAAACCGCTATATCAGGGGATACATACCCGACGAGAACGTGAGGTTCAGGGAGAAGCCCATAGAGTTCCACGTGAAGCCCCCGACCCCCCTGAGGCCCAAGGGGCCGAGCCTCCTCAAGTGGACACCCCTCGAGAAGACCTACGACGGCTTCTCCCTCAGGGTCGAGGGGGGAGAGATAGGGGAGGGAGAGGTGATAGGGATACTGGGGAAGAACGCCCTGGGGAAGACAACCTTCATCAAGATCCTCGCAGGCCTCGAGGAACCCGACAGCGGGGAGGTCCAAGCCAGCAGGGCCATCAGGGTCAGCTACAAGCCCCAATACCTCACAGGGACGATCAGGGGGAAGATCGGAGATGTCCTCGAGGAGGCGGCGGGAGAGAAGGATATGGGGACTTGGTTCGGCTCCAGGGTCCTCAGGCCCCTGCACGTGGAGGACCTGCTGGAGAGGGACGCAGGGGAGCTCAGCGGGGGGGAGCTCCAGAGGGCCGCGATAGCGATCTGCCTCTCCAGGGAGGCCGAGATCTACCTCCTCGACGAGCCGAGCGCCTACCTCGATGTGGAGGAGCGCCTCGCGATGGCGAGGGCGATCAGGAGGATCGTGAACGACCGGGGCGTCACCGCCTTCGTCGTGGAGCACGACATAGTGGCGCAGGACTTCATCGCCGACAGGATCATGGTCTTCCAAGGGGAGCCGGGGAGGAGGGGCGTCGGCAGCAGGCCCCTGAGCCTCGAGGAGGGGATGAACCTCTTCCTGAGGGACGTGGGCATCACCTTCAGGAGGGACCCCTCGACGAAGCGCCCCAGGGTGAACAAGGAGGGGTCCAAGCTGGACAGGGAGCAGAAGAGGCGGGGACAATACTACTACGTCTGAGCAACGACTTATATCCATACAGCCACCTAACCTAATTAGGCGTCACTGATGTGCGGGATCTTCGGCTATATACTCAAGGAGGGGCTCCCCCTCAGATACACCCTTGAGGTCCTCAAGAGGCTCGAGGTCTACATCTATCCGGGCCGCCCCTACCCCATAGGGGGGCACGGCGCCGGCGTCGCCTACCTCACACCCGATGGAGAGGTCTTCCTGAGGAAGGTGGGCAAGAGGGACGAGTCCCCCGTCTCAGACCTCCTGGGCTCCCTGAGGCTGGAGGACGAGGCTCCGAGGGTCCTCCTCGGCCATGTGAGGCGGGCGAGCCCCCAGTTCAGGGAGACCGTGAAGCACAGCGAGTGCACCCAACCCTACAGGGCGGAGTGCCTTGGCGACATAACGGTCCTCTCCATCCACAACGGCTTCCTTAGAAACTACAGGGGGCTCCGCGACGGGCTGAGGGCAGATCACCGCTATGAGTCGGCGGGGATAGAGCTTATAGACTCAGAGGTCTTCCCCCACGTCTTCGAGGAGCTCGTGGAGGCGGAGGGGTCGGAGAGGGCCGTGGAGCGGCTCTTCTGCCTTATGGAGGGGAACTCGACGGTGGCGCTCCTCTCCCTCAAGGAGGGGGACCGAGCCCTTGGTCTTCTACATAAGGGCAGGACGGTGGGCCTCAGCCTCTGGACGAACAGAGAAGGGGAGGTCCTCTTCTCCTCGAGATGGGAGCCGGTGGAGGAGGTCCTAAGGGAGGTGCTGGAGAGGGGATTCCAGAGGAGGCTGTTCATCGACTACAGGGAGGCGGGAGGGGCCCTCTTCCACTTCAAGCCCCCCTTCCTCTGAAGAGACCCCAGACTCATCCCGGGAATCGCTCTAAGAGGAGGGAGAGGAGGGCGACGACTACCCCAGCGACGACCATCTTCAACCCCGAGAAGAGCAGGCTTCTCCCACTCAACCTCCCCAGGAAGATCCCCAGGGTGAAGAGGGTGAGGAGGGTCAGGGCGATGGAGACGGAGAAGGCCTGCCAGATACTCAGAAGCCCCACCATGACGAGAAGGAAGGGGAGGATGGAGACCATGGAGGCCGAGAAGGGGGCTAGCCCGTCCACGAGGGCGGCGAGGAGGGAGACCCACTTGGCGGCCTTCCCATGAATCGTGTTCTCCAAGTTGGTCAGCATCGCATTCTCCAAATCATTGAGTTCATGCTCTCTCTCAGCCTTCTCCGTCATGTAGGCGCCTGAGACGCCCGAGACCGCCATCGCCAGGCTGGTGCAGAAGATGACGCCGATGACGATCCTCGGGTCTGTGATATCCGTGGCCCAAGCGCCGAAGACGACGCCGAGGGAGGTCATAGCCCCGTCGAAGGCGTTCATCACGAAGTATCGCCTTAGGATGCCCCCCGCCTCGGAGATATCGAGGGATAGCCTGACCTCCTCCCTAACCCCCCTGAGCCTACCGAGGATCTTCCTGAAGTTAGACCTGGGTTCCTTATCTGCCCCTGGGTCGTCTCCCACTTCACTTATGCACTCCTATACAATCAGTTGGGTCTTCGAAAATCAGATGTGAAGGTTCCTCACCCATCACCAGCCCAACACTATATCTCTCTTCCTCAACACAATTATTAAATTTTACTAAGGTATAACCCACAACGGACATCTCGTCCACGAGAGGGGAAGATAGAAGGGTGACTCCCGCGATTAAGCGTCTCGTATTGGACGTGTTGAAGCCTCATGAGCCGCCGCTCCCGGACTTCGCCTCCACCCTCTGCACCATGAGGGGTGTGAAGAGGGTCGACGTATCCCTCGTCGAGATGGATGAGAGGACCATGAGCCTCAAGGTCGTCATAGAGGGACCCGACATCGACTTCGACTTCTTGAAAGAGCACATGGGCGATATGGGCGCGGTCATCCACAGCGTAGACCAAGTGGTCGTGGAAGGCTAAGAGGCCCAAAGCGTCGCAAGAATTTTCAGACAACTACGCTACCGAGGGGCTCCACGCCCCTTCAGGAGGAACAGAAGAGACAAGGTCAAGAGCACCAAGTAGGCCACAAGCCCCACCTCCAGCAGCCCCACGAGAGTGCTGAGGTGGAAGCCCTCCAAGAGGACGAGGGACCAGAGGAGCACCCCACCCTGAACCACATGGGGGAGGTAGAGGGCGTAGAAGAGCCAAGGCCCCCAAGACTTGACCCTGACCAGGCCGGAGGCCGTGAGGAGTCCCAGGACACCGAGGGCGGGGAGGGTGAACAATCTAAAATCCGTGAGGTAGAACCCGTAGAATTCCAAGGCGCTGGAGGCTAAGAGGAGGAGAGAGGCCAGGAGGTTCGCAAGAGGTATCCTCCCTATTTTCTTTTCTTCTTTTGATGCCATCAGACCATCAAATACGGATCCCATGAAAGGTTAAAAATCATTACTCTACTATAAGGCTATGATACTATCAATCTATCAAAAATTTTAAAAAGAGACAAAAGAAATTAAACGGTGGTGATTTATTGTTCGAAGGAGTTATAATAGTAACTACTTTCTTCTTGCTTTCAGCAGTCATATGGGCTTTAATGAAAATATCGGGGTTAGGACGTAGAGTCGCTGATCTAAATGAAACACTATCTGCCCTCCGATCCAAAATAGATACGATATCCGCTCCAGCCGAGACTCTTACAGCGGTCGCTACAGCGCTTCAACAAAATGTGGGGAACCTCCAGGAATCTATATCTCTCATGAATCAATCTATTACAAATATTAGCACTCAAGCTATGAAAATAGAGTCCATAGGTAAAAAATACGAGGAGACAGAAGCACTTACTCGGCGTATCTATAACATTATGATCGGTTCTTATGAAAAAGGGAGAACTGGAGAGAATTATCTTCGAAATACGATGAATGAACTCATGAAAATAGGTCTCGTTAGAGAGAACGTGCCCATCGGTAGCAAGGTAGTTGAATACTGTGTGGTATTCAACGATGGGAAATTACTTGCGATAGATTCGAAGGTCGTTGCCACACGAGAACTTGAGGTGCTTTTCGATGAGAACACATCTGATGAGGACAGAGTTAAACTCAGGGAAAGCATAAGAAATGGACTTAAGAGGAAGATCGAGGAAGTATGTGAATATATTGATCCGAAACTTACGCTTCCCTGTGCAGTTATGGCCGTGCCGGACTCTATAGTGGACCTGAGTTCCGAGATAGTACCTGAGGCCGTAAGGAGGAATGTGTTGGTTGTAGGGTATTCAGCCGTGCCACAGTTAATAGTCTATTTCATAAGGATACATGGCTTCTATTCGATACAAATGGACCTTGCTGAACTGAAGGATAGGCTAATGGCGATTCAGAGGGAAATATCAAAACTTGATGACAGATTCTTCGCAAATAGATTTGAAAAGCCCATGAGAACGTTAACAAATGCTCTACTGCGGATACGTGAGGTAATTGGAGGAATAAATAATCTTCTCAGCCTTGAATACAGGGAAGCCTTAGAACTACCTGAAGAAAAAGAAGAGTCTTAAGCGGTGTTTAGTGTCCAGCTTCTTGAGTTGCTGGGTTTAAATTCTCGAACCTATAACGATAGATTCGAGGTAGTCCTTCCCCATGCCCAGGGTCATAGCGGACCTCCATATCCACAGCCCCTATAGCAGGGCGACGAGCCCCCGGATCACGGTGGAGGCGCTCGCAAAGTGGGGGGCTGTCAAGGGTCTGACCTTGATAGGGACGGGGGACTTCACCCACCCAAGGTGGTTGGAGACGTTGAGGGAGGCGCTGGAGGAGGTCCCGGGCACAGGCCTCTATGTCCCTAAGGGCCGACCTGATTCCAAGGTCTGGTTCATGGTAACGGGGGAGATCTCAACGGTCTTCGAGTGGGAGGGGAGGACGAGGAAGATCCATCACCTCCTCCTCACACCGAGCCTCGAGGACGCCGTCCTCGTCGATGAGGCCCTGAGCAGCTACGGGGACTTAGAAGCAGATGGAAGGCCGACGCTCAACGCCCCCGCCCCGGAGGTCGTAGAGAGGATCCTCGAGGCCTCCCCCCAGACGGTCGTCATACCCGCCCATATCTGGACCCCTTGGTTCAGCCTCTTCGGGGCCAGGAGCGGCTTCGACAGGCTCGAGGACTGCTACGGGGATATGAGTCAAAGGATCTTCGCCCTGGAGACGGGCCTCTCCTCGGATCCCCCGATGAACTGGAGGCTGAGCGCCCTGGATAGATACGCCCTCATCTCCAACAGCGACAGCCACAGCTTCTGGCCCTGGCGCCTCGGCAGGGAGGCGAACATCTTCGACCTCAGGAGGGTCACCTACCAGGAGATCGTAGATGCGATAAGGGAGAAGGACCCGAGGCGCTTCAGGGCGACGATAGAGGTGAACCCCGCCTACGGGAAGTACCACTGGACGGGCCACAGGAACTGCGGGGTCTCTATGCCCCCGGAGGAGGCGATGAGGAGGGGTGGTCTCTGTCCGAAATGCGGCAAGCCCCTCACTAAAGGCGTGGACCAGCGGGTCGAGGAACTCGCAGATAGGCCCCGAGGCTACAGGCCCAAGGACGCCGTGGACTACGTCCACCTCCTACCCCTACATGAGGTCATCGCCACCCTCCTGGGGACATCAAGCCCGACCGTGAAGCAGGTCTGGGAGATCTACAACCGCCTTATCCACTCCTTCGGGAACGAGCTGAGGGTTCTCCTCTCGGCGCCATACCAGAGGCTTGTCAAGGAGGCAGGGAGGGCCCTGGCACAGGCGATCCTCGACATACGCCTGGACAGGGTTAAGGTCGTCCCCGGATACGATGGAGTATATGGACGTCCAATCTTCAGAGGGCTGACGCTGAGTCCTTAACAGAATCGGGCTTCCCCCTGTCCTATGGAGGGGTCAGTGCCTCCCTGACCTCCCTCTGGAAGTTCTCCCTGTCCATGAAGGACGCCTGGATCGGCCTTCCGTTGACCGCGCAGAAGGGGACCTGCCCCCTCTTCTTCGCCTCCTCCGACTCCTCGAACATGTTTATCGTCCTTACCGGGATCTCAGGGGCGACCTTCCTTATCGCCCTCTTGATGACCTCGGAGAAGTAGATGCAGAAGGGGCATGACGGGTCATAGAAGATTAATGCCTTCCCCCTATCCTCCTCTTGGGGGATGAACTCCCCCCTCTTTGGGCGATGGACGTACCCCTCCTCCAAGGGATAGTAGAGGAAGAAGGGGTTCTCCTCCCTCATCCTCTTGAACCCAATCCTCCGGTAGAACTCGTGTTGGGGGTACCTCCCCGGAACCTGAAAGGCCCACGTCACGAAGGCGAGGGGAGGCTTGTTATTGAAGAAGGGTTTTACCTCATTCATCTCCTTCATTAGGGCCTTCAATAGGGACCTCCCTATCCCCTTCCTGAGATTCTCCTCCTCCGGGACGAATATACAGGTTATCTCAACCAGCCTATCCCCGAGGAGAGGCTGATACTGGATCAACCCCATGGGCTTCGAGTCCAGGTAGGCCAACTTCGCTATGCTCCCATACCTCTCTATGAGCTGCGCCGCCCACCTCCTCTTCTCCTTCATACCCTCAATGAACAAGGGATCATCCCTTCTGTCCGGTGGGATACAGAGGTTAATTAGATGGTCCATCTCCTCTAAGCCGACGTCTCTGATCTCCAATCTCTCTGTTGTCAATAAGTCAATCTCCATCTTTCTTTAGGATTAGATTGTATATATAACTTCCTATCAACGACGCTGGCTCGAAATCTCCATCCTTCGGAAGGAGTGCTCTCTCATCATTAGTTATAAGTATCTTTAATTTTGCCTTTTAATTGAAAGGCGTGATCTTATGAGGGTAGGTATAGACATAGGGGGGGCCTTCACGGATCTCGTAGCCTACGATGATTCCACCAAGGAGCTGAAATGGGTGAAGGTGGAGAGCACTCCAAGGGACCTCTCCGCCGGCGTTATCGAGTGCGTGAAAAGGAGTGGCATTCCCCCCTTGGAGATCGGGCAGATAATCCACGGGCAGACGGTGGTCATAAACGCGATTATCGAGAGGAAGGGGGTAAAGGTGGGTCTGATAACGACGAAGGGCCACAGGGATGTGCTGGGGCTTCAGAGGGCGAATAGGCGGGATATGTACAACTTCAGGTACAAGAAGCCGGAGCCCCTGGTTCCAAGGTGCCTCCGACTGGAGATCGATGAGCGGGTCATGGCAGACGGGACGGTCCTAAAGGAGCTTGAGGAGGAAGAGGTGGTGGAGGCCGCCGAGAGGCTCCTTAAGGAGGGAGTTGAAGCCCTCTGTATCGCCTTCCTCAACTCCTACGCAAATCCTGATAACGAGCGGAGGGCGGGAGAGATCGTAAGAGGTATGACCACCGTACCCCTCGTCCTCTCCCATGAGGTCACGAGGGAGTGGAGAGAGTACGAACGCTTTTCCACGGCCACTCTTAACGCCTATGTCCTCCCGATCCTGGATAGATATCTGGGAAGGCTACAGGATGCTCTCTCAAATGGTGGTACCACCTTCATGGCCATGGTCTCAAACGGGGGGATGGTCCCCTTCGAATACGCGCGTAAGTTCCCCATCTACACGATAGAGTCCGGCCCCATAGCCGGGGTGATAGGGGCTATAGGGGTCGCCAGCATCATCGGTGAGAAGAACATAATCGCTCTGGACGGAGGGAGCACGACGACCAAGGCCTCATTGGTTGAGGGCCTAACCCCAGAGGTGACGACAGAATACTATGTCGAGAGGGATCGATTTAGGCCCGGCTACCCTGTCATGGTCCCCGTGATCAGGACCGTTGAGGTGGGGAACGGGGGGACCAGCATCGCATGGATAGACCCGGTCGGAAGGGTGAAGGTGGGCCCGAAGGCGGCTGGAGCAGATCCGGGCCCAGCGTGTTACGGGAGGGGCGGCGAGGACCCGACGCTGACAGATGCGTACGTGGTCACTGGGCTGCTGAACCCCAAGTACCTCTTGGGGGGCGAGCTCTTGATCCATCGCGATCTAGCCGTGAGGGCTGTGAAGAAGATCGCCGATTGGCTCAATGTCTCCGTCGAGGAGGCCGCTGAGGGGATTATAAAGTTGGCGAACGATAATGCCGCGTACGCCATAAGTCTGGTCTCGATTCAGAGGGGATACGACCCAAGGGACTTCACACTGATCGCCTACGGGGGCTCAGGTCCCATGTTCGCCCCCTTCATAGCCGAGGAACTGGAGATCAGGAGGATAGTCATCCCCTCCATCCCACCCGGGGTCTTCTCCGCCTGGGGGATGCTCAACACCGACATAGTCCACAGCACGATCCAAACATACATAACCAGGCTGGACTCGCCCGACGCCGTGGAGACGATGAACAGGGTGTATGGGGAACTGGAGGAGGAGATCCTCGAAGTCTTTAAGTCAGAGGGCATAGAGGGGCCGATAATCCTTGAGAGATACGCGGATATGAGGTACTATGGTCAGGAGCATACGGTGAGGGTGCCGGTCAAATCCGGGGGACTCAGCAGGGAGGACGTGGATGCCACGATCGAAGGCTTCCACGAGGCCCATGAAAGGGAGTACGAGTTCAAGCTGGTCGGGGACCCCGTTGAGATCGTGAACTTCCAGGTCATAGGGGTAAAGAAGGTCAGGAAGCTGGAGCTGAGCGAGCTACCTGAGGACGAGTTGGATCCTGAAGAGGCGTTTCTCGCTGAGAGGAGTGTATACATTAATGGGGGGTATGAGACGCTCCCCGTCTATGACAGGACGAAGCTTGGGAGAGGGGCGACTATTAGGGGGCCGGCTATATTGGAGGACCCGACGGCGACGATAATCGTCCTCCACGCGCAAGAGGCCGTTGTAGATAGGTACGGGAATATCATAATCGGGAGGGTGAGATGATGGAAGAGGAGAGGAGACTGGATCCCTTCACCTTAGAGATCATAAAGAACGGCCTGATCGTCGCCTCAGAGGAGATGTTCTACTCCTGGGGGCGCACGGCGAAGAGCCCAGTAATCTACGAGGTGCTTGACTACGCCGTGGGGCTCATAGACTCCAGTGGAACAAATATAGTGACCCAGGCGCCCGGAGTACCGGGATTCACGGGGGTCTTAGACTTCGCCGCCAAGGAGGTGGTGGAGAAGTGGGGAGGGGACATACAGCCAGGTGACGTATTCGTCAGTAATGTCCCCTACGACTCAGGCACACACCTCAACGATGTCACACTCGTGATGCCCATCTTCTATCATGATCGAAGAGTGGGATTCGCGGCCGCGAAGGGGCATTGGAGCGAGGTCGGGGGGATGCACTTTGGGAGTTGGACCTCGGACTCCACGGAGATATATCAGGAGGGATTGCAGTTGCCCTGCGTGAAGCTCTACGTTGAGGGGGAGCCGAACAGGGATGTGATAGATATAATCAGGTTTAACTCAAGGCTTCCGGAGTTCGTCCTGGGAGATATGGAGGCGCAGGTGGCTTCGATGAAGGTGGCGGCGAGGAGGGTGAGGAGCCTGGTAGAGAAATACGGCTTGGATACAGTACTCGGCGCCATGGATAAACTGCTGGAGGATGGGGAGAGGTACGCCAGGCTTAGGCTCAAGGCTCTTCCGAAGGGGACCTTTGAGGCCGAAGACTGGATGGACGACGATGGGATAACCGACGAACCGATCTACGTCAAGGTGAGGGTCGATGTGACCGATGAGGACTTCATAGTGGACTTCACGGGCAGCGATAAGCAGGCCAGAGGACCCGTCAACTCCCCCTATCCCGCTACGATATCCGGCGTTAGGGAGACCTACATGGCGATAATCGACCCCCACGCCCACCCCAACGGGGGCTTCTTCAAGCCGATCAAGGTCATCGCGCCCAAGGGGACGATCTTCAATCCCCAGAGGCCGGCTCCTACATCGACCTTCTGGGAGGGCATGTCCTATACAACCGATCTCCTGTGGAAGGCCCTTGCCCCGCATGTCCCGGATAGACTGACCGCGGGGCACTTCCTATCGATAGAGGCGACGATACTCGGAGGCGTGGATGACAGAACTGGCGAGCCCTTCGCGATCGTCGAGCCCCAGCCCGGCGGATGGGGGGCGGGCTATGATATGGACGGCGAGAGCGGGTTAGTCGCTTGTGGGGACGGCGAGACCTACATCGCCTCGAGCGAGGTCTATGAACGGAGAACACCTATCTTGGTGGAGAGGTACGCCCTGAACACGGAGGATGGCACAGGCCACGGCAAGTTCAGGGGAGGCTTCGGGGTCATAAGAGAATACAGGGTCCTATGCAGCGAGGCCAGCCTCACAGTCACGGCGGGGCGATCGAAGTTCCCTCCCTGGGGGGTCAACGGCGGCATGAAGGGGACCCCCAACTACTTCATCATATACAAGAAGGGCGAGCCACCCAAGAGGATGAGGAAGATCGCCGCCTTCAAGATGGAGCGGGGCGATATGGTGAGCCTCCGCACAGGCGGCGGAGGTGGATGGGGTGATCCCTTGAAGAGGGACCCGGAGCGGGTACTGTGGGACGTTAAGAACGAGTACATAACCTTAGAACAGGCCTTGGAGATCTACGGAGTGGCGATCGACCCGGAGACCTTGGAGATAGACTGGTCACGAACAAAGGAGAGCAGGAAGAGAAGAAGGAAATAAAGAACACTTTGCCCCATCATCTTTTTATTCCATACTCTACTTGTAGTCGATTGTGGTTAAGATGGAGATCTTCTCCGTCTTAAAGGATATCGTGGATAGGCCAGGGGTCACGGGTTTCGAGGATCAACGGAGGGAGCGGGTCGTGGAGTACTTCTCCCAGTTCTGTGACACAGTCTCCGTAGATGTCATCGGGAATGTCATCGGCACCCTCGGATCGGGCGAGCGATCGGTGATGCTCGCGGGGCACTACGACCAGATAGGCTTCATGGTGAAGTATGTGGATGAGAAGGGCTTCGCCTACTTCAGCCCCGTCGGGGGGTGGGACCCACGGGTCATCTACGGGGCGAGGGTCAAGATCTGGACGGGGAACGACCCAGACTCCTACGTCGTCGGGACTATCGGGGCGAGGCCAGCCCACCTCGTGGAGAGGGAGGAGCGGACCAAGGCGGTCAAGTTCGAGGAGCTACACGTAGACTTTGGGGCGAAGAACAGGGAGGAGGCGGAGGGCTGGGGCGTCAGACCCGGCTGCGTCATGACGATAGACTCCCCCGTCTCCCGCCTGGGGAAGGCCCAAGGGGACTCCGACTTGGCAGTCGGAGCGGGCTTCGACGACGCCTGCGCCGTCGCCTCCTTCATCAAGGCCCTGGAGATCCTCGCCGAGGACCCGCCGGAGAAGTTGAAGCTCTACGTGGTGGCGACGGTCCAGGAGGAGATAGGTCTGAGGGGTGCCCAGGTCTCGGGCTTTAACATCGCCCCTTGGTGTGCTATAGTCTCTGATGTGACCCACGCAGTGGCCCCAGGTGTGAAGCCGAGCCGTGTCGGTGACGTCAAGTTGGGGGAGGGACCCGCCATCGCCGTCGGCGCCAACTTCACCAGGGCGCTCTGGGAGCTCATGGAGGAGGTTGCAAAGAGGGAAGGCATCCCCTACCAGATTGAGCCCGTCCCAGCCGGGAGTGGGACGGATGCTTGGGCCCTACAGGTCTTGAGGGGTGGGACGATCACGGGGCTCATCTCGGTGCCGAATAGGTACATGCATTCCCCTAATGAGGTGATCTCGCTGAGGGACTTGGAGAACGTGGCGAGGCTCATAGCCGCGACGGTGAGGGAACTGGAGAAGAGTGATCTTCGACATACGAGGGAGGTCTTCAGGAGGAGATAGCGAACCCAGCGCCTACCTTTCAACCTTTTTAGAAGGATATGGGACATAAGGAAGGCAAGAAAAACACCATCTAACCCCTTTGGAATTGGTGCTCATGGTGTCCTCCTTCCTCTCAACCCTTAGGCAGATCCTATCTAACAGAAACATGATAGTCTTAACGATAGCAGACGTACTCTTCCTCTTTGGCGGGACCCTCTGGTGGCCCTTCCAATCCCTCTATATCCTTGAACTCGGCGCCTCAAAGGAGGTCCTGGGGATACTCATGATGTTCCAGTCGGTAGCCATGCTCCTCTTCCAGATCCCAGGCGGGATCCTGGCAGACCGTCTTGGGAGGAGAAGGGTTATCGTCCTCGCCTCCTTCCTTAAATGCGTATCTCCGATTATCTACATCCTCTCAGATCATTGGCTGCTCCTCATACCGGGGATCCTGATGGACTCTCTCGCCTCTATAGATATGCCTGCCTGGAATGCTCTGCTCGCCGACTCCCTTCCTCCTGAGGTTAGGGGAGGTGGGTGGGGGATTTATAGCGCCCTGATCTCCATACCGGGGATCTTCACGGCTCCTCTGGGCGGCTTCTTGATAGATATGAAGGGTGTCCTCCTCGGCGTGCGTCTCTGCCTGGTGCTTAATGAGGTCTTGCTGATATTCTATGCTCTAATCCTCTGGAGGTTCATCGTTGAGACGAGGAGTGATCAAGTGGCTGAGGGGGATGAGAGCAGGGAGGAGGGCCTTATTCAGGGTCTGAAGGGGCTGCCAAGGACTGTCGGGGTCCTCATTCTGGTGGGTGGTCTCACCTCCTTCGCGGTGAATCTATCCTTTTCCTTCATGGTCGTCTATGCAGTCGAGGTTATTGGGCTGACAAAAACCGAGTGGGGGTTCCTCAACTCCCTCTTTAGACTGGTCTCCACGACTCTCCAGATCCCCTCGGGCTTTCTTGCAGATAGGATTGGTCGTAAATCCTGTATCTTGGCCTCCCACGGTCTATCGCTCCTCTCCAACCTCGTCTTCATCAACTCCAATAACTTCAAGGAGGCTCTTATCTCCAGGCTCATCGGAGGCGTCTGCTCCGGTTTCGGTGGGATGGTCTGGGGGACTATGGGCGGACCAACCTGGCAGGCCCTCATAGCGGATATCGTTCCACCGGAGAAAAGAGGGCGTGTGATGGGGTTGATAGGGACGATGACCGGGGCCTTGGGCACACCCGCCCCATGGATTGGTGGGTATCTCTACGAGAACTTCTACCCAGCACTCCCCATACAACTGAATATGGCTGTTCAGGCCTCCGCGATGGTGATCTTCCTCCTCTTCTTAAGGGAGCCTAAGGAAAAGGAGAGGTAAACCCCATATTTCTTGCCTCGAGATGAGGCTTCCTCATCAACTCAGGGGTCTCTTAAAGAGATCGATGGTATTCAACATCATACCTTATGGGATATGAAATATAAGGGAGGCAGAGAAAGCACTATAAAATCCCTGTAGGTCAGGTGCTCGCGATGACCTCCTTTTCCTCAACCCTCCGACAGATCTTCTCCAATAGGAACATGATCGTCTTAACAATCTCTGAGTTCATCTTCATGTTCGGTGGGACACTATGGTGGGCCTTCCAGTCCCTTTACATCTTGGAACTTGGTGCCTCCAAGGAGATTCTGGGGATGCTCATGATGATGCAGTCGGCCACCCTCCTCCTCTTCCAAGTTCCGGGGGGAGTCATAGCTGATCGCTTCGGGAGGAGGAAGATCATCATCTACGGCTCCTTCATCCGGTGCATACCTCCCGTCATCTACATCCTCGCCGATCACTGGTTCCTCCTCATCCCCGGGATACTCATAGACTCCCTCTCCACCCTCGATATACCCGCCTACAACGCTATCATCATCGAGTCGCTCCCCCTGGAGACGAGGGCGACCGGCTACGGAGCCTATAGGACCCTGACCTCCATACCCAGAATCCTCACCATGCCCCTCGGAGGTATCCTCATGGACTCGATGGGGGTCATACCAGGCATGCGCCTCTGCCTGATAATCAACGAGATCGGACTGCTGGCCGTCGCCATCATTCAGTGGAGATTCATCACCGAGACCCGGGGAGGAGGTGGGAGGGCGAAGAAGGGCTGCGACGAGCCGAGGGAGCGAGTATCCATCGCCCATAGGTTGAAGAGGATGCCCAGAGGGATCTGGGTCCTCATAATCGTGGGAGGCCTCACCAGCTTCGCCTCTCGCCTCTCCATGTCCTTTATGGTCATCTACGCCGTCGAGGTCATCGGCCTAAGCAAAACAGAGTGGGGGGTCGCGGGCACTCTCTTTTCTCTCGTATCTACGGTCATCACAACCCCCACGGGCTTCCTCGCGGATAGGGTCGGCCGTAAATCCTGCATCCTGATCTCCCATATCCTGTCCCTGCTATCCCTAATCGGCTTCCTAAACTCTAACGGCTTCATCGGAGTTCTTCTATCCAGGGCCTTGGGGGGAGTCGGGTCTGGCTTCGGTGGGATGGTCTGGGGCTTTATGGGTGGACCGACTTGGCAGGCCCTCATCGCGGACCTCGTCCCCTCGGAGGTCAGGGGGAGTATGATGGGATTGATAGGGGCGATAACCGGGGCGATAGGCATACCCTCCTCCTGGGTCGGAGGATACCTCTATGAGAACCTCTCCCCCTCCCTCCCCTTCCAACTGAGCATCGTATTGAGGGGCATAGCGGTGATGATCTTCTTACTCTTCCTAAGGGAACCTAAGGAGAAGGCGAGATGAAGAAGTGCAGAGCCTGAAGTCTCATCGGAGCCATAGGGAGGGGGATAACAACCCCTATCTCTTCAGAGTCCTCTGGAAGAAATCAACGATCTTCTCGTATATCGGTATCCCCGTCGCCGCCATGAGGTGTGTATACCCCGGGTAGCAGTTCGCCTCCAAGACGTAGGGGGTGCCATCCTTCCCCGGGAGGACATCCACCCCAGTGATCTTGAGGTCCATCGCCTCCGCCACCCTTATCGCCAACTCGTCGTAGACCGGGTCCTCGAAGGGCTCCGCTACTCCCCCCCTGCTCGCGTTATACCTCCAATCCCCAGGGTTGGAGCGCTTCATCCTCCCCACCACCTCCCCATCGACGACGAAGACGCGGACATCGTACCCCCGGTTCTCCACGAACTCCTGTAGGTAGAAGACCCCCGCCCCATGTCTCCGCGAGTACCAGGCGAGGAACTGCATGAGGTCCTCCCGGCACCTTATCTCCGAGAGGCGGGTCACTCCGACCCCACGGGCCCGGCAGACGGGCTTCAGGACTACATCCTTCCCCTCGTCCAGGAGCTCGGAGGCGAACTCATAGGCCTTCTCGATGCTCTCCGTCACCAGCGTCCTCGGATGGGAGTACCCAATCCTCCCTGCCTTCAGGGTGAGGTGCTCCTTAGAGTACCGTAACAGGCTCATCAGGGGGTTGATGATGACCGCCTCACGTCCCAGCTCCTCTAATATGAGGAACCGATTGACGAGCTCGAAGGTCGACCCCCTATGGAACATGTTGCTGGGCACATAGACGAGCCCCATGTCTCTGGGGAGGGAGCCGGGGATCGAGAGGTCCCAAGGCGTCTTCACCTCGACCCTCAACCCCCGTCTCAGGGCCTCTTCGTGGACTAGGCGGGTCTCCCTCGTCCCAGGGTTATCCGTGAAGATCAACAAGTCCAAGCCCGATCCCCCACGCATCCAAGACCAACTCTTAACCCCTCTCTTAAAACCCTTTATCCCGCCAGAGAATAAGGGATTAAATATATCTCCCCTCTCCTTCTTTTTGGTGGATACGGATGGTGGCTAATCCCTACTTGGATGTGGATAAGGAGATCCTTGGCGAGGTCTACACGAGTTCTGAGCCGATGGATAACCTCATCGTCCTCTGCGACGAGTTCGGGAGCAGATTCCCCGGGACGCCGGGTGATAGGGGGGCCGTGGAGTACATGGTGGAGAAGTTGAGGAGCTACGGCCTTGAGGACGCCCATTTTGAGACCTTTAAGATCCCTGGCTGGGTCCGGGGGAAGGCCACCTTGAGGATCGTCGAACCCATCGAGAAGGAGTTGGAGTGCATCTCCCTCCCCCATACCCTGGCGGCTGAGGTCGAGGCGGACCTCGTCTACCTCGGCGATGGGCCAATAGAGGTGTACGAGAAGCGGAAGAAGGAGATCGAGGGGAACATCGTCATGGTGACGAGCCGCACCCCCGTGGGGATGAGGAGGCCCCTCCACAGGACCGAGAAGTTCCATAGGAGCATCCTCGCCGGGGCGAAGGGCTTCATCTTCATGAACCACTACCCCGCCTATGGACCGCCGACCGGGGGCGTCTCCCCCATCATCCCCGCCGTCGGGCTCTCCTACGAGGATGGTCAGTTCCTCGTCCGCCTACTGAAGCGGAAGGGGAGGGTGAGGCTCCACCTCAAGACGACAGATAGGAACGTGGAGCAGACGAGCTTCAACGTCGTGGCTGACATCCCAGGCACCAGCGGGGAGGAGGAGTACGTCCTCGTCGGGGCCCACTACGAGGGGCATGACATCGCCCAGGGCGCCATCGACTCCGGCTCAGGGGCCTGCGTCGTCATGGAGATGGCCCGGGTCCTCAACAAGGTCAGGGAGAGGATCAAGAGGCGCATTAGATTCCTCTGCTTCGGCGTCGAGGAGATCGGCCTCTACGGCTCCAAGGCCTACGTCGAGCAGCACGAAGACGAGCTGCCCCGGCTGAGGTTCATGCTGAACCTCGACGCAGCCGGGAGCGCGGGGCGGAAGGGCGTCATCCTCCATGGCCTACCGGAGTTGGAGCCCCTCTTCAGGAGGTTCGCGGAGGAGATGAAGGCGGAGGTCCCGATAGGTCAGAGGGTGAGTCCCTACAGCGACCACTGGCCCTTCTTCCTCAAGGGGGTCCCGACGGGGAGCGGAGGGGACCTCGAGGCCTGGGTCCGGAGGGGTGGGAGGGGCTATGGTCACACCCGCTACGACACCGTGGATAAGGTGGAGCTCAGGTATATGCGCAATGCCGCCGCCAATTACTCCCGCCTCATCCTCAGGGTGGCCAACGTCGATGAGTGGCCGGCGAGGCACAGGACGGAGGAGGAGGTGCGGGAGGTCATTAAGGCCCAGGGGTACTTGGAGACCATCGCCCTCGCTGAGAAGGTGAGGGAGTACGTGAGTGAGTGGGAGGACCTACACCCTGATACTAAGGCCTGGCTGGAACGCAGAGGCTCTTGGTGAAGAAACGAGCCCCTAACTCCTCTTTTTCTCGTCGTAGAGGAATAGTTCCTGAGGCGAGGCCGTCGAGGAGTTACTGAAGAACAAAATCCTTTAAAATCATCCGAGGGCATAATGTAGGAAGTCGGAGAGGACAGAGCGCTTATGGTGATCTTAGACCGCTTCAGGAGTTTCCTCCGTGAACAATCCAAGAACTACTACGTCCTTCTCATCAGGGGTATCTTTGCCTCCTTCCTCTCCCGCCTCGTCATGAACTTCACCAACCTTTACATCGTCGCCCTTGGTGCGACGCCCTTCCAGCTCAGCACCGTCCGGGCCATAGGCTCCGCCGTCAGCGCCCTCATCGCCATCCCTGCTGGCTGGCTCTGTGACATGTATAGTCTTAAGAAGATGTTGATCCTCGGCATGTTAGTTCAGGTCCTCTCTGTCTCCTTTTATGCCTTCGCCCAGGACTGGAGGTGGATCATCGTGGCCATGATCTTAGGGTCGCTGACCATGGCTCTCGTCTTCAGGACCCAGAGCATCATCATAGCCAACAGCCTCTCCGACCATGATAGGGCGACCGGATACGGGATGAGGACGACTATCATACAGCTCTTCAGCATCGTGGCGCCGACCGTCGGGGGCCTCCTCGTCCACTACTTCGGCGGCCTCTCCG
>PIYN01000022.1 GCA_003601775.1 Candidatus Bathyarchaeota archaeon
CTGCTGATGCACATGTTCCATGTGTAAAGCTCGTCGGAAACTCCTCCTACCGTAGGCGATGTGAAGTAGTAGCCTGCGAGGATCCCTAAGCAGCATACGACTACCACGATCCTCCCTATATAGGCTCTAATGTATGCAAGAGTGGTCGACATGATCTACACCCCCATCAGATTGTAGATGTATCTGGAGCCCACAGCCCAGGCTAAGCACCCAACAACCATTAGAATCAGCAGTATCACTTTAATCAAGTCCTCAGCGGCTAACGTCCCCGCCGCCACGTTGTCCTTTGTGAGGACAGCCGAGGCAGCATACATCTCCTCCCCGATGAGTAGGTAATCAGATAGCATGGCCATTAAGGGGGTAGCCGATTGATCCGTGGTCCCACCTACGATCAGTGAGCCAACCCTCGTCGCGGTCTCCATTGTGACTATTACATCCGCTAAGAAGAATCCAATCGCGGAGACGAATGCGGGCTTCTCCTGCATTATGTGTCCAGCAGCCCCTACTGCGTATACGAACTGCCCTGATCCATACCATTTTATGTATCTCCCTGGTTGATATAACTCCGGTTTTCCTACAGCCTCTAACGTCTGCCTAATTATCGCCTCCGAGGCTGTAACGACATCGGTACTGGATGTGATGAGATAGGGAGTGATACCTATCTCGACGGCTCTTTGAGCTATTTCACCAAATACCGTTAGACCGGCCAAGGTCTGTGCACTACCTAGACCACTGATGCCAGGCAAGACAAGTATGGGCCTACCCGTCTCAGCCGCTCTACCTACCCCCTCGTCTATTGCGTCTAATGCCTCTATGGGCCGGATGGTCCATTCTTTCCCCCTCTTTGTTATGTAGTAGGAGATGTACGTCAGTATGCCCACGAGTATCAGAAAGCTTAGCTGGAAGGCCCTTCCTTGATATATCATCTCTGTTACATAGTTTACCGCCAGCATATCGTCTTCCCCGCCTTAGGAAGGAAATAGTTATATTTATTTTTACCCCTTGATTTTTTATTGGGGAAGTAGTATTCAAGGTGCATCAGGACTTCTTGGAGGTTCTCCTCTTCCATTCATCGATGAACATCTGGAGGAGTTCGCTTTGTAGCTTCGATCTTGTCTCTCGATCCCCCATTAGGCGCCTCGCCTTGATCTTCTCCCTTAGTTTCTCATAGAACTCGTCCTCGGAGATCTCCTTTATCAGGGGCTGTAGCTCCAGGAGACTGCTGAAGAGGTCCATGAATCTGAGGGAGGCGTAACTCCTCTCGTTCACGAACTCCATCGCGTAGTTGAGTGTTCGCAATAGGAGGTCGAAGAAGCGGTCCTCCAGCTTCTCCTCCATCTCATCTCCCCTCCAGCTTCTCCCATCGCTTCCCGAAGGTGTCCAAGTAGACGACCTCCGAGAGGGGCTTCTTGGGTGGAGGAGCGGGCATCTTATCTGGGTATCCCAGGGATACGATGAGTATCGGCTCCCAGCCCTCAGGGGCGTCGACGATCCTCTTTATCGACTCCTTTATGAAGGAGGCTATGGGACAGCTCCCGATCCCCAGGGCATGGGCCGCCAAGCATATGTTCTCGGCGGCGAAGCCGACGTCGAGGAGGCTTATCTCCCTGGCCCCGCCCTCGACACCTATCACTATCGCCGCGGCGGCGTCTCCATAGAACCCCGGTGAGCAGTTCTTCACCATCCTGAGGACCTGGGGGTCCTTTACGTAGATGAAGGTCCAGGGCTGTCTGTTCCCCCCTGAGGGAGCCCACCTCGCGGCCTCCAGTATCTTTATCGCATCCTCGTCGGGGATGGGTTTTCTCTTGAAGCTCCTAACGCTCCTCCTCGTCTTTATAGCTTCCAGAACTTCCATGCTCAATCACCTCCTAATTATTGTCCTTTAGTCGATTAAAAGATTGTTATGATGAAACGAGAGAAATCTCCCTTTGTCCCTTTTCTCGTAAAAAAGAGGGGGGAGATCCTGCTTACGTGAGGGATATGGAGCTACCGCTTTACCAACTGGTCTATTGGGACGTGCTCTATGTCGAAGAAGAAGTGTTGTGGGCCGAAGAGCTTCAGGCCCATAGGCGTCTCCCAGCGCTCATCGTTCTTCACGCCTATGATCACCACTTCCCTCCCGGGCTCCCACTCAGCGGGCCAGAAGTTCGCGAGTCCCCACCCCGTCTTCGGGTCGATGACGTTGATCCCATCTGGGCTGGTGACGTAGGGCTTGTCGTCGAGCCAGGAGATGTGGAACTCGTTCTTATACCACGCCTTGAACCTGTGTCCAGCGTACTCGCCTGTGCCCTTGAACTTCGCCATCCCCCAGATGAAGGAGTACTTGTGGTCCTGCCAGTACTCAGCGATCTTTCCCTCGAAGAGCTTGTAGGCCCTACCCTTGGCGGCGTCCAAGATCGCCTCGGTTATGTCGTCCCCGGACTCCCTCGCCTTCAGGATGGCCTTCCCGATATCTATCGTGAAGGAGATGCACCCGGGGATGGCCCCTTTCTTCGCCTCCTTCCCCGTGAGGGCGAAGGGTCCTCCAGCGCTCCCGCCGGAGTAGGTGGAGATGCCCTCGATGAGCTCCTCAGCTCTCTGGTAGCACAGTACCTTCTCGAATACGATGAGATCCCCCCACCGGGTCGCCACAACCGCGGGGGTGCACTTCACATTCGCGAGGTTCAGCCCGGTCTGAGAGATCTCAGGAGCCGCCCTGTATCCGGCGCAGGTGGCGTCGATCGCCTTCATCCCCTCAAGGGACATGGTGCATAGGCTTCTGGTGTTCATGGGGCTTATCTCGAAGAAGAGATCCGAGAAGAACTTGTCCACGCCCAAGATCTCCATGAGCCTCTTACGCGCCATATCTCGGTAATTCCCCGGCTCAGGGATCTCTGACCAGGAGTTGAGCGGACACCAGGTGGCATCATTCTCCAAGATCTTGTCTCTGAGGGCCTCTGGGTCGTAGAGGAAGGGGAGATCCCTATGTAGTCTTCCCCCTCTGCTCCCCCAGCGCATCTTCATCTCAGAGGAGACGCCGCCTCCCGTCCCCACGACGGAGGTGACGATGGCATCGTCAGGGACCTCCTTCAGGTCGATGAGCTCCGGCTTCGCGCCCCTCGCCATGGCCTCGTCGTACATCTTCTCAACGCGCTCTAAGGAGGGGCCTACCCCTCCTCCTCCCGTGGAGAGGGCCGTGCTGGCGATGGCGTAGGCAAGAATGTCCTCCTTCTTAAGTAGCCTTCCCATCTCAATCCCTCCACTCTCTACTTCACAGGGAGTATTTAAAATGATTCATGCTTTGAGGCTCTTCGAAAAATTGATTTTAAAACCTTTGAATGACTGAGAGATAGAGGATTAATCTTTTCCAACAGAGAGACTCTTAATGAGCCCCTCCCTCTGGGAAATTCTTTAAATGAGATAGGGGATCTATTGATGCAGGTGGAATGGGATGAAGATCTGTGTTGTCGTGCCGATCATATCCAAGGAGTTCATAAAGAAGGAGGACGTGAGGAAGAGGGTCGGGAACTATGTCAGGCCGGATACGGAGGTCGACTTTGTCTTCATAGACTACGGCCCTGCCTCCATAGAATCCAGGTATGACGACGTGATGGCCGCCCCCTTCGTGGTGAAGAAGGCGGAGTGGGCCGAGAAGAACGGGTACGATGCGGTCGTCGTCAGCTGCATGATGGACCCCGGCGTCAAGGCCGCGAAGGAGGCTCTGGACATCCCCGTCGTGGGGCCAGGGGAGGCCGCGAGGGCGATAGCCTCCATATTGGGCGAGAAGGTGGCGAGGATCTACCCCCGTGGTATAACGGTGCTCGAACTCAGGAAGGACCCCGAGAGGACCTACAAGGTGCTCTTGGAGAACGCCAAGAAGGCCCTGTCGGAGGGGGCCCAGGTGCTCATTCTGGGATGTACGGGTTTGACGGGGTATGCGAAGAGGCTGCAGGAGGAACTCGGCGTACCCGTGCTCGAGGGGGAGGGTCTGGCTCTGGCCTTGGCTCAGCTCTTCGTTGATGTGGGTCTCTCACAAAGCAAATTGGCTTACAGGAAGCCCCCGAAGAAGAAGAGGGTCCTCCCAGGCTTCGAGGAAGAGTAGGCGACTCTTCTCCTACGTTCCCCAATTTAACCTCTAACCCTTCCTTTCTTCTACAAGGCGCTGATGATGCCGTGATGGGGATCAGAAAGGATTATTTACCCCTTCGAAGAAGAAATCAGGGAAGAGGTTGGGGTTTTGCGGTTACATATCTACCTGAAGGAGGCCTCACGCCTTTGGCTGGTTATCGGCACGGTTATGACCCTCATCTCCACCTTCCAGGGGTTTGAGTTATCCCTCACCTACCTCCTGGCGGCTATAATACTTTGGGGTCTCATGGTCGGTCTCCCCTTCTCCATCTTGATGGAAGTCGGACGCTGGCTTGAGAAGAGATCCCAGAACCTCCCCCAGCCCAGTGAGCGGAAATCACTGGAAGACGAGGACTTAAAAAAGGAAGGGGCTCAGGACATCAGATGAGATTAAAGGTATCTCTCCTTCTCCGGTGGCTTAGGGAAGGCGAGCTTGCTGTGGCTCAGCCCAAGGGCTACGAGGGTCTCGGCGAACTTCACAGCAGTCGGGAGAGGGTCGATGACATAGACCCCCAACTCCTTGGAGAGCCTCTCAGCCATCCCTGTCATGCCTGTGCAGCCCAGGACGAGCAGCTCAGCGCCGTCCTCCTCTAAGGCCTTCCTCCCCTCGACGGCGAGGGCCTTAGCCGTCCTCTCCGGGTCGCTGTGGAGTTCAAGGACGGGTATGTCGACAGCCCTGACGGAGGCGAGTTTCTCTGAGATGCCGTAGATCTTCGCGTTCTCCTCTATCATTCCGATGACGCTCTTGAGGACCGTGATGACTGAGAACTTGTTGCAGAGGGATGCGGCGACCAGCAGTGATGCCTCGCAGGGTCCGACGACGGGGATCTTCACCACCTCCCTGCTCGCCCTGACCCCGGGGTCCCCGAAGCAGTTGATGACGCAGGCGTCCACGCCCTCCTCCTCAGCCTCCTTCACCCTCTTGACGATCTCCGGGATCGCGAGTATCTCATCGTATCGAGACTCGATCGAGGAGGGACCCCGCTCTATGCCGATGGAGTCTATCTCGGTTCCAGGACATACTTTAAACAACTTCTTCCTCTTCTCGAAGTACTCCCTCCGCCTCCTCTCCAGCTCCTCCCTCGACACCCCTTCGGGTCTCCGATAGACTATGGCGCTCACTATCCTAATCCTCATCTCAATCCATTAAGGATAGCTATTCTCACCTTAAAAAGAAGCATGTCTCCCTTTACACTCGTCGAGGCTGGAGGGGAGAAGTCCTATCTAACTCCCTCTCGAGCGCGTTGACCCATAAAATTAATTTATCTCCATCTCGTCCTAAAGAGAGAATTAAGTGGCGGGGTGAAAGAATATGGCTAAGATTCTTGAAGATGTCAGGGTCCTGGACTTGACACATGTCTACTTCGGCCCCTATGCGACGATGTTGTTGGCGGATATGGGTGCGGAGGTCATAAAGATCGAGCCTCCCTGGGGCGATGAGACGAGGTATTACCCACCCCTCTACGGGGGGATGAGCGCCGTCTACCTCTTCTTCAACCGGAATAAGAAGGGCATGACCCTGAACCTGAAGCACCCGAAGGGGAAGGAGATCTTCTTCCAGCTCCTAAGGGACTCCGATGTCGTCGTGGAGAACTTCAAGCCGGGGACGATGGAGAGGCTCGGCCTGGGCTACGAGGAGCTGAAGAAGGTCAAGTCAGATATCATCTACGCGACCCTCTCGGGCTTCGGGAGGACAGGTCCCTACTCAAGGCGCCCGAGCTTCGCCCCCATCGCCTCGGCGATGAGCGGGTGGATGGTCCTCAACGGCCGGATCGTCGACCCCAACGGCCCCCCGGTCAGGGCGGCGGAGTGGCATGGGGACCTCGACCCAGCCCTCTTCGCCGTCATCGCTATACTCGCCGCCCTTCGCCACAGGGATCGCACTGGTGAGGGGCAGATGGTCGATGTCGCGCAGTACGACTGTATGATCTCGCAGACGGGGGTCGCTATCACCTCCTATCTCATGCGCACCTTGGCGGGTGAGAAGGAGAAGCCCCCGACCCCACCCACCGCCCTGCTCAGGACCTTCGGGATGTTCAAGGCCTCCGACGGCTACGTCTACATAGCGGCGGACCCCAGGATGAGGGAGAGGCTCCTGAGGGGGATGGGGGTCGAGAAGCTGGAGAGGACGGAGGAGCTGGAGGAGTGGGTCGCCCAGAGGACGGTCAAGGAGGTCGTCGACGCCCTGGTGGCAGCCGATGTCCCCGTCGCCCCGGTCTACGATGTGAGCCAGACCGTCGAGGACCCTCAGACGAAGGCCCGGAACATGATAGTGACCTTGGAACATCCGACGGCGGGGGTCGTCCAGGTCCCGAACTTCCCTATCAAGTTCGAGAAGACGCCGGGAGGAGTCTGGACGCCCGCCCCAACCCTGGGCCAGCACAACGAAGAGATCCTCAGGAACCTCTTAGGCTACAGCAAGGAGGAGATCGAGGCCCTGCGGAAGGAGGGGGTCATAACATAACTGAAGAAGATCTTAGGCCTTGGTTGTCGTCAGTAGGAGTATGGCCTTCGCTAGGTCCCCCTCAGCCTCCCTGAGGGCGGCCCTCGCCCGCTCGGGGGTGACCCCCGCCTGCTGGGCCACGAGTTGGACATCCTCCTCAGGTATCTCAATCTCCTTCTCCAGCATCCTCTCGGTGATCCTTCCCCCCGTCACTTGGAAGATCTTCTGCCCCTTCAGGTCTATCACGGTCACGACGGGCCCCTCCACCACGATCTCCCTCTCCCTCCCCTGGAGGATCACCCTCTCCACATCGGGGACCTCCTCCATCCTCATCCCCAGCTGCCTCATCATCCTCCTCGCCCGCCTGGAGTCTATCCTCGCCAATCCCGCTCACCCTGGGGGTAACCCATCTATTGGAAGAGGTTCATCGTTAATTAATATAACGACGTAGAACCCAAGACGATTTAATCTTGCACCCAGCGGCCGTGCCTCACCCCTCTTCGTCCAAGTCATCTCGGTCTTTTCCCTTCAGCCTTCCGCTCCGAACCCTCACGGCCACCCCCGTCTTGAAGGCGAGCATCTCCTCCCCGCTCAGGAGGGCCCTGCCGACGGCCAGGACCCTGCCTCGTGAATCCACGACGATGACCTCATCGCCGGGCCTGATCCCAGATCCGGCCTTTACGACGTGCTTAGCGAAGACGCTCTTCCCCTCGGCTATATCCCGCTCCACCCCCTCCACAACGGTCACGGTGAAGCCTGGGTCCTCCACCTTGGAGAGGAGGAGTTCCGCCCCGGCTATGCTAAGGGTGAGCAGTCCATCGTTCGGCCTCAGCGTCGCTATCCTCTTGTCCCCAAGGTAGACGTGCCTGATCCTTCCAGTCCCCTTGGAGCGGGTGACCCTGACTTCGGGGGGGAAGAGTGCCTCCCCGCATCCCCGCCCGAACTGGTACTCTGCGATCCCCCTGAGCCTCCGGAGGGCCTCCATACGCGGGGAAGGATCGTATCCAAGTTTATAAGTCATCTCCTCCACCCTTACTTATAGAGGTCTGGAGGATGGTGCGCTGCGAGGTCTGTGGTAGGGAGATCAGGGGAAAGCCCTATAGGCGTATCATAGAGGGCGCCAAGGTGATCGTCTGCGAGCAGTGCGCGAGGTTCGGCAAGGAGGAGTGGACCCCCACGCCGTCCACCCCACCCCCACGACCTCGACCCCAGAGGAGGGATGAGGTGGAGGCAGCCGAGAGCCTCGTCCCCGTTGAAGGGTACGGAAGCCTCATCCGCAGGGCGAGGGAGCGACTGGGACTGGAGCCCAAGGAGCTCGCTCAGCTCCTCGGAGAGAAGCTCTCCACCGTGAAGAAGCTGGAGAGGGAGGAGTTCGTCCCAGACCGCACCCTGGCACAGAAGATAAAGAGGATCCTGAAGGTAGACGTCCTCACGAGGGAGACCGTGAGGACCACCATCTTCACGGCGCCTCCGAGGACCCCCACCCTGGGCGACTTGATAAAGTTGAAGGAGAAGAAGGAGGAGTCCTCCAGCGCTGCCTTATCAGCGTTTAAGGGGCTGTGACCTGTTTTATGAGTTGGAGGGTGGAGGGTCTCAAGGGATGATCATCGTCGTCACGGGAACGCCTGGCGTCGGGAAGAGCACCATCTCAAGGCTCCTTGCACGCCGTCTCGAGGCCCTCCACGTTGACCTCTCTGTCCTCGCCCTGAAGGAGGGCCTGATCCTCGGCTGGGATGAGAAGAGGGAGACGGCAGTCGCGGATCTCCAGCTTCTCAAGGCCCACCTGGAGGAGATGGCATCCCTCGACCGCACCCTCGTCGTCGAGGGACATTACGCCCCGGAGGTCGTCGATCCAGAGAGGGCGACCTTCATCTTCGTTCTGAGGAAGGATCCATGGAGGCTCAAGGAGGAGCTGGAGGCGAGGGGGTACGGGAGGGAGAAGGTGGCGGAGAATGTCGCAGCCGAGGTCTTGGATGTCTGCCTCATGGAGGCTGTCTCCACCTATGGTGAGGACCGGGTCTCGGAGATCGATGTGACGGAGCTATCCCCGGAGGAGGTCGTGGAGGAGATGCTCTCCATCATCCAACGGGGGAGGCCCAAGGGCGTCGGCAAGGTGGATTGGCTGAGCAGACCGGGCGTGGAGCAACTCCTGGAGGGTTCTGCTTGGGAGCGTATCTCATCGTGAGGTGCCCTCACTGCGGGAGGCTACTCCTGTCCAAGACCTCCTACCGCACGAGGACCTGCCCCCACTGTGGTAAGAGGATCCTATTGAGGAGGGCGATGGTCGTCTCCAGGGCCTCGTCGTCGAGCGAGGCGGCTGAGGTCATCAGGGAGTTGAAGGAGAGGGGCAGAACCTTCTAAGGGGGTTCTGGGGAAAGTTCCTTTTTATACCTCTCCCTCCCCCTTTAGTACGGGTGTAGGACTTGGCTGTCGTGGCGGGTAGGAGGTTTTTTGAGGAGTTGGTCAGGCTCGTTCAGAAGACCGTCAGGGTTGAGGACGTCAAGGGGAAGATCTATGAGGGAACCCTCCTCGGCTACGACTCTAATACCCTCAGCCTCTGCCTGGGAGACGTTAGGGATGAGAAGGGGGGGAGGATCCACAGGGTCTTCCTCTACGGACACTCCATCGCGAAGGTCTCAGCCATAGAACGCCCCTTCAACCTCGAGGGCCTCGCCCAACGTCTTGAGAGGGTCTTCCCAAAGATGGTGCGGTTCTACCCTGAGGCCGGCGTCATTGTTGTGATGGATAAGATCCGGGTGGACGAGACGGGGGTCATCGAGGGGAGCGGACCCGCGGCGGAGAGGGTCCAGAGCATCTACGAGAGGTTCATTAAGGAAGCCGAGTAGCTGTAGGGCGAGGCCCTACAACCTTTTTATCCATTACCTACAGCGACCTATAGTCAAGACGGCTGTGATGATCGGTCTTGGGTAAAGGGTTGGTGAATACAAAGAGAAATATTCTTGGTCCGGGGTTTAGTTCTTGAGGTCTGAGATGTCCTTCGAGGTCAGGGATAGGGACCTTCTGGGCAGAATCGGGAGGCTCAGGACGAGGAGTGGGATGATTGAGACGCCAGCGCTGATGCCGGTAGTGAACCCCGTGGAGCAGCCGATCCCCCCGAGGGAGATGAAGGATCGCTTCAACTGCCAGATTCTCATCACCAACGCCTACATTATCAAGCGGCGCTTCGGGGAGGAGGCCCTCAAGGTGGGGGTCCACGGCCTCCTGGACTACGACGGCGTCGTCATGACGGACTCAGGCGGCTATCAGGTCCTCGTCTACGGGGACGTCGAGGTCTCGCCGGAGGAGATCCTGGAGTACCAGGAGGCCCTTGGCTCCGATATCGCCGTCATCCTGGATTACCCGACGGGCTGGGGCGTCTCCCGGAGGAGGGCGGAGTGGACCGTGGAGGTCACCCTCAGGAGGGCTGAGGAGGCTATTGAGAGGATCAAAGGGAGCGAGGCGCTCTGGGTTGGGCCGGTCCAGGGGGGAGGGTACCTGGACCTCGTGGAGTACTCTGCAAAGAGGCTCGCGGCCCTCCCCTTCCAGATCTACGCCCTGGGGAGCCCGACCCAGGTGATGGAGAGGTACCTCTTCCCCTTCCTCGTCGACATGATCATGGCCGCGAGGCGGAACCTCCCTCCAGACCGCCCCTTCCACCTCTTCGGGGCAGGGCATCCCTTCATGTTCGCCCTCGCCGTCGCCCTCGGCTGCGACCTCTTCGACTCCGCCGCCTACGCCCTCTACGCCCGCGACGACAGGTACCTCCTCCCTTACGGGACGAGGAGGCTGGAGGAGCTGGGCTACCTCCCCTGCTCCTGCCCCGTCTGCCGTGGACGTGATGTGGAGGACCTGAGGGAGATGCCCCGGGTGATGAGGAGGAGGTTCCTCGCCGAGCACAACCTCTACGTCTCCATGGCCGAGGTCGATAGGGTGAAGCAGGCGATGAGGGAGGGGACCCTCTGGGAGCTCCTCGAGGTGAGGTGCCGCAGCCACCCCGCCCTGACCTCGGCCCTCAGACATCTAACAAAGTATAGGGATGACTTGGAGAGGGGCGCCCCCTCCTTCAAGGGGCGGGGTCTCTTCTACTACGATTCGGCCAGCCTATCCAGACCGGAGGTCACGAGGCACAGGAAGAGGCTGCTCCAGAACTACCGGCCTCCCCCCGAGGCGGATACGCTCCTACTCCTCCCCGCCCCAGGCAGAAGGCCCTACAATAGCGCGCCGGAGTGTAGGAGGCTCCTGAGGAGGCTGGGAGATACACTGGGTGAGGGGCGTCGGCGGGTCCACGTCTGCTTCTACGCTCCACCCTTCGGCGTCACTCCCTTGGAGCTCTCGGAGACCTACCCCCTCTCCCAATTTGAGATCTCCCTCCCACCTGACGCCGGGACCCTCGACTACGTGGCGGAGCAGGTCGGCGACTACCTCTCGACGGGGCAGTACCGCCGAGTTTTCCTCCAAGATGACCCGGGGACCTATGGAGACCGCCTACGAAGGGCCTGTGAGAGGGCATGCGAAGAGGTCGGGGCGCAGCTCCTCCCCTCGCCCGGTACGGCACCTTGGAGCCCCAAAGCCATAGACTGGCTTATGAGGAGGCTCAGAGAGGCCCTATTCGATCCTGATCCATCTCCCCGGTGCTTCAGGACGCAGAGTTCGAGGTGAGAAGCCCTCTTTTGGGATTCTTAAACTTGAATAACGATAAGGAAAGGTTCATAAATCAGGAGGGACGTCTTATTATTTCTTAAAGAGTCGGTGGTTTGATGGTTAGTCTCACCTTTCTGGGGGGGACCCATGAGGTGGGGAGGAGCGCTATACTCCTTGAGTCCTCCCAGACCAAGGTCCTCCTGGACTACGGCGTCATGCTGAACGACGAGCCGGGCTTCCCAGCCCACGTCAGGGCGAGCGAGTTAGACGGGATCATAGTGACCCACGCCCATTTAGACCATTCGGGGGCCGTCCCCCTCTTCTACCTCACGGAGAGGATCCCCGTCTTCGCGACGCCCATCACCTTCGACCTCGTGGAGGTCCTCATCGAGGACTTCATCAAGCTCAGCAGCTACTTCCTCCCCTACGAGTTCCTCGAGCTCCAGAACATGATGAGGAACAGGGTGGAGCTGAGGTATGGGGAGAAGGCGAGGATCGGGGATATACGCTTCAAGCTGATCAACGCGGGCCATATCCCAGGGAGCAGCCTCGTGGTCTTGGAGGCGGACGGCCAGCGGATCCTCTATACAGGTGACCTCAATACCCGGGACACGCACCTGGTCCGGGGGGCGAGGGTCCCTGGGGAGGAGTTCGACGCTGTGATCATCGAGAGCACCTATGCCGATGAGGACCATCCGGAGAGGTCGGAGGTGGAGAAGGAGTTCACTGGGAGGGTAAGGGGTGTCGTCAGTAATGGGGGGGTCGCCCTCATCCCCGCCTTCGCCGTCGGACGTTCCCAAGAGGTGCTGATGATCCTGAGGTCGAACGGGTACAAGGGAAGCGTGGTGATGGACGGGATGGCCCGGAAGGTGAACGAGATCATGCTCAACAACCCCCAGTTCCTCAGGAGGGCGAAGAGCTTCGGGAAGTTCATAGACTCTGCGAAGATCGTGAGAGGGTGGAGGGATAGGAGGAGGGCGCCGAGGAGGCCCGGCGCCATCATCGCCCCCTCCGGGATGCTGGAGGGCGGGACGGCGATCTACTACATGGAGCAGGTCGCCCTGGATGAGAAGAACGCCGTCTTCCTCGTCAGCTATCAGATACCCGGCACCGGAGGGGACAAGCTCCTGGAGACGGGGAGGTTCGTGATCAAGGGGAGAGACCAGGAGGTCAAGGCCCAAGTAGCCCGATACGATTTCTCATCCCACGCGGGGAAGACGGAGCTGAGGGAGTTCCTGAGGGGTCTGAAGGGGGAGCCGAAGGTCTATGTCCTCCACGGAGCGGAGGGGAACTGCAAGCTCCTGGCGGACTGGGTGGCGGAGGAGCTCGGCCTGGAGGCCGTGGCCCCGGACTCGGGTGATACCTTCAAGGTGTGAGGGGCCGGAGCCCGTACTTCAGGTAGCTGCTCATCATGAGGTTCGTCGTGTGAACGACGGCGACGAGGACGAAGTCCCGGGCGAAGAGTCTCCCTATCTCCAAGAGGGTTCGAAGCTCCTTCTCGGAGAGGTGCTTCCTCCGCTGGAGGATGCGGAGGGTTATGTAGAGCGTGAGTCCTCCGAGGATGAGGTAGTAGAGCAGTGGTAGTCGGTACATGAGACCGACGAGGATCATGAGGGGTAGGAGGAGGTACCCCAGGAGGAGGGTGAGGTAGATCCCCCGCCTGAGCCCGAAGACGATTATGAAGGTCCGGGCCCGGCTCCCGAGGTCTGAGGCGTAGTCGGCGAGGTCCTCCCAGAGGCTGTTGACCCCCGTTGTCACGCCGACGAGGAGGGATAGGAGGGAGGACTCGATGGAGAAGGCCCGGTAGAAGGCGGAGACGATGAGGACGGGGATGCTCCCCACGCTCATGTTCACCAGGGGCTTCAGGATCGTCTGCCTCAGCCTGAGGGGTGGGACGGAGTAGACGGCGCCGAAGAGGACGCCGAGGGAGATGAGGAGGGAGACGTTGGGGACCCGGGTCACGAGCCCCAGGCCGAGGGAGAGGGAGAGGAAGGCCAGGGAGAGGACCGGGGCGAGGACGCCGAGCCTCTCCGTGAACTCAGCCCTGAACCCGTTCGACGCCCTATCGAGCTCCATATCAAAGATGTTGTTGATGGCATCGACCCCACACCAGCCTAAGAAGACGATGAGGCCGAGGTGGAGGAGATGGACCATACAGAGGCCCCTGCCGATGAGGATGACCGCGCCGAAGGTGATCATCAGAAGCATGAACCCTCTCTCGAGGGAGATGAAGAGGGAGAAACCCCTCAGGCTATCCAACATGGTGCCTATAGGGTAGGAGGTTATAGAAAAGCTTTGATGAAGCACGGAGGCAGGTTTCTCCTTTTCCTCTCATTAAGTCATCGTGCCGAGGATGAGGACGCCCATGAAGATGATGAGGGAGCCAAGTAGGCGTACTCCTCCATACTTCTCACCGAGGAGTCCGACGCCCAGGGCCGCACCGATGACGACGCTCAACTGCCTCACGGCCAAGATGTAGCTCACCTGGGTCAGGCTCATGGCCAATAGCACCAGCACGTATCCGAAGCGCATCAGGAAGCCTGAGACGAGGACCCGGAGGCTGGACCTCCTCCATTCGCTCACCGTGGCACTCCACCCCCTCCTCAACAGCACCACCGGTGTCAGGAAGGCGGCGATGAAGAAGTCGAGCCAGAAGGCGTACTGGAGGGGGTCCACGGCCATGACCCCCATCTTGTCGATGAGGGAGTAGAGGGAGGTCCAGAAGGCTGTGAGCAGGGCGAGCTGGGAGGCGCGGCCCCGGAGGGAGGTGAGGGGGGTCAGGAACTCTGTTGAAGAGAGACCCCTTAGGTGGAGGGTGTAGACGCCGAGGACGACGAGGAGGATCCCCAAGGCGCCCCACTTCGAGACCTCTTCACCGAGGAAGACCACGGCGAGGATGAAGAGGAAGAGGGGGGACGACCGGGCGAGGGGGTAGACGACGGAGAGGTCGCCCAGCTCATAGGCCCTCCCCAGGGAGAGGAAGTAGAGGGTCTCGGCGACGCCACTGGCCAGTAGGTAGGGGACCGCGGCCGGGGGGAGGCACCAGTCGGGGAGGATGAGATAGAAGAGGGGGAGGAGGGTGAAGAGGGAGGTGAAGGTCGTCCACCACAGGAAGACCTCCTTATCGGAGCACTGCTTCGCCAAGAGGTTCCAAGAGGCATGGGAGACCGCCGAGGCGATCACCAAGGAGAAGGGGAGGAGGTCCATCAAGTCTACATCCAGAACCAAGTTAATAACAATTAATCCAAAGCAGAATTATTGGGCGCCATCTTCCGCCTTGAGGAAGGGCCCCCTCGATCCCGAAAAACAGTCACTGGATTATAAGAAACCATCGCCTTTCCAGAAGGTGAAGAGCATGGTGACGAGGGTCAGGAGGAGTAGGATCCTGTCCTTGAGGAGGATGGAGAATCCCCAGCGCCTCTTCTCCCCTCTCCTCACACCGAAATCCTTCCTCACCTCCCTCGTCCCGAAGAGGATGAGGAGGACGCTGATGGTCGTCGGGGCGGCGGCGCAGAAGAAGATCCACCTGTAGGCCTCGTCTATGTGGACGCCCATATTCAGGAAGAGCTGGAAGAGGCCGATGCCGAGGATGGGTCCGATGACCGCCCCGAAGGTGTCCATGGAGCCGAGGAGCCCGAAGGCCCTGCCGCGGTGGCTCGGGGGGACGGAGTCGGCGAGGAGGGCCTCTCGGGGCGGGTTCCTTATGCCTCGGCCTATCTGGTAGAGGATCTTCGGGGGGATGAGGTGTTGCCAGACCCTGGCGAGGCCCTGGGAGAGCCTTGAGATGAGGAGGAGGGAGTAGCCCCCCCAGATGAGGTGCTTCCTCCCCCTGATGTCGGCGAGCCTCCCGACGAGGGGCATGATGATGAAGCCGAAGAGGAGGGCGAGGGAGTCGACGAGGCCGAGGACCTTCATCTCGGAGACATGGAGGATCTGGACGAAGAAGATGGGGTAGAAGGCGAAGAGCATATCGGAGCCCATGTCGTTGAAGAAGGCGGCGAAGCAGATGGGGAGGACGTTGGTCATCTTCGTGAGCCTTACCTCTCTCCCCGCCATGTAGGTTACCCTCAGGTATAGGAGGAGGAAGCCCTTATTAGATTTTTGTCACTAAATTTTTAAAAAAGTAGTAAATAAAGTGAATGGGAATGTCCATCCTCGATTGGATGAGGGCCGCCGGCTTCACCGACTACGAGGCGAGGGCCTACCTCGCCCTCGTCAAGCATGGGGAGATGACGGCGAGTAGGCTCAGCCGGGCCAGCGGGGTACCCTACTCCAAGACCTACGAGGTCCTCTCGAAGCTGGAGGGCAAGGGCCTCGTCGAGGTCCAGAAGGGGAGGCCGATGGTCTTCAGGGCCGTGCCTCCGAGGATCTCCCTCTCCAGGTATGGGGAGGAGGTCCTCCGGGGGTTGGAGGAGGAGTACTCCAAGAAGAGGAGGGCGCTGGAGGAGGACTACGCGGAGAGAACCTCCCGGATATCGGAGGCCCTGAGGAGGGCATCGGAGGAACTCCAGGTCCTCTTCGACGAAGGAGGCAGCCTCGAGGCCTCAGACGACGTGATCTGGACGATCAGGGGTAGGGAGAATGTCCTTACCCAGATGAGGGAACTCATCCTTGGTGCTTCGAAGATAAAGATGATCCTCCCCAAGAGGCTCTTCAGGCTGTTGAAGAATGAGATCAGGGGTGCGAGGGCTGAGGGGGAGGTCATCGTGGAAAGTAGCAAGGATGAGGCCCCTGAGTTCTTAGGGAGGATGAGGATCTACCTCATGGAGAGGATACCCTTCAAGTGCGGCGTCCTCATCGCTGACGGGAACAGGACAATCTTCACCTCCGAGAAGCTGGAGATGGGCTTCAAGTCCTCGAACCCCGGCCTTGCGACGATACTGAACCACTTCTTCGAACACGAGAAGGAAGAGGCAAAGATGGAGCTAAGGGCTTCATAGATAAGCCATTATTAGCTTCATTTAAAAAGATACTCGCATCCAATCACGATCCAGGTAAAAGTTTAAATTGACTCATCGCTATTTTGGGCCTGATCATGGACACTTATCGATGTGGCTCATGGTTGGCTATCATTGGTGGGCTAATGGTGGTAGCACAGGTAGGGCTCGTGTTGGTGATTGGGTATTGGGAGGTTACAATTTATGGAGGAGGGATAGAGTTTTCTGATGGTTACTATATCCTTATCTTCGGGTTATGGATACTATTACCAAGCTTTCTGATCTCCCTAGGTGGTTACATGGGCGGTAGGAATAGGAAATGGGGCATATTATCCGTAATAGCCTCGCTACCCCTTCTGGGGAGAGGTCTGAACCCATTTGCTGGTGCTGCCCTCGGACTCGCTGGCGGGATAATCCTACTGAGAGATTGGATACAGCATGGATCTTGGTTAGCGATCATCGGGGGCTTGATGGCTGTCGCTCACGATGGATTCCTATTTGTAAATAGCGGGGGATGGAAGCACATGCCCTATTATTTTTCTTATTTTCATTTGATTTTCTGGGGACTCTTCCTATCCGCTCTCCCAATGGTCTTAGGTGGATATATCGGTCTTAGGTACAAGGAGGTAGGTGGCTGGATATCCGTAATAGCCTCATTGCCCCGTCTAATATTATCTCTCCTGTTCAATATACCAGTTAGCCCCCTCTACGATCTATCGCATATATACTTTCCATATCCCGACGCTGGTGCCACCCTGGGAATAGCGGGTGGAATAATATTACTCAAGCAGAGAACCCAGAAAGGATTCCGATTACTATAAAACCCTCACTCACATCAAATTCCTTTTTTCTTTTGTTAGAGCCTTAAAGAACCCAAAAATAGAGGAAATTTATCCAGTGAATGGGGTGTAGTGGCCTTCGGTGAAGAGGAGGTAGTCCCTTGTGCCTTGTTGATGGGGTGGGAGCCAGAAGTGGAGTTCGATCTCCTGTCCTGGGATGAGTTCGGCGTATATGTCATCGCTGAGTTTTAGCATGGGCTTGATGTTGCCGTAGTGTGAGTGGATGGCTGAGACGAGGCGTCCGTATTGGACTGTGGTCTCGGCCTGCGGGGACGTGTCGAGGCCGACGAAGTCGATCTTCTGGTTTATGAGGAGGAGCCTCACCTTGAGGTGGGGGTGGGCGTGGGGGAGGTAGGGGGGGAGGTCGATGATCTCTGTGGCGAAGTTCGCTCGGGGGTAGACCGTCTCGATGGTCCACCAGTCGCCGGTGGAGTTCAGCACTTGGACCTGCATGGGACACTTGCAATCTACGGTCATGACGAGCTTCGCGGTATCGCTGTCTACATCGCCGAAGTCCATCTCTAGGTAGCTCCCGGGGACACCTTGGTAATAGTCTCCGTCGATGGCGCTCAGGTGCGGTGTAACGTCGTTGCCGAAGCTGTCCACGGCTGAGGTTGGGGGGTTTGGGTTCTTGTAGGTTAGGATCTGTCCGTCTTGGGTGACGGCTATGCTCACGTCGGTTGCGTGGTCGACGGCTATTAGCCTCACTTGGTCGAGGTAGTCGTGCTCCTGTTCGAATTCGCTGATTTTCAGGGAGTAGAGGCCGTTCCTCCGGGTTAGGGGTGTCTGTAGTACGTAGTAGTCCTGTACATCGCCTACGCGGTTAGGGTCCTCGGAGGTGGGTAGGAGATTGTTATCGGTCACATACCCCGTCCCATCCCAGGTGGAGACATAAGGACAGCCGCCGACGGGCTGTGTATTAGGCACATCAATATACCTCCACTCAATTCGGCGATTATATACTGGTACTCCATCTTCAAATTTGGAGGTGGCGAAGTCTGAGATAGCCGTTGCATCAGCAATTACATAAGCCCCACATTCGGCATACAGCCTGAAGATATAGGTATGATCTTTGAGCAGAGTTATATCGACACTCTTTATGAATGTTTGGTCGATGGATATACCTGCAAGTGTAGCGTGTTTTTCGTAGATCACCCTGTCATTCACCCATTTCCCTATTGTAGAATCATATACTTGAAATTTAATTTTCACGTAACTATCAGCATCACTGGGCCACGGAGCTGAGGAAGTCATCACGAGTTTCCCCTGCATATACCATTTAATTTCTGCTGTAACAACACTAGTAGCTGTCGCCTTGGCATTAACATACATATATCCAATAGCTTTCCCGCTTGCCAAACCTATTGCTTTAGCCTGTAAGCGAAGGGTACAGGGTGGCTGATACTCGCTTGTTAGCTCTGGCCAGTCTAAGTATATTTCATTATATGCATAGCCCCAATCCGGGGAAGCCCAACAGTATGCTAGGCTCATGGGAATTGGCTGTAGGAGAACTAGAATCATGAGCGATGCTATTAGGATTTTCTTCGATCCCATTTTTCCATGAAAATATCTTTTATTATCTACTATAAAAAAATAACCCTTCTCTACTCGTTAGTGAAACGCTTAAATAATTCCACTCTAAATCATATTATTACGAGTATGGGTTCGGATGCTCGTCAGCACGGTTCATGGCTGGCGATGATTGGCGGGTTGATGGTTATCGCAATGGGAGTGATCTATTTTATAATCTTAATGTTCATAGACGGATGGGCGGAGATATTGAGGCCTGTTTATCTACCCATGTGGGCCTTCATTCTAGTAGGCGTTCCCATCGCCCTCGGCGGATATCTTGGTCGCAGGAACAGGAACTGGGGCTTGCTTTCCATAATAGCCTCTCTTCCCCTCCTAGGCCTAGGGCTACACCCGGTTCCAGGGGCTGCTCTCGGATTCGTGGGTGGGATAATCATGCAGAGGGACTGGGTACAACACGGGTCCTGGTTGGCGATCATCGGAGGACTGATGACGGTCGCACGAGATTTGTTCCTGAATATATATTTCAGGAGTGGAGGAGGGCTCATCTTCCAATACGATAACCTGTTATTCTGCGGGATTCTCCTATCGGGCGTTATGGTCCTCTTGGGCGGCTACATTGGTCGCAGGAAAATGGGACTGGGGGCCTGGATCTCCGTATCGGCCTCACTTCCCCTTCTAATAATATCTATCCTATCTATAATACCAAAAACTGAGTCCCTATTCCCAGATGCACTGCTCATACTCGGGTGGCCGCCAGATGTTGGGAGCGTCTTGGGAATAGCAGGTGGAATAATCCTACTCAAACAGAGTGCCCAGATTTGACTATTTACTCCCTAATAATTATGCTTAAATAATAAGAATTACATATTCCTCTCCCATTTTTTAGGATGGTTGATGAGGATGAGTGGCTCTCAAGGGTTCTCTCCCAGGGAGCTGGAGTACTACTCGAGGCAGATCGTCCTGAAGGAGATCGGCTATGAGGGGCAGCTCAGGTTGAAGGGGGCGAGGGTCTGCCTCGTCGGCGTCGGGGGGCTCGGCTCCTCCATCGCCACCCAGCTGGCGGCCATCGGCGTCGGGTATCTCCGCCTCGTCGACCGGGACCTCGTCGAACTCTCCAACCTCCATAGGCAGCACCTCTACGACATGGATCACCTCGGGTATCCCAAGGTGGAGGTCGCCGCCGAGAAACTCAGGAGATTGAACCCCGAGGTGGAGGTCGAGCCCCTCCCCCTCTCGGTGAACCCCGCCAACGCGAGGGAGGTCGTGGAGGGGGTGGACGTGGTGGTGGATGGGCTGGATCGGATGGCCCCACGGTACGCAGTGAATAGGGCCTGCGTCGAGGCGGGGACGCCCTATGTCTTCGGCTCCGCCATCATGACCATGGGGAACGTCTCCACGATCCTCCCGGGGGAGACGCCCTGCCTCGAGTGCTTCTACGGGAACCTCGACGACGCAGCCCTCCCCACCTGCGCCACCGTCGGCGTCCACCCCTCCATCGTGACCCTCATCGCCAGCATCGAGGCCTCAGAGGCCGTCAAGGTGATCCTCGGCGAGCGACCGAGCCTCGCGGGGATCCTCCTCGTCTGCGACCTCAGGGACGCCTCCTTCGAGAAGATCAAGGTTGAGAGGGCGGAGGGATGCCCCGTCTGCGGCCCACACCCAAGGTCCGAGCCGATGCCCCTGAGGATGCAACCCGTGGAGGAGGTCTGTAGCAGGGAAGGAAGGCGGACCATCATCCTCTCCCCAAGGGGGATCCTCAGGGTCGATATGGAGGCACTTCAAGGTCTCCTGAGGGAGAAGGGCCTCGAGGTCATGAAGAGGAGCAGGCTCGCGGTGACCTTCAAACCCTCTGAAGGAGCCTCCGCGACGGTTCTGAGCAGCGGCGTCATGGTCGTCGAGGGCTTCAGGGAGGCTGAAGAGGCAAGGGGCCTCTACAGGGAGCTCCTCGTCAAGGGCCTCGGCCTCCAATCTGAAGTCTAAGGATAGCCCTGGGAGAAGGCATGAAGGAGTGGAGGGCCGCCTACTTCATTCATCCTTTAATAATACCGGGGGTAAGGGATTAGTGTGAGAGGCATGAAGGAGGGAAAGATCGAGGGGGTCCACGTCTTCAGGCTGGGAGAGGGGGCGGACGTCCTGAAGGAGATCCTCCGCATAGCGAGGGAGGAGGGGATCAGGAGCGGCATACTCATGGCCATAGGCGCCCTGAGGAGCGCCCGCTTCGGCTTCTACGTCAGCGCCGAGGAGGGGTACAAGATAGTGGAGCTCAAGAGGCACCTGGAGCTCCTCTCCTGCACGGGGAACATCGCGGTGAGCGAAGGCGAGCCCCTGGTCCACGCCCACATCGTCGTGGGGGATGAGGAGGGGCACACCTATGGGGGGCACCTGATGGAGGGGACCATCATCTCCCCCACCGTGGAGCTGCACATACTCGAGATAGGGGGCCTGAGCCTCACAAGGCACTTCGACGCCAAGACAGGGCTGAAACTCCTCTCAGTAGAGCCGGAGTGATAGAAGGGGACCTACCCGACCGTGGAGACGCGTGGCGGAGATGAGGCTCGGAGAGCTCTGCAGGCTGACGCCCCAGAGCTTCCTCGACGCTTCAAGGACCTTGGAGGAGTCGAGGTACGTGGTCCTCGGAGCGCCGATGGACCTCACCGGGACCTATCG
>PIYN01000007.1 GCA_003601775.1 Candidatus Bathyarchaeota archaeon
CACCACGATCCAGACAACCCTCCCGGAGGGTTGGAAGGTGTACCTCTTCACCCGCCTCTCCTCCACCGCCTTTAACGCCCTCTCCAACCTCTCCCCGAGGAGAGCCCTCAGCTCGGCGATGCGTTCCCCTGGGAACCTCCCAAGCCTCCTTGCCTCCTCACAGATCTCACTCAGCACCCTCCATTCCTTCCTCTCCCTCAACCCCGCCACCCTACCCCCCTCCTCCCTCTTCCACCTCCACGTGGACCCTTATCGGGAGTGCCTCCTCTATACTCTTGGTGATGTGACAGTAATCCCTCGCGAGTTCAGCACACCTCCTCGCGAGGCGCTCCTCCCCCTCAACCGCCTTGACATAGATGGTAGCCTCCACCCCCTTTAGCCGGTACCCCTCGGCGCCGACGAGTCCGACCTCCCCCTCCACGGAGATCCTCACATCCTCGACCTCAAGGCCAAGCCTCATCTTGAAGTGGAGGAAGGTGGTGAGGAGGCACCCCCCTATCGAGGCCAAGAAGACCTGATCCGGGCAGGGGTACCTTCCCCTCCCGGAGAACTCTGGGGGGATATCCACCCTGAAGTCCACGGGGCTCCTGCACGAGACCTCACCCCCCGTCTCCCCATCCCATCGCACGACGGCCCTGTACCTCAGATCCTTTGGAAGATACAAGGATCTCCTCTCCCTCTAATAAAAAGGATTAAAACCGTTTAAACACTACCCCCTAAAGGAGCCGATACGTCTGAGGAGAAGAAGTTCTCGGTGGAGGTGGAGCTCCTCCGCAACTATGAGTTTCCGTCACCTTTCACCTCGAGGGTGTTGAGGGCCTCATCATGGATGAGCCTCCCCATCGGGGGAGGGGAAGGGACCGAATGCGACAGACCTCATCTTGGCGGCGGTGGGCAACTGTCTGAGCGCCAGCCTCTCCTTCTGCCTGCGCAAACGATACCGCTGCACAGGGGGATAAAGGCCCTCCAGGACTCTGGCATCACGGACGAGAAAGGGTGGGTGCCCATCAACATCCACATTTTATTTCGAAGTGGGCTGACCCCTCTTCAGGGTTTCAGGGAGGGTGACCATAATCGGGATTCTCACAAGTAACTCCACCAGGATGGGGATGAGGAAGACGTAGTGGGGACCGAGGCGTTCCCAGATGATCCCCCCTATGATGGGGGCGGGGATGCTGACCAGGCCCCTGAAGAAGCCGAGGATCCCCCTCCACCTGCCGATGTACTCGCTTGGGATGAGCTCTGGGGTCATAGCCCCTTGGACGACCGTCACGATGATGGGGTCGAAGCCGAAGAGGAGCGAGGAGAGGACGAGGAGCTCGGGGCTTGGTGCTACAATGAAGAGGAGGTTCGAGAAGCAGAGGATGGGCGTGAGGAGGTAGAAGACCTTCCTACGCCCGATCCTGTCGGATAGCCTACCCAAGGGCGTTGAGAAGGAGACCTCCACGAGGAGGGAGGCGGTGCCCATCCACCCCAGGACGAATTGCTCCGCCTTCTTAACCTCATGGGCGAAGGGGGCCCTGAAGGGCATCATCATGCTTATCGTGAAGCTCCTCACCACGGAGAACAGGATGAACCTCTTTAGTGCTTTTCCCTCCCTGAAGACGTCTCCGAGCCCGCCCAAGAGCCCTCCCCGCCTCATCCCCTTGGCCCGGGCGATCTCCCCCAACTGCAGGGCCACGAAAAGGAAGAGCGCCACCCTCGCCACAAACTGGATCCAATATAGGGGTCTTATACCCTCGACGCTTATGCCCCCGAATACTGTGATCAGGTAGGCGGCGAGGAGGGGTGCGAGGAGGGCTGGGGCGGAGCCCATCCCCTCACAGAGGGCCTTGCCGGTTGCCCGATCCTCGCTCTTCAGGGAGATATCGCAGATCACGACACAGGACCCCAACCTCATCCCGATGGCGGCCAAGATCATGGCGGGGACGATCATCAACCAGTGGTTGGATACTGCGTAGATTAGGGGGACGAAGGTTGAGACGCCGACCCCCAGGAGGAAGATCTTCCTCAGGCTGTATCTATCCTGGAGCCACCCGACAGGGATGGAGATGAGGGTCCCTATAAGGCTGGACGCGCTGTTCACCGATCCCAGCTCCGTGGGTGAGGCCCCCAGTGCTCGGATGTAGATGTTGGAGAACTGCATGGTTATCTGGTTGAAGAATCTGTTGAAGAGCTGTCTCGTGACCACGATCCTCCAGTTCTTCCTCTGCCTTCTCCAGAAGGAGGCGAGGTCTCTCAGGAACCTGAACACCATCTCTAAGATCTCTCTAAGAGGGGACTAAGCCCCAAATAATATTTTTTAAGTCGCTTCCCTTATCAGTGGCTCAGACTACAATAATGGCCCTCCCCTGCGTCAGGGCCTCCGCGACCTTCCTTCTCGCGCTCTGGAGGAGCCTCCAGACCGTTCCCCGCGATGTCCCCATCATATTCCCCGCCTCCTCCTGGGAGAGTCCCTCCAAGTCCACCAGCCTGAGGGCTTCCACCTCAGCATGATCCAACTGGACGGGTTCGCCGAAACCCTGTGGGAAGGGGAGGAAACTCCTCACTTGGGGGGTCCACCTCACTATAAGGGGCTTCGGGGGCCTCCCCCTCCTTCCCCCTCTTCTCCTCGCCATTAATCTCAACACCCTTTACGGGATCACAATATTTATATATTTCTGTGCATAATTCCATATTGGAAAATGTGCATAATCACAAAATGGAGGTGAGAGATGTATGGGATACAGATATAGATGGATGTACTACATGACCGGACTCCCCGGATGGCTAAGGTTCGGCTTCTCACCCGGGTGGTTGGGAAGATCACCGACGGGACTGCCGCCGACCGCCCAGTGGATCCTACAGAGCGGGCTCCTACCTCAGTACCTGAGCTACCTACGCACAGTGACGCCCACGGCCCCACTAGTCCCAACGGCCCCAGCGACAGGAGTCCCGCCAACTACCGTCCCCACGGCGCCCTTCACGCCTTTCGCGCCGACCTACTCCAAGGAGCAGGAGAGGCAGCTACTGGAGCAGCAGCTGAAGGCCCTGGAGTCGCAGATCGAGGCCGTCCGGAAGAGACTAGATGAGTTGAGGAAGGGATCCTGAGATGCCTTGGGGAAGAGGGAGAGCTTGGCCCGGTAGGGGGTTCTGGGGTTGGCCTGGTAACCCCTACCCCTTCTGTAGGTGGTTCCCCTGGCTCCCGAGATGGTGGTGGGCTTACCCCTACTGGAGCTACTATGCCGCGTATCCAACATGGTGGAGTTATCGAGGATTCCCTTGGCTCCCTGGGTGGGGCCTTAGTCCCTACTCCGCCGCGGCACTCTACTACTAAGGAGGAGGAGCGTTGAAGGTAGCTGTCTCGGCGATGAGCGGGAGCCTGGACGCCCAGGTAGCCCCCAACTTCGGCAGGTGTCCCTACTTCGTCATCGTGGAGACGGAGACGATGGACTACGAGGCTATACCGAACACGGCTCAGGGGGCGATGAGCGGGGCCGGCATCCAGGCGGCCCAGACCGTGATCAGTAGGGGAGCGAAGGCCGTCCTGACGGGGAACGTCGGACCCAACGCCTACCAGGTCTTCTCAGCCACCGGAGTTCAGGTAATCACAGGAGTCTTCGGCACGGTCAGGGAGGCCGTGGGGAGGTTCAAGCGCGGGGAGCTCAAGGCCGCGCCCACCCCTGCTCAGCCCCTCTATGGCGGCCCAGGATTTGGCATGGGTTACGGTATGGGGATGAGGCGGGGAGGAGGGATGGGACGAGGACGGTGGTGGAGCGGGATGTGGGGGCCTCAGGTACCCCCTCCGACTCAGCCAGTCCCCCCGGCTCCTACACCCTCTCCGCTCACGAGGGAACAGGAGATCGAGATGCTGAGTAACTACCTAAAGGCCTTAGAGGAGCAACTGAAGCAGATCAGAAAGCGCCTGGAGGAGCTGAGGAAATAGTGGCGAGAACCCTGAATGATGGGTGTAATCCCCTTTTTTGAGAGTGCTTTCGGAGGAGGTATCGAGATGGTGAGGATGAGGGTTGCGATACCCACGAAGGGAGGGAGGGGGTTAGAGGAGGTTATCTCAGAGGTCTTCGGGAGGGCACCCTGCTTCACCCTCGTGGACCTAGAGGGTGGCTCAGTGGAACATGTCGAAGTATTGGAGAATGTCGCCACAAAGTATGAGCATGGGACGGGGCCCATAGTCGTGAAGATGCTGGCCGATCGAGGTGTCAATCTGGTCGTCGCCAAGGAGATAGGTCCAGGAGCCAAAACGCTCCTGGAACAGAATAACATAGAACTCTTAAAACTTGGAGCAGGACCCACCGTCGCCGACGTCCTGAAGCTGGTGATGGCGCGAAAGAAGACGTCCTAAGGGAGTTATTTTTCCCTATTAAAAGAGGGTCTCCTGGAGGGCAAGGTTATAAACGAAGAAGGGAGCCCTAAAGATAGGGCTTGGGACATGGAGGTCTACGGACCCGTTCCCTCCAGGAGACTTGGACAGAGTGTTGGGGTAAACCACATACCTCCGAAGGTATGCACCTACTCCTGTATCTATTGCCAGCTCGGCAGGACGATAAGGATGCAGTTGGAGAGAACCTCCTTCTATCCTCCTGATGAGGTCCTCAGGGCGGTCAGGGAGCATCTTGCCAAGGTCCAGGAAAGGGGGGAGCATATAGACTATATCACCTTCGTGCCCGATGGTGAACCAACCCTGGACATCAACCTTGGAGAGGAGATCGCCCTCCTGAGGCCCCTTGGGATAAAGATCGCCGTTATCTCCAACGCCTCCCTGATGTGGCGGGAGGACGTGAGGGAGGATCTCCTGGACGCCGATTGGGTTTCCCTCAAGGTCGACGCCGTGACCGAGGATGCCTGGCGGAGGATTAACAGGCCCCACGGGGGGCTGAGGCATGAGGAGGTCTTGGAGGGAATGAAGGAGTTCTCCGAGGTCTTCAAGGGGGAACTGGCCACGGAGACGATGCTCGTCAGGGGAGTTAATGATGGCATCGAAGAAGTTGAGAGGATAGCCGACTTCCTCGAGGCGCTAAGACCGGATAAGGCCTACATAGCGATCCCGACAAGGCCCCCTGCGGAGAGGTGGGTCAAACCCGCGGATGAGCAGGCCATAAACCGGGCGTACCAAATCTTCAGCAGAACCCTGGAACATGTGGAGTATCTGATCGGATATGAAGGAAACGCCTTCGCCTTCACGGGGAACGTTGAGGAGGACCTACTCGGCATCACCGCCGTCCACCCCATGAGGGAGGAGGGGGTGAAGAAGCTACTCTCGAAGGCGGGTGCCAGTTGGGACTTGGTGGAGAGATTGATCAGGGAGCATAAACTGGTGGAGGTTGAGTATCTGGGGCACAGGTTCTACATGAGGAAGTTGAGGTAAAAAAAGGGGGCTCAGTGCTTTGAGGAAGATTTCCCCGAATTTCCGTATCAGCCTTTTACGTCTCGTTAAGGGCTCTTAGGACCCTTTTCCACGCCTTCTTTATCTCTTCTGAGGCCGGGTTTCTTCCAGAATACTCGATGATCGTTTTCCCCTTCACCATCGCATCTGTGACGGCTTTGTTGAAGGGGATCTTCGCCATCACCTCAATCCCACGGCTCTCACAGAACTCCACGATCTCCTCCGCCTTCTCCTCATTGAGGTCGTACTTGTTGATGCAAACGAGGGCGGGGACCCTGAAGTGATCCAGGAGCCTCAGGGCCCTCTCCATATCGTGGAGTCCTGACATCGTTGGCTCCGTGACCACAACGCCCAAGTCGATCCCCGTGACGGAGGCGATGACGGGACACCCGATACCTGGCGCCCCGTCGATGATGACGAGGTCGAGTCCCCTCGCCTCGGCGACCTTCCTCGCGTTCTCCCTCACCAGGGCCACGAGCTTCCCCGAGTTCGACTCCCCGGGCAGGAGCCTGGCGTGGCACATAGGCCCAAACCTGGTCTCTGAGATGTAGGCGTACCCGGAGACCCTTTCCGAGAGCCTCACGGCCCCTACGGGGCAGACGAGGGTGCAGACCCCGCATCCCTCACAGAGGATGGGGTCGACCTTGAAGTCCGAGATGGCCCCGAAGCGGCACTCCTCCTCACAGCGGCCGCACTTTATGCACTTCTCATCGAGGATCTCCGCCTTCCTTGTGTAGAACTCCTGACGGGTCTTGACCTCGGGGTGTAGGAGGAGGTGGAGGTTCGCTGCGTCCACGTCGCAGTCCGCTATCACGGAGCTCCCTGCGAGGACGGCGAAGGAGGAGGCGATGGTCGTCTTTCCCGTTCCCCCCTTTCCACTCAGCACGGTGATCTGCTTCAACCCCCCACCTCCTCCCTTATCTTCTCGAAGAGGGATAGGAAGCGCTCCCGCCACTCGGGCATCTCCTCGACGAAGGGGATGCCTCTGGAGTAGAGCTCCGCGATCCTCCTATCAAAGGGGATCTCGAGGAGTATGGGTATCCCCTCCTTCTCACAGTAGTCGTAGACGCCCCTGTCCCCGATCCCCGCCCTGTTCACGACCACCCCCACGGGTATCCCCATGATCTTTATGACTTCGACGATCATCTTAAGATCATGGAGTCCGAAGGGCGTCGGCTCCGTGACGAGGAGGCAGAAGTCGCTCCCATAGACAGCATCGACGACGGGGCAGGAGGCCCCTGGCGCCGCGTCGATGATCACGGTCTCCCCCCGCCGCATACGATCCTTAACCGCCTCTATAACCGGACCGGGGACAGGCTCACTGACCTTGAGCTCTCCCCAGACGAGTTCGATGTCCCTAGATCTACCCCACCTCACCCTGCCCACCTCCTTCTCTTCCTCCACGATGGCCTTCCTCGGGCAGACCTTGGAGCATCCCCCGCAGCTGTGGCAGAGTTCGCTGAAGATCAGGATCTTCCCCTGGGCGACGAAGATGGCGTTGAAGTTGCAGAACTCCGAGCACTTCCCACAATAGTTACACCTCTCCTCCAGGACCCTCGGGACCCTGATGTGGACGGGCTTCGACCCAGCCTCCTTCGGGTGGATGAGGAGATGGTCGTTCGGCGCCTCAACGTCACAGTCGAGGAGTTGAACCCTTCCAAGGGAGCGGGCGAGGTTCACCGCCACAGTCGTCTTCCCCGTCCCGCCCTTCCCACTCGCTATGGAGAGGATCAAGGAATTCACTCACCTATGCCTGGCCTCGCGGCACCCCTCGGTCAACTCCTCGAGGAGGTTCTTCCTGAGGGCCTCGAGGTTCTCCCCCACCGTCTCAGCGGCGGCCCTCAGGACCGGGACACCTGCCTCCTGGAACAGGCGGAGGGCCCTCGGACCCATCCCGGGGACGATAACGACGTCGGGTGCGAGTTGCAATATATGTTCGGAAGGCAGTCCCACTCCCCCCATGTGCTTACTCACATTCGGCACCACCTTGACATCGAGGGTCCTTCCTTCCTCCCCCAGCTCCACTATGGCGAAGTAGGGGGCTCTGCCGAAGTGGCCGGAGAGCCTGGAGTTTAACCCGGCGTCCTCAACGACGGGGACTACGACCCTCATCCTGGCTCCCCCTCATCTTAGACTCTTCTCCAGCCTCTTCCCCTCCCCCTTCCACCCACCCCTCCTCCGAAGTGGCTTCCAACCGTCGGTCCTCTCACTCCTCCTCTGAGCTCGCCCCTCTTATACCTCTCCACGGCCTCCTGCACCGACCCGGAGACGCCGGTCACGACCTCTATCCCCGCTGAGGATAGGGCGCCGAAGGCGTTGGGTCCGACGTTCCCAGTGAGCACTACTCTCACACCCCTCCCCGCGACGAGTCTCGCCGCCTGAATCCCGGCTCCATGGGCCGCTGAGGGCCCGGAGTTCGGTATGGCCTCGTAGTCCATCGTCTCCGTCTCCACGATGATGAAGTAGGGACACCTGCCAAATCTCGGGTCCACCGGGGCGTTGAGGTCCGTCCCGGCGGCCGATACCGCGATCCTCATCTCTCCTCCCTCTCCTTCTTCAACTCTTCCTTGAGCCTCTCCACGATGGCCTTGAAGGCCTTCGTAGAGGGTGATTCGGGGTGGCTGATGATGAAGGGTATGCCCCTATCGGAGTCCTCGCAGATGGCTGGGTCTATGGGGACCTTGCCGAGGAAGGGGACCCCCATCTCCTCCGCCATCCTCTCCCCTCCCCCTGACCTGAAGATGTCGATGTGGGCGCCACAATTGGGGCAGACGAAGCCGCTCATGTTCTCGATGATGCCGAGGACCGGCGTCTTCAGAAGCCTGGAGAAGTTGACGGCCTTCCTGACGACATGCTGTGAGACCTCTGAGGGGATCGTGACGATGACGACGCCGTCCATATCCGGGAGGAGCTGGAGGATGCTCAGGGGCTCATCCCCCGTCCCCGGAGGGAGGTCTATGAAGAGGTAGTCGAGCTCCCCCCAGGCGACATCGGAGAGGAACTGGCTGATCGCCCTCATCTTCAAGGGGCCCCTCCAGACGACGGGGGACTCCTCGTCCGGGAGGAGGAAGTCCATGGAGACGACCCTGATGCCGAGGGGTCCGATGGCGGGGAAGATCCCCGCTGGGACGACCCCGAGCCTCCTCCCCTTCAGGCCCAGCATCGTCGGGACCGAGGGTCCATGGATATCCGCGTCGAGGATCCCTACCCTATCGACATGGCCGTGGACGGCGAAGGCCATCGCGAGGTTGACGGTCACCGTCGTCTTCCCCACACCGCCCTTCCCGCTGATCACCGCGATCTTGTGGGCGATCCTACTCATCCGCTCCTCCAAGGCCTCCCTATCTATCGGGCCCTTCCTCCCTTCCTGTCCCTTCTCCTCAGCCAAATCCCTCACACTCTTACGTGAATATGCACAGAATAATATATGTCTATCCTCTCCATAAACGACTTCAACACATACTACATCCTGTTCTGGGGGCCACCTCAGAGAGGTTGAAGAATTTGATACGTGTTATGACGTGGAGATTAGCTTATATATTAGGGATTTCTACTTATTTTTGAATGCCTGAAAATAAGTTGAACTCCCTATCAGAGCGAGAGGAGGACTATCTGAGGGCCATCTATGAGATCATATGTAGAAAGGGATATGCAAGGATAAAGGACATAGCTAAGGAAGTCGAAGTCCGCCCACCCACGGCCGTTGAGATGATGAAGAAATTAGCCCGGAAGGGTCTTGTAAAGTATGAAAAGTATGGGGGTGTCTCCCTCACCTCTCAGGGGCGCGAGATTGCGATGGTCATTAGTAAGAGGCATGAGACCTTTACGAAGTTCCTTGAAATTATACTCGTGCCCAGGGAGATTGCTCTAAAGGATGCCCACATACTTGAGCATCAACTGAATCCAAAGACAATACTCCAATTCACTCGATTCGTTGAGTTCATAACGGGTGCTTCAGACCGCCCCCGGATCGTCGGTAGATGGATGGAGATGTTCAAGAATTACTGTGAAGCCTTAGACCGCCAAGAGGCCAGACATTAGATTTGCCCCAATTCTTCCTTAAATTATTCGATTTTTATATTTAATTTCTAATTTTTTTAGGATATTCTATATCTACTTCTAATAAAATAAGATCCTGAACTGGAAGGGGTCCTCGATGAAGAAGAAATTAAGTGAACTCGAGCCTGGGGAGAAGGGTGTGGTGATATGGATCAGTGGAAACAGCACGATAAGGCGTAGGATAATGGATATGGGAATAACCCGAGGTGTGAAGATCCACGTCATTCGCCGGGCCCCTCTCGGGGACCCTGTGGAGTTTGAGATCAGGGATTACAACCTCAGCCTAAGAAAGCGGGACGCTGAGAACGTTTACGTGGAGGTTGAGGGAGCGCTTTGAAGCGAATATCAGGAGGAGGACAAGGGAGCCTTTTCTATACGGAGGTTGAGAGGATGGGGCTATACCTTGGCATGTTGCCTGAGGGAACACGGGCTCGGGTCGTTAAAGTTTACGGGGGTAGAGGCTTAACGAGGAGGCTGGCGGAACTGGGTTTCAATATAGGTGAATTAGTGAAAGTAGTCCGCAATCATCACTCCGGGCCCGTGCTGATCGAGGTTAAGGATTCGAGGATAGCCTTGGGGAGGGGTGTTGCACTGAAGATTATAGTTGAGGAGGTTAAATGAAATGGTCTATACAGTAGCGTTGATAGGGAACCCGAACGTCGGTAAGAGTGTTATCTTCAATAACCTTGTCCCGGGAGCCAGGCAGCATGTAGGTAACTGGCCGGGGAAGACCGTGGAGAAGAAGGAGGGGCGGTTCCACCATAAGGGAGTTGAGTTTAATCTTGTTGACCTACCAGGTTGCTATAGTCTCACAGCCAGGGCCGTAGACGAGTTGATAGCCCGAGACTTCATAGTGGAAGAGAAACCAGATGTCGTCGTCGATATCGTTGATGCATCGAACATTGAGAGGAACCTCTATCTTACCCTTCTATTACTTGAACTCGAGGCGAATGTAGTCATCGCCTTAAACATGTATGATATCGCGGAGGAGAAGGGCTATAGGATTGATGTAGAGAAGCTCTCTGAACAACTTGGCGTTCCCATAGTGCCTACGGTGGCGATCCGTAAACAGGGAATGGAAGAACTCAAAGACGTGATCCTTCAAACGGCTGAAAGGAAGGTTGTGAGGAAGACGAAGATAACTTACTCAAAGGAGATCGAGGCTGCGATAAACTCGATAACACAGATCATCCAGAAGGACGAGAGATTAACCCGCAAGTATCCCGTACGATGGTTAGCTATCCGCCTGTTAGAAGGCGACGAGGAGGTCTTGGAGAAGATTAAGGGAAGCAAGTGCGAGGGCGAGTTGACTAAGGCTATATCAACAGATCTTAGGGAAAGACTTGGAGAGGACCCCGAGATCGTCTTGGCTGAGGCGAGATATAGCATTATCAGTAATCTTTTACGGACGACACTGGTGAAGGGGGCGAAGAAGTGGACCATGACAGACATGTTAGACAAAGTCTTTCTCCACAAAGCACTCGGCATCCCCGTCTTCCTAGTCCTAATGTGGGCTACCTTCCAGTTCACCTTTATTGTATCCGCCCCCTTCATGAGCATAATCGAGGCAATTATAGCATGGGTCGGCAGCCTATTCGAGGCCATCCCCAATGAGATCCTCAGGTCATTTTTCGTGGATGGTATATTCGGCGGCCTTGGATTTGTGATGACCTTCATTGCGCCTATCTTCTTCCTGTTCTTCGCCTTATCCATACTGGAGGATAGTGGCTACCTAGCCAGGGCGGCCTTCGTCATGGATAGACTTATGTTCAAATTGGGGTTGCATGGCAAGTCCTTTATACCCATGCTCCTGGGATTTGGGTGCAATCTCCCCGCGATCATGGCGACAAGGACGATCGAGGATGAGAAGGACAGGCTCTTGACTATACTCATCAACCCCCTCATGTCCTGTAGCGCTCGGTTACCGGTTTACGTGCTGGTGGCAGGGGCCTTCTGGGGGACAACGATGTATGCAGGTACAGCGGTATGGGGGATGTACATCCTTGGGATTGTCCTGGCGATCCTCATGGCACTCTTCTTCAGGAGGACCCTTCTCAAAGGAAAACCCGCACCCTTTATCATGGAGTTACCCCTCTACAGAGTACCTACCTTCCATGGCACAGTGATTCACATGTGGGAGAGAGGGGTTGTCTTCCTAAAAAAGGCGGGCACTTACCTATTAGGCGGCGCGATCATACTCTGGTTCTTATCGTCATTTCCTTGGGGTTCTGAGCAGTCCTATGTCTACCTGTTGGGGAATCTACTCTCGCCAATATTCAAACCCTTAGGGTTCGGATGGGAACTCTCGGCTTCCCTGATCTTCGCCTTCATGGCGAAGGAGATCGTCGTTGAGGCCCTTGGTCTAATCTATGCCGTAGAGGGGGAGACGGCGATCAAGGCAGCGCTAGCCTCCTCCATAACACCGCTTAGTGGGCTGGCCTTCATGTCCTTCGTCCTCATCTATATCCCATGCCTCGCGACTATCGGCGTGATCAAGCAGGAAACAGGCTCATGGAAATGGGTCTTCCTCACAGTGCTATACGAGTTGATATTGGCATATGTCGTGGCGCTGATGATAGTGGTCGTTGGAAGGATGCTTGGATTTAGTTGAGAGGTGATTAGGAGAGATGGGTCTAAATAAAAGTTTAGGACAGGTGGTTGCCACCTATTCCACTCTGATCGGGCTGCTCTACGCCTTCCTTGGCTTCATGGAAATCCTCACCGGCCTTGGACTTTCCGGGGGCATCCTCTCAAAGATCCTTTTCATGAAGGGAGACATGATCGCAGGAGCTGTGTTGATAACTACGGGAGTCGTGTATCTTGCTGGCGTAGGCTCTCTAAGTAGAGGCGAGAGGGAGGGCCTCTCCTTTGTTGTGGTTGGAGTCCTCCTCTCCACCGTCATCTTCGCCCTATACCTATCTATCATGGGGGCAAACGCTCTCGGGTATATCCTCGGCTTCGAAGATTGGGTGGATTGGACATGGATAGACGATGTAAATCCGGGGCTATGGCTATGGTTCTTAACAATCCCTGGGATATATATCTCCCTTAAACGAGAATGGAGAGAATGAAAAGAGTCTTCATGAGACCTATCCTTAATTAGGAGGACTCCCCCTGAAAATCTAAGGTGACCGATTGATCCGGCTTCTGACGCCTTGGCCCGCCTTGCTCTTGGAGGGGGATGAGCGGGTCCTCCTCGTCGCAGACCTCCACATAGGCTTCGAGTACGAGCTCGCGAAGATGGGGATTAGCATCCCATATCAGAGTGACAGGCTCTTGGAGGAGCTTCTCACTATCGTCCGTGAGTGTAGGCCCCAGAGGCTCGTCATCCTTGGTGACCTTAAACACGGCATCTCCATAACCTCCTTCCAGGAGAGGAGGGAGATCCCCCGCCTCTTCGAGGCCCTGAGGGGGGAGGTGGAGAGGGTGGAGGTGGTCAGGGGGAACCATGATGGAGGCCTTCAACACCTCGTGCCCCCGGACGTGAAGGTCCACCCTTCGAAGGGCATCCTCCTCGGGAAGCGGTTCAAGGTCGGCGCCTTTCATGGGCACGCCTGGCCCAGCCCCAAGTTGATGGGGGCCGACCTCCTCGTGATGGGGCACAACCACCCCATCGTCCTCCTCCGGACCCCTCTCGGCATCAGGCTCTCCAGGAGGGTCTGGGTGAAGGGGACCTGCGATGGCGTCCGCCTTGCCTCGGCCTACCTCGAGAGGGAGGGAGTGGAGGTGGGGGAGGACGCCGTGGGGAGGTTCGAGGAGATCCACGGGGTGAGGATCAGGGACCCACAGATGATCCTCATGCCTTCCTTCAACGACCTCCTCGGGGGGCTGCCCATCAACTCAGAGGCCCCCAGGAGCCTCCTGGGACCTCTCCTCCGAACGGGCGCCGTCGATACCTCCCACTTCGACGTCTACCTCCTCGACGGGACCTACCTCGGCGAAGTCGAGTTCCTCAGGAGCCTCAGTTAGTGCTTATCAAGAATAATTTCACAAATTTTTCCAACACATTACAGATGTTCTTCGATCCAAATGACCGTGAGGATGACAAGACTTGAGGGCATGAAGTCCAAGGCCGAGTATGACGGCCTCGGGGTGATCTCTGGAAGGGTAGACAGGGAGTCTAAGCCGGAGGGGATGTCGCCCGGCAGGTTGATGACCGCAGCCTTAGGTCTCTGTGTAGCGATGCACATCGCCTCCTACCTCAAGAGACACGGCGTAGAGGCCGAGGACCTCTCCCTCACCGTGAAGACAAGATCGGAGAGGAACCCCAGTCGAGCCGTGGAGTTCAACATCGAGGTAAACCTGAAGGCAGATCTCGATGAGAAGCAGAGGGCGGCCCTCATCGCCAAGATGGGTCGCTGCTATGTGACCAACACGCTGAAGGCCGTTCCCAAAATAAACATCAGCCTAAAAACCCTCTAAACGGCGATCTCACTACGCCCTGAGATCCAAACAACCTTTTATCTCGGCCTAACGTAGAGGATCTTGGTGAGGATATTGCCTTTCTGCAAGAACTGTGGAGCAGTCCTCCCGGAGAACGCAAAGTTCTGCCCCAACTGTGGCGCCTCGGTCCAAGAGACGATCAGTAGCGCTCATTTAGCAGCCTCAGAACTCATAGTCGTCACCACGCCGACCATCCCCGGCTACCGAATCGTGAAGGTCCTTGGCGTGGTCACAGGGCTCACACCGAGGACCCGAGGGATCCTGGGGTCCTTCGTAGGGGGCATCCAATCCATGTTTGGAGGGGAGGTCACGGCCTTCACGGTCGAGATAGAGAAGGCGAGGAGGGAGGCGGTGGAGCGCCTGAAGGAGCGGGCGAGGGCCCTCGGAGCCAATGCCGTCGTCGGCTTGGACATCGAGACCTCAGACCTACTGGGGAAACTCATCGTCATCTCCGCGACCGGGACCGCCGTTGTCGTGGAACGGGGGAGCCAATCCCCTTAGGGAGGAACGCTGAAAACTTATTTAGAGGCTTGAGGCTCTATCCTCCTGAGGGCCCGTGGCCTAGCCAGGATAAGGCGTCGAGCGGCCTTCATGAGGGCTGCGCGTAGGCCTTCTAAGCCGGAGATCGAGGGTTCGAATCCCCCCGGGCCCGCCACATTATATTGTCTAGACAACTGATCTTTTATCCATGATTCTTCATTTACTCTACAGGTAATGAGTTAAAAGCATCAAGTTTTGGGCGATCAAAATATTGATATGATTTACTAGCCTTAGAAAATGAGTCAACTTCAATATTTTAAAGTCGAAGATATCTACACAACTACTAAGAACATTCTTGCTAATTCAAAATCTTGTTATAAAAACAACAGACAACAACATTCACAATCCAAAAACAAGGAAAAGAATGTCAGAGAAATCTTCAAGATGATATAAGTTTTGAAGTAGATACAAACCTATAAAACCTCTTCTAAAACTATAGTTTAAGAGTTTATATCAAGAGAAAATTTAGATAGAAAAATTCTTAAAAGACACTTGGCTTTTAATTTTTAATGATGGTGTTTTGCGAAAACCAGAATCTTTTGAACATAAAAGAATAAAGGATTTAATTTCAAATAAATTAAATGAGTGGCTTGGAGTAAGTATAGAAGAGTATCCCTCTTCCGGCCATGAACTTGATGTTTTTGCGGTAACGCCTGACGGGATCAGTATTTACGTTGAAATAATCTGGTCTGAGACACGAAGTAACTTTTTCAGAGATATGAATATGATTCAACAATCTGATGCTGATGTTAAGTTAGTTGTAGTGAACCCGAAAATCCTTAACAAAAAGGAGTATGTACGAGAATTTAGTAAAATTGTCGTTTCACAACGGAAAATAGGATTTAAAATACATGGGGAATTATTAAATGGTCAAAGGATTTTAGAAGAACCGGGATATCTCGATACTGAATTTAAAGAAATAGTGCTTTCTTTGATAACTCAGGTTAGATCGAAGGGAGGATACCATCCCCCTTGGGCTGAATTTAAGCCTCCCGAAATACCTAAAGTCGATAGAATTCCTGAAGTATTATTGTCTAATCTTTTTCCTCTTATAGAATTACCTTCAACCGTATTTAGTAGCCCAACTTATGTTAGAACAGAGTCTGAGGTGTTTGGTATTCTTAAAAATACTAAGATTCCACCTTTTATTTTGAAAAGGAAAAAAATATACACATTTGATAATTTATCTTTATCTAAATCTCCCTTTTTACCAATTATATTTAAGAACAATGTCTCTAAAGAAAAAATCGATGAATGGATTAAAAATAAAGATAAAAGAAATGATTTGATTCGGCTTTTAAACCTTTCTCTTCGTAATTATCTACTGGAAAGACCATATATTACATACGATAGAAAACATCGAAGATTCATTTGCCTTTTAAAAGAAGGGAAGAATCATTATTTTAGTTGGAGAGCTAGAGAAAGATTCTCTCGAAAAGCATTAGCTAAAAAGGTTTATGGAAAAAATAAACAGCTTTTATACTGCATGCATCAAGCGGCTAGTTTAAGATTCATTTTTATCGATGATAAAATTTTTCTTAAGATCGAACCCACCGTTGTTTTCACTGAAGATGGAAGTAAACCGTTTCGTTATGAAAAAATTGCATCTTTAATGAGTCGCTGGATTCCTAAACAGTTTAATGAAGTGTATTTGAATTTAGTTAGATTCTGGGCTAAATACTTATCTAAACTTGGTACTATGATAACAATACCTACAGGAAATCAAAGAATAATCATTAGCTCAGAACCAGCAATAACTAAAATTAATGTGGGCATTTCCAGAGAAGGATGGAGAAAAAGATGATGAATATAGAAGTGTTCCAAAGTATGTTTATTGATGAACCACTACTCACATTTGGTGAAAAGAAACAACATGTTGATCCTAAAATGGGTTTATTGGCTTACGGTCCTTGTCTTTTACCAAATAGGAGGGTTATCTCTTCTTCAATCAGATTAGGTATTATCGGTTCAAAAGATACAATAAATTTAACTCAGCTTTGGGTAGAGAAATGTCAAAATGAAATACCTGGAAAATCTGGAGATTCTCTTCTTTTTCCTTCATTTCCAGGATTTACAAGGGTTTTTGGCAGTGAATTACGTATTCAAGAAGAATGTATAGAAGTGATAACCCAAAATGAAATCAATAAAATTTTAAGGATCATAGATTTTAACAGGAGAGTTAAAGTAGCAGCGAATCTATTTATTGAAAAATTATCTAATTTGCGGGTGAGGGAACCTAGACCTCATGTTGTTATTTGTGCACTTCCCCAGGAAATAGTTGATGCATGCGGAACTAAAAGAGATAGAATTACACGTGGAAGAATAAAATTAACAAAAAAGGAGAGGAAGATATTAGAAATCATTAGGAAGCATCGAGAAATGGGGCAAACTACACTTTTTCCTCTCGATGAAAGTTTTCTTGAATTGACTTACGGAACTAGTGACCTCAGGCGTCTAATAAAAGCTAAGGCTATGAGTATAGGAATTCCTACTCAATTAGTGAAACCTAAAACTCTCACGGTTGATTCTAAAGATAAAACAATTCAAGACGTAGCTACGAGAGCTTGGAATCTTTCAGTTGCGCTTTACTATAAAGCAGAGGGCTATCCTTGGAAATTGACAGAAATGGAGACCGGAACTTGTTATGTTGGCATCTCCTTTTATAAAGAAATAAATAAAAATGTAAGAACGAGTATCGCCCAGGTTTTTACTCATACAGGAGAAGGGTTAGTTTTAAGAGGTGGGCGAGCAATTCAAGATGAAATTACAAGAACTCCCCATCTCACACAAACAAATGCGTTTAATTTAATGTGTGACGTAATTGATTTATACAAAAAACAGATGCACAGTCTTCCTTCAAGGATAGTTGTCCATAAAAGTTCAAGATTCTGGTCTGATGAATTGTCTGGTTTTCGAGAGGCTGCGAAAGAAATCGATTTTTTGGATTTTGTGGCAATTGAAAATCGAGGTATTAGATTTATGCGTAGATACGGTAAATATCCGCCTTTAAGAGGAACAGTGATACAAATTGGAGAAGGAGATTACATCCTATTTACTAAAGGCTATATACCCTATTACAGAACTTATCCAGGTTTACGCGTACCTACTCCATTAGAAATAATCGAACATTATGGTGACTCCCCCATGAGCGTTATATGCAAGGAGATACTGGCGTTAACAAAAATGAATTGGAACAGCGCAGACTTTTGTATTCGTGAACCCATAACTCTTGCTTATTCTCGTGAAGTAGGTAAAATACTTGCATATGTCCCTGAAGAAGTTATACCTCGCCCAGAATATCGTTTTTACATGTAATTTTGTCCAATGTATGCTTCTTCAAGGAGATACTAATCAACTGCGACTACTCTAAAAGAATAGTATTGAACTCGTAGTCTTAGGGGAATCTTCCCCATTGTATGGTGAAGTCCTTGAACTCTCCTCTGTAGGGTTCTCGGGTCACCTCGACCTTTGTAACGTAGGCTGTCGGAGGGCCCCTGTGGCACCAGGCGATGAGTCTCTCCACCTTCTCCTCCTTCCCCTCCACGACGGCCTCCACCCTCCCGTCCCTGAGGTTCCTCACCCAGCCCGTTAGGCCGAGGCTCTCCGCGATCTTCTTCATGGTGCTCCTGAAGAAGACCCCTTGGACATGGCCGTAGATGTAGAGGTGAACCCTGACGAGTTTCATGACTTCATCCCCAACTCTTAGAGTCTCTTCCCTGCGATCGTTTAAATTGTTTTGTGATCGAGGAGAGCCACTGGAGGCGCCTCACAAAAATGTTAAATCTCTTAGACTCAAGGACTCACATGAGATGGAGTTAAACGATATCTTAGAGGATGTGCCAGATTACAGGGAGTTTCTCACCGTCGACGAGTTGAACAGGAGTTCCCGGAAACTGGCCGAGGAGTACCGCCACGTCGACCTCCTTCACGTGGGCTCCTCCACAGAGGGCGAGCCGATTTACGCCCTGAGGATCGAGGGAGGACTGAGGAAGGCCCTCCTCTTCGGGTTCCCCCACCCCAACGAGCCCATAGGCTCCATGACCCTCGAATACGTGTCAAGGAGGCTCGCCGAGGACGCGGACCTCCGCCGGGAACTCGGTTACACTTGGTATATCATCAAGTGCATCGACCCAGACGGCGCGAGGCTGAACGAGGGATGGTTCAAGGGGGAGTTCTCCCCCCTGAAGTACGCGCTCAACTACTATAGACCCCCGGGCAAGAACCAGGTGGAGTGGACTTTCCCCGTCGACTATAAGACCCTCCACTTCCACTCCCCCCTCCCCGAGACGAGGGCGCTGATGCGGCTGATCGACGAACACCACCCCCTTTTCCTCTACTCCCTACACAACGCAGGGTTCTGCGGCGTCTACTTCTACCTTGGAGAGGAGGCGCCGACGATCTACCCAAAGCTCCATGCCCTCGTCCGCCGTGAGGGCCTGCCTCTCCACATGGGGGAGCCGGAGACCCCCTACATCGAGAAGCTCGATGACGCCATCTTCAAGATGTTCGGCGTGGAGGAGTCCTATGACTTCATAGAGCGGACCACAGGGAAGGACCCCGCCACCATCATCGAGAATGGCACGAGCAGCCATGGCTACCTGAGGAGGGTCTGCGACGGCTTCACCCTTGTCTGTGAGATGCCCTACTATTATGATGAGAGGGTGGGCGATAACTCTCCCTCGGATATCAGCCGCAGGGAGGCCGTGTTGGAGTCGATAAGGTTCAGTGAGGAGGTCTACGGGTTCCTGAAGCCGAGGTTTGAGGCCATCAGGGATAAGGCGGACCCCACGACGAGGCTCTTCGCCTCCGTCTCAGATTATATCGACAACTTCGAGAAGCGGATGGAGCCCAGGAAGAGGCATGCGGAGACATCGCCCGAGTACGAGGGGACTGCGACGGTAGCCCAGGCCTTCGACTCCCTCGTGGCGAGGAAGTTCTCCAACATGCTCAGGATGGGGATGGTCCTCCGAGTCGTAGACCAAGTGCTGAAGACCGAGCCCAGCAGGGAGGTCGAGAAGATCAGGGGGGAGATCTACGGGAAGATCCTGGAGATGAACCGTGAACTCCAAAGAGAAGCCAAGATCGAGGTCATACCCATAAGGAAGCTCGTCAGAGTCCAGCTAGGCAGTGCACTCATTGTCGCCGACTACCTGAAAAAGAGGAAATAACCGCCTTTATCTTCTGAAAGTCCTTTCTACTTTTATGCGATGAGATTATCCTCCCAGTATGATGAGGGTTAGAACCGGTCATCGATCTACTCTAAACCCTCTTTTGAAACCGTGACCCTTTAAAGCACACCCATTAAATGGGTGTGGCGCCGCCGAACGGATTTGAACCGTTGACCAACTGGTTAACAGCCAGTCGCTCTACCAGACTGAGCTACGGCGGCCCACCTTAGGAATATTCAGGCTGGAATTTATTAATCTTATTTTCTAATCGTCGGTGGCGTATACCCATATCGAGGGCTCGTCCACGGTGATTGTATAGTCTTGATCGATGAGGGTGGCCTGACCCCACCACTCCCTCGTGATCGTCACATGGTAGGTGCCGAGGTCAGGGACATCGACCTTGAGCATGGTACTCTCTCCCAGCCCCAGCCTGACTTGGTTATCGTAGGTGAAGTCCGATCCTGTTATCAGTATGCGGTACCTGTAGAAGAAGTGTCCCTCGATCACGATGTTGAAGGAGAGGGCCGTGCTGCCGCTCCAGCCACCTCCTGCTCCCGCCGTGTAGGTCAGGGGGTTCGTAAGGGCGGAGAAGACGTTTCCCCTCCTCGTCGTCGCCTTTATGTAGTAGTCCTGAGAGCCCTCCGTCGGCAGCGTGATGTTGAAAGGCCCGAAGGTGTAGTCTTCCATGGGGGAGATGGTCGCATTCACCGTTATACTCGTGTAGTCGTCGTTTATCCAGATCCTCACGATCCTCACCTCTAGGGAGCACCTGTTCTTTATGAAGACCTTTACTTGATTGTCGTAATCCTCCGTGTAGGGGTAGGCGTAGACCTCGAGGTTCTCCATATCCCGCTCCTGGTCGAAGCGGTCCATCGCGACGACCGTCGCGTCGTAGAGGTTATTCACCTGATTGACGTAGACATAGAGGGGGATGACTGCCGTCATGAGGACGCCGACGAAGATCAGCGTCCCCAGGACCGTTGAGACCGCGGTTCCCCCACGCCTAAGACGGGACCACATAGTCATCATATATGATATTCGACCTCCCACTGACGACCTCTATGGCGAGCTCATCCCCAACTTGGACATCGGTCAGGGCGACGATGACCTCCAGCAGTCCTCCTGAGGGAAGTTGGAGGCCTGTCGTGTTCTCCCCGGTGGCGTCCCCCATCACATAGACGTACCTTACTTCGATGGAGATGTTCCCATAGTTGTAGATCCATATGCGGAGCAGGTTCTCCCCCGTCGAGTTGTCGAACGTGATGTGCTCTACCGTGAAGCGCTCCATAATCCTGTTTATCGAGGCGTTCACCTCCCTGTAGTAGCTGTTCGCCATCACACCCGTCGCGCTCTGGGTGACCGCCCAGACCGCCCCCCCTATGGTGAGGACCACCGCGGCGAGGATGATGCTCGCCAGGACGGGGGAGAACCCCCGATTCTCCCTCTTAATCCCCGGCGACAATTCAAGTCCCTCCCATCGAGGCCAAGGGTAAGAAGGAGACGAGCCAGATCCCGATGAGGGAGACGAGGGTGAGGAAGGCCGCCTGCTTGAATCCTGATGAGAGTCTCCCGGAGACGATCTTCCCTGTGACGAGGCCGAGGAGGAAGGAGTGGAGGACGAGGGGGGTGAGGAGCATCCTGCTCAGAGTGATGAAGGGGAGGCCCGTGCCACTTCCGAGGGAGGAGGTCATGTTCTTGAAGAACTGGAGGAACATGAGTGTCGTCGCCGTGAGCATCGCCGCACCCAGGTAGGGGACGACGATGAGGGGCATGAGGAGGGATCTCTTCTCCCTCTCCATCATCATGGTGCTCTCGGCGAAGTCCGCGAGGATCTCAAGGCTCTCCTCCGTCCCCCCTCCCACCTCGATGGTATCGACAAGGAAGTAGATATTCACCAGGGAGAGCCAGTCCCTCACCCTCCGCCTGAAGTCCTCATAGATCTCCCTTATGGGGTAACCCCAGCTGAGCTTCATGCTGATCAGCTTAAGGTGCTTAGAGAAGGCACCATAATCCTTGTCTGCGAGGGCCATTATGCATCTCTCCGGGCTCAGACCCGTCTTACGGGTCTCCACGACGTCCCTCAGGAAGGTGGTAACCCCTTGGAGGATCTTTCCCTCCCGCCCAGCATAATGCCTATCCGCTATAATGCCTGGGAGGGCTGTGAAGATGAGCCCGAATCCAAGCCCCAGGGCTGCCTCGCTCCCCTCTGGGAACCCAAGGAGTCTCTGTAGGAAGTAGGTGAATTCCGGGAAGGCTGGGTTGACCAGGAGTTGGGGGAAGAGGAAGGAGAGGCTCATCTGGAGGATGAGGAAGAGGCCGAGGGGGAGGAATGCGAGGAAGACGATGTAGGTCTTCCAGTTGGAGATGGGGTAGCTGATCTGGCTGATATCCGCTATGAAGATGAAGCATAGGGAGATGACGGGGAGGACGACGAAGGAGAAGAGGAAGAACATCTCAGGGGAGATGGAGAAGCCGATCCCCGGGATGCCGAAGGAGACGGCGAAGATCATGAAGAGGCCGAGGGCGCCGAGGATCGCCACTATGGTATAGGCCTCCATCAGCACCCCCATATTCTGTCCCAGGGACCTGATCCTCGTCAGGAGGCCCCTGAACATGTTGCTTGTCTGGTTGTAGAGATAGTGCAGGACATCCCCCCCGGTCCTCATCGTGGAGGCGTAGCCGAGGAGGAGGTCCTTATATTCCTTGACGTTCACGACCTTCGCGGCCCTCTCCATCGCCGAGACAGGGTCCACCCCCGTTGAGAGGGCGATGGTCTGGATCCTCGAGACCTCATCCCTCAGGTGGGGGAGGAGGTCCATCTTCCTCATCCTCAGGAGGCTCTCATAGGGGGAGAGGCCCCCGCTCGTCATCACGCTCATGTACATGGAGGCATAGGGGATCTCAACCTTCAGCCATGTAACGCGGTTAGATGCCGAGATCTTTGGCATCATCACTCCAACCAGGACAACGAGGAGGGGAGTCGCACAACCAAGGCTCAGGAAGATTGAAGGAGCAGTGCTTATCGCCCCGTAGATCAGGTTGAGGGGAAAGGAGAGGGCTGCCCCCGACCTTCCCATGAGGAAGACTGAGAGGAGGAAGATGGGGACAGCTGTGGAGCAGAGGGAAAAGAAGCCGACGATGCTGAGGTAGACCTCGGGGTATATCCTTATGTTAGCAGCATCGAGGTCCTTCTCCACGTCCCTGAAGAGGGAGAAGAGGCCCCGCCCCAGCCATTCGAACCGGCTGTAGCAGAAGTCCCTGAAGTTCATCTCTCCACCCTCGCGATCCTCCCACCGATCTTCTCACCTGTAACCGGGTCAATCGCCCCCTTCGGATACCTCCAGATCGTGATCGTCTTCCCATTCTTCAAGGTCCGAACGGACTTGATCAGCTTCAACTTTGTTCTTGTGGACGTAATCTGAGGTCGGTTCCTCAACTCCTCATAATACCCCAGGATCCTCTTCGCGACCTCCCGCTGATCCCTGATACCCTCCTCGGCCATCCTCCGGAGGAAGTCGGCACGCCTCCCCACCTCCTCCCGCACCTCCTCGACGTCCATGCCCCTCATCTCCGCTATCCGCTGGAGGAGGACGCTCTTTCCTATATCCGTCTCGAAGAGGTCCTTAGCGGGGTTCCAACGGGAGATCTGGTTATAGTCCTCATAGTCCAAGATCTCCATGACGCTCCGGACACGCCGCCCGAAGCGGAGTCCTCCACGAGGCCTGGGGAGCTCTACCCGGGCGACGTGGAGGGCGACGTTCATGAGGGGGATGTAGACCTTGGCGACGTTCATCGGGGGCGAGGTGAGACGCTTGACGGCGTGGTCGAGGCTATCGGCGTGCATCGTGCAGAGGCCCCCATGCCCCGTGGCGACGGCCTGGAAGAGGACGTAGGCCTCCTCCCCCCTCACCTCCCCGACGATGATATAGTCAGGTCTATACCTCAGGCTCAGCCTCACCAAGTCGAAGGTCTCGATGTTCGTCGTGACGGAGGAGCCGAACTGGAAGCCCCTGCGGCTGACGAGCTGAACCCAGTTCTCGTGGGGCGGGTTGAGCTCGGCGACCTCCTCCACCGTGATCACCTTATCGTTCTCGGAGAGGAGGCTGAGCAGGGCGTTGAGTAGGCTCGTCTTCCCCGCCCCCGTCCCGCCGAGGATGAGGAAGCTCATCTTATTCTCGAGGAGCATCCAGAAGTAGGCCGCTAGGGTCTCGTCGAGGGTGCCGAAGTTTATGAGGTCGATGATGGAGAGGGGATCTGATCTGAACTTTCTGATGCAGAAGGTGCTCCCATGGGTGGAGACCTCCCTCATGAAGGTGGCTGCGAGCCTATGCTTCTCAGGGAGCATGGCGTCGAGCAGGGGATGGGCGCTGGAGATGTGCTTAGCCCCCTTATGGGCCAGCTTCACTATGAAGTCATTCGCCGCCTGCTCATCCATGAAGGTCAGGTTTGTTGGGACGCTCTCATACTTCCTGTGCCAGACGTAGATCGGACGGCCGATCCCATTGCAGGAGATATCCTCTATATTCGGGTCCGCCATGAGGACGTCGAGGGGACCATATCCGGCGAGGTTCCTGACGACGTAGTAGAAGATCTTCTTCCAACTCTCCTCCTTGAACTTCCCAAGGGAGCGCTTATACCTCCCCGCGATCCTCAGGGCCTCCTTCATGATATACGCCCTGACATCGACGTCCCAATCCTCCGGGGGCTGGAGCTCCCTGCTGAGGATCGAGACCAGCTTCTCATAGGTCCTCCTCTCCCTCTCATTCAGGGGCGCCTCCTCGACGAAGTAGTGGTACCCCGCCCCTAACTTTGGGGAGCGAACGATCTTCACTACGGCGAGGGGGTTATGAACAGGGTAGGAGTCCACGACTTGGTAGTCCTCCTCCAACTTCCGGATCAATACACCCTGGTCTATCCTCGGCCCCTTCTCCCGGGCCTTCTTCTCCGCCTTCTTCCTCTTCCTCCTTAGAGCTTGGAAGAGACGCACCTCCCCCTCAACCTCTCGATAAAAAATGGGAAAAATTAGGAGCGCGGAGTGAGAGCGGATCTAAGTGAGTTCCACAAGTTTGACGTAATCCATGCCGCCTGCACTGTGAAGCTTCACGTTTATAGTTGTACCAGAGCTAAAGTTGTAGTTAGGGTTGGATAGCTGGCTGGGGTCTTTGATGATTAGGTAGACTGTTACCTGTTGGCCACTTTCGATAGTAATGCTATCATCATACCCCAAAGGCGTGTATGCGGAATTATTACTGGGATCGTTCCACGCCCAAGTGACCGGGGTTGCATCGCTAGGTTGAAATTGATCTATTGGCATATTGTTGATATAGACGCCTATAATTGTTGCCTCCGCCGATCCCGTGTTCTTCAGGACTAACGTAACGTTCCAAAGATGATTGTCAGTGTCTAGGGGTGCGTAGGCGCTCAGTATCTCGACCTTCTCGAACTTGGTGTACATCCCCGCTATGCCGCCCATCCAGTAGGCGACGGCGACTGCCACGGTGATGGCCACGGCGACTAGGATGACGGTCGCTATCACTGGGCTTACCGCTCTCTTGTCCTTTAAAGTCCTCATTCCTTCTAACCTCCTTATTCCCGAGCCAATAAGAAACCCCCCATTAATAAATGAATTATGTAGAAATACTATTTTATCACCTATAAATATCGAAAAACTCTTCTTCTAAATCCTTTCTCCAATATGTATCAATAATATCTATTGTCCTCCATTAAAACCCACTTTGTCCGAGTTTTAACTTGGGATAGAGACCTGGAGAAGTAACGAAGGAACCCAGTCACTCATATCATACTTCCATGACATGATGGCGCCTTGGATTGACGTCAAGAGGAAGTATTAAAATGGATTACTCATGTTCATGTTTGAACTATTCTCAATTCAACGCTTTTAAATATATATACTTGATATTTTCTTATTTAACTTTGTAATCATTTCTATATTAAATCTAAATTTCAAAAGATATATTTTTATTGGTTGTTTTTTATATTTAATCCAAATTCATAATGGTTTTATTAACGTCAGCATTCTTCTACGTTGGTGATAGCCTTGGTTATGGTTGAAGAGCAACAGATGGGTCTGGTTCGGAGTCTGGAGGACGAGAGGATCGCACAGTACGCGCGGTTGACGATGCCGAGGATCTCGGTCGTCGGTCTGGGAGGGGCGGGCTGCAATATCATCTCTTGGATCAAGGAGCGGGGGATGGTTGGGGGGAAGCTCCTCGCCCTGAACACCGACGCCAGCCACCTCAACATCACGAAGGCGGATCGGCGGATACTGATAGGGGAGAAGACCACCGGCGGCCTCGGATGCGGGGGGTACGTCAAGAAGGGGGAGCAGGCGCTCCAGGAGAACCTCGAGGACATCCTGAAGGAGTTGGAGTCCTCGAGGATCATCTTCCTCACGGCGGGCCTCGGGGGTGGCACCGGTACCGGGGGCATCCTCAGGCTCGCTGAGGCCCTGAGGGGGAGCGACAAGCTGGTCATAGGGGTCGTCACCCTCCCCTTTGAGATAGAGAGGGTCCGAAGGAAGACGGCTCGGGAGGCCTTGGATAAGCTGACCCACCTATGCGATACGGTGGTGGCGATAGACAACACGAAGCTGGTGAGGGTGGCGGGGAACCTCCCCTTCAGGCAGGCGCTGGGCGTGGCCAACGAGCTCATAGGGGTCTTCGTGAAGGATATCACGGAGACCATCGCAACGGCAAGCCTCATAAACCTGGACTTCGTCGACCTCAGGGCCATCATGGAGAAGAGGGGCCTGGCAGCCATCGGGGTCGGATATGGGGACGGGGAGGACAGGGTCGGGAAGGCGGTGAAGAACGCCTTGGAGTCGCAGCTCTTGGACGTGGAGGATGTGACGAAGGCCTATGGCGTCCTCATCCACGTCTCAGGCGGGGAGGATATGACGCTGGAGGAGGTGACGAAGGCCGGGGAACTGGTGATGCGATATCTCTCGCCTGATGCCAAGATCGTCTGGGGTGCGAGGGTGAACCCTGAGCTGGAGGGACGTGCCCACGTCATGGTGATCCTGACGGGCGTGGACAGCTCGATACAGAAGGAAGGACGAAGGCGCTTCAATCTACTAAGAGTCCTCAGCCGCTTCTGACCTCCTTTCCCACCGTAGCTGAGGGGGAGACCCCCTCAGCTACGAAAGGGAGTGGAAGGCCCTCTAAGAGGGCCGATTCCCCCTTTTTTGGAACGGTTATATAGATGCCGAGTATGGAAGGGGAATTTCTATCATCTGTATAGACGGGGCCTATTGATGGAATATTCACTTTGCTTTTATATAATGGCGGTATTGAAGAACCAGATACCCGTTTATAGCGAGGGCTATGGTCTATGGATGAGTCGGTCGAGGTGGAAGCAGAGGTCCCAGTGGAGCAGATCGGCTTATCTTCGACCCTCTCACCACAGATGCTCTCAAAGATGAGGGAGATCATCGACGCCCTCTCCCACGAGGACGCCATAAAGATCTTCATCTACGCCAAGGACGGGATCACCAACTCAACTATGGCCATCAAGAAACTCGGGCTCACGCAGAAGAGATATTACACAAGGCTGAAGCAGCTCCTCGAGGCAGGACTACTGGAGAAGCGAGAAGATGGATATTGGCATACCGTCTTGGGTAATATCCTCTACCAGATGGGCAAGGGCTTCAAGACCCTCATAGAACAGAAGGATCGACTGGAACTCGCAAACAGGCTTAGGAAGACGAAAACCCTCTCCCTAGAAGAGAAGAAGAGGCTGATGAACCTCATCACCCCGACCCAAGCCGAAGGGATCTCCAGCCTAGCTGACCTGATTAACCCCGTGAGGATGGTCGACAGCTATGAGGATCTTGTCAAAGAACTGGTAAATGCGATCGACCAGGCGGAGGATTCCGTATACCTCGTTTCGAGATATAATGATATCAGGGTCATAGAGGCGATAATCAGAGCGTTACAAAGAGAGGTGAAGATACGGATTTTAGTCAAGAGGAGTGGTCTGACTGATCGGATTAATATGTTGCGGACGCTCCTCTCCCCCAGGACTTTTAAGGTTCTCATAGAGGCAAATAAGGAACTCTCAGCTATGATAAGGAAGACGGACATATCTTATAGCTTCGTTATCATAGATGGAAAATTGGCTGGCATCGAGGTGTCACATCCAACTAAGGACATCTTCTATCTAGGATTCATCTTCCAGAATGCGGATGTGTGTAGGAGGCTAGGCTCCATCTTCAATGAGATGTGGGAGAAGGCGAAGGGGGTCTCATTCCTATAGTTGTAGAGAGCCAAGAATAAACCCTAATGGGACCAAGAAGACGAAGGTCCTGAAGATTGAGATTCCTCTTTTTAAAATCTCTCCCTTGCATTCCTCCTCAGGTGTAATCAGAAGGGGAAAGAGATATCTTAAGAACATAAGACTTGCAAAGACCGTTAAGATTGGACAGATCATGTTTAGACCGAAATATCCATAGGTCAAGGTTGTGGTGACCATAATCACAAGCAGCCCAAAGGTCGACAACTCCAGTCTCCTCCTTTGATTTAGGATCATCGCTAGGGTCTTGCATCCTCCCATGCTATCTGCCTGAATGTCCTCGGCGTCTAGAAAGGATGGATATAGTATCAATCCAACGATGGTGAGGAAGAGTCCTGGAAGGAATATGGAACCAGGGATCTTCCCTACCGCAGTACTTCCAAATAACATGGAGAGAATAAGTCCTGTAGTCAGGGTTGTCTCCTTCATGAGGAATCTACGTTTTAAACGTATGGGGGGGACTGAATAGGAGAAACCCAGGCCCATGGATGCTAGGATGATCGTCATGGCCCAGAGATTTATTGTGAGGCTGATGGCGATACTTAGGACCCCTCCCAGAGCGCTTAAGAGCAGAGCCTCGTCTCTTGTCATTCTACCGGAGGGAACGGGTCGTTGGGACTTACGCGGATTGAACTTATCCATGTCAGCATCCATCGCATCCCCTAGGGCGTAGACAAAGACAATAATCGAGACGGTCGTCCCAAAGGCCTTTAAGATGATGATTAAAGGAGGGATCCCGCGACTTGTAGAGAAAAGACCCGTGAACATGAATAAAGAAAAATATAATAGTGTTCTTAATCGCGAATCTCCAAGATTAGGATAGGTGAAGAAGGTGGACCAGGCACTCAGCAACTTTATTGGCGATTTTATCATACATATAAGAAGTTTGTAGAATTGTTATATATTTTTATCTCAATTAGAAGAGATGTTCCACGATCATCTCCAATAAAAACTAATATCAACGAGAGGAAATGCAAGAATGGACTATGAACGAGCTGCTCACAGTGCTTCTGGAAGGCCAGGGACCAATAAACTAACTTCTTAGGTGCGTCTCTTGTTATGCGAGGATGGTGAGGGCGCCTCAGAGCTGGTAAGGGTAATGAGGGGATGATGTGAGGGGTGGGTCCCGTAGAACCCCCGGCTTGGCCCTCTGCGAGTGATCAGATGTTCCCTTATTGTTGCTATGAGGGATACGGGGGATAGGCTAGTCGGATCACCCGCCTTCAGAAACCTTGAAGAGGGTGAGCCGGGGGTCCTCAAGCCGTGACCACCACCCTGAACTTCTTGAAGTTCTCATACTCTTCCAGGAACTCGAGGCCTCGGTCCGTTGTGTAGTATAACGATCCGTCCCGCTCGAGGAGACCCTTCTCCATCAACTCTGAGAGGTACTCCTTCACGATCTTGAAGTTGAGGTTCGCCTTGTAAACGATCCATGTCTTCTTGGCTCCCAGCCGAGCTATCTCGAGGATCTCGGCCATTATGTCCAGGTTATTCCTCCTTCTTGACATCTTGAACACCCTTTATTTTGAGGATTCCTCATAGGAGAGGATATAAATATCTTTTCTAACGGAAAAGGAACTGAATTTCCTTTATTGGGAAGACAACCAATCCCTTTTCCCATTTTTGGAAGAAGAATTCCCATTTCTGGGAGGGGTTTGACCTAAGTTGGAATGGAGGTTTAGATAATATGCTCTCTCCATAACCCTATGATGGGCGATGGGACCGAAAGAATGGTATGGATAATTCATAAATCTTAAATATCCTTTTGAGGGGAGTAGGAAGTGGATACCGCCCCATGACTCGAAGAAGATCTAAGCTGGAGATCTACCTCGACGTGCTCTGGGTTATCAAGAATGGTACAAATAAGCCCACACGGATCATGTACGGGGCCAATCTCTCCTGGAAGCCCCTGCAAAAGATTCTTGATTCTCTGGTATCCCAGGGGCTGATTATGGAGATCGAGTTAGGGGAACGGGGTGACAAGAGGACAACAAAGATCTACAAGATAACACAGAAGGGCGAGAACGTCCTCAAATACTTCAGTAAGGCGAAGGAACTCCTACCCTTGGAGGAGATCGCTAAGACTAGATAGTGATCTTCCCTCTTAAAATGTTGCTCTTGTTGACCTTCAGTTCCTTTGAGAGCCACTTCTTCGTCTCTTCCACATCGATATCGTAGGCTATATTGATCAGGTGGAGACCCTCCCTCACCCTGATCTTGGATCCCTTGACGGAGCCCTCCAGCCCGCAACTCAGCCTTCTTCTGAAGGCCAGGGGGACACCTTCCAGGCTGTCCACGGAGAATTCCTCCACGACGTAGTGACCATCCGCCTTCCTCATCCTGACCTTCATCTCGGGTAACACCTCTGAGTAGGTGTAGATCATCCCCCTCTTCACAGCGTAGATGGAGAGAGTTCTGTCCTCGACCTCGAAGGCCACGACGGGAGCACCCCTGCACCTCGACCTGAACTCCCTCCAATCGTGGACCTCGACCCTAATCGTTGGAGGCCTCTCGACGACCTCCCTCCCCTCCGCCGCTGGAATACGGTCGAGGACTTCCTCCAGTCTCCCCACCAGCTCGTCCAGCGTCTTCTCATGCTCCCTCAGCACGTTGATGATGAGGTCGATCACGTCAACCTTATCCGAGGACAACCGATCCCGCCTCTCCCATTACTTATATTATGCATCCCTAAGTAAAGATTTAAATGATGTCGGCGGACCCCTACTTAATACATCTAACTATAAGGGAACCTATCTCCAATTAAGGTTCTCAAAAACTGAAAGTAGTTCCTCGACTCCGCCCTCTCATTGGACACTCATCTGCCTTTCATCAGGGAAAAAGGAGGAGGGAAGAAGAGGGGGCCTCTTCTCCCAGGTGCACTTGGGATTTAATTCGGATACCGCCCCCTTAGATCGAATTTAAACCCCAAATGCAATTCAAAATATTCCTGATATTATACTTATATCTAATGTCACTGCTATAACGCCAGGACAAGTTACAGGTCCGTGCCTCGAGGGTCTCATAGAGGGAGATGATCCTCGACTATGGACGTCTACTCCTCGCCATCATGCTCCACTTCTTGGCGAGTTCGTCACGTCTCGGCTTATAGACCTTCTCGTAGAAGAGGCGCTGAGATAGAAGAACCTCCTCATCGAACTGCTTCACAAGGTTCACAGCCTCCTCCCACGCCCTCTCAAAGGCGGGGCCGAACCTCGCCTCGATCTGCCTCTTGAAGTCCTCCAAGGTCTGCACATCCCCTCCGATGGTGAAGTAGGTCTTCCCCCCAACCTCCCTCTTATAGGCCATCTCATCGCCGAGGTGATAGACCTCAGGGGTCTCCTCCACAGGCTTCCGCCTAACCACCTCAGGAGCCCTGGGGGCTACCCTCGGCCTCCTCCTGAAGCCCCGCTTCGCCGCGGCGTAGAAGATCGCCCGGTTCAGCCCCCAGCTGAAGGCCAGTTCCACCGGGAGGCCCAAGACATAGGCTCGGGCTGCTTGGAGGAGGGCCATGACTTGAAATCGCCCCACAGACAACCCTACCACCACAGTAATTCGTAGGGGAGAAGGGCTTGATAAAGGATGTGTGTGAGGTCCGCCTTTTCCGACGGTCCACTTCTCGGGGCCCAGACAAGGATTATTAATCTCATCTATGAATTTAATGAATGGTGGGCGACTTGGGTTTTGATATTGTGATAAGGGGTGGGCGAATCTACGATGGGACGGGGAACCCCTGGTTTAGGGCCGACATCGGGATCAGCGATGGAAAGATCGTGAGGGTGAGTAGGACGCCCCTGAGGGATGCAGACCGGGTGATAGATGCGACGGGACTCGCGGTTTCCCCGGGCTTCATAAACCTCCACTCTCACTCCGACGTGACCATTCTTTACCATAATAACGCTGAGAACTGCCTCGCCATGGGCCTCGTCACGGAGCTCACGGGCAACTGCGGCATCTCGGTGGCGCCTGTTACCGAGAAGTACAGGGACGCGATCCTCAGGGAGATAAGGTCCCTCGCCTTCTGCCCCATCGAGGGGATCGAGTGGACGACGCTGGGCGACTGGATGAAGAAGGTGGAGGAGAAAGGGCTCGGCATCAACATCGCCCCCCTGATCGGCCACGGCACGGTCCGGGGCTGTGTGATGGGTAAGGAGGGGGAGGGCGGAGAGAGGGTGGTCCCCACGGAGGAGGAGATGGAGGAGATGAAGGCGATGGTCGAGGAGGCGATGAAGGAAGGCGCCTTCGGCATGAGCACGGGCCTCGTCTACGCCCCCGGCCGAAACGCCCTGACCGACGAGATCATCGAGCTCTGTAAGGTTGTGGCGAAGTACGGAGGGGTTTACACCTCCCACATCAGGAGTGAGGGGGATCAACTCATCGAGGCCGTCTGGGAGTTCATAGAGATCTGCGAGAGAGCCGGGGTCAGAGGTGTCATATCCCACCACAAGGCCTCGGGGAGGAACAACTTCGGTAAGGTCTGTGAGACCCTGAGGCTCGTTGATAGAGCGAGGAGGCGAGGGATCGAGATCATCATCGACCAATACCCCTGGAGGATCGGCGGGGTGACGAAGAGCCTCGGAGGGAGATTTAAACCGGAGGTGAAGACGAGGCGAGAACTCGTCGAGAAGCTGAAGGACCCGGAGGAATGGGAGAAGCTCAAGGCGGCGATGATGAAGAGGCGGGAGAGGGAGAGGGCCCTCTATGAGGAGCGGAGGAGGAGGCTGGAGGAGAAGGGGGGTTGGGCACCGAGGCCCTACGCCATGAGGGCCGGCGGCGTCATACTCTACTCGAAGAAGCACCCGGAGTTCGAGGGTAAATCCTTCCAAGAGGTCGCGGATGCGATGGGGGTCGACGATGTGTGGGAGGCCCTCCGGGCCCTCCTCATAGAGGATGAGGGATACACCGTCGCGGGGAACATCCCCTACAGCGAGGAGGACATCGTCACGGTCATGAGGCACCCCGTGACCACCGTATCCACGGACCAGTACGCGATGGATAACTCTAAGGTTTCTCAGTCACAGCTCGCGGACAGCCTCTCCTACCCCCACCCAAGGGGATGGGGGACCTACCCGAAGATCCTGGGCAAATACGTGAGGAAGGAGAAGGTTCTAACCCTGGAAGAGGCGATAAGGAAGATGACCTCCCTCCCAGCCCAGTTCCTGGGACTACAGGACCGGGGCCTCATCAGAGAGGGGTTCTGGGCCGACATAATCGTCTTCGACCCGGAGAAAGTGGATAACAGAGCCACCTACGGCGACCCCTGCCGATACCCCGAGGGGATACCCTACGTCATAGTCAACGGACAACTCGCCGTCGACGAGGGAGAACATACTGGAGTTCTCGCGGGGAGAGTGCTTAGGAACAGAATCTGATCACTCTCTCCTTTTTATTCTGAACCTCTAACTGAGCCGAATGTCCAAGTTATCGCTGAGACGATTCTCTTTTGGACCTTAACTCCGAGAAGGTCAAGGGGTCTCATGAGGATATAGTCAGGCACATGTCTATGGAGGAGTATCGAGAGACGCTGAGGGCGTCGAAGGGGCATGGTCTACTGCCATCTACATGAATTGTGGAGGACCTACGAGGGAGAGGGGAAGGACGGCATATATCTGTGAGAGAAGGAATTATCTGAGGAAGAAGACTGCTCAGCCACGCAAAATAATGAACTATGGTGCTCCGGCCGGGATTCGAACCCGGGTCACAGGCTCGAGAGGCCTGCATACTTGACCGGACTATACTACCGGAGCCAGCATTAACAGATGATGGTGCATGGATAAATTAAGTTTTCTACATAGGGGAATTCCGTCTCGGACTTAGAGAAGATAAGGGGTATTGATCTATAAAAACAGAAATCAGGGGGCTTTACTCCTCCTCTTCCTCCTTACCCCCTTCTGAGGGGCCTCCAGCTCCTTCCTCCTCGCCGCTGGGTGGCTTAGCCGCTATGACGTCGTCGATCCTCAGGATCATCGAGGCGGCCTCAACGGCGGACTTGATAGCCTGCTTCTTCACCGCGAGAGGCTCGATGACCCCCTTCTCCAGCATGTTCGTGATACCGCCCTCGAAGACGTTCACGCCCATGGCAAAGCCATCAGCCTTCTCATGCGCAGCCCTCAGGGAGACGAGGATGTCCAGTGGGTCGAGGCCGGCGTTCTCCGCAAGGGTCTTCGGGATGACCTCCAGGGCGTCGGCGAAGGCCTCTATCGCGAGCTGCTCCCTTCCGCCCACCTTCTTAGCGTAGTCCCTCAGGTCCTTCGCCAGCTCCGTCTCTATGGCGCCCCCGCCTGGGACGATCTTGCTGAGCTCCATGACGTCCGAGATGACTGAGAGGGCATCTCTCATCGTCCGCTCGGCCTCGTCGATCATCCGCTCCAGCCCGGCCCTGAGGAAGACCGCGACGGACCTGGGGTCCTTACATCCCTCCACGAAGACCATCTTCTCATCCGCGATCTTCCGCTCCTCCACCAGCTCACAGGTCCCCAGGTCTGAGGGCTTCAGGTCGTCCAGACTTGAGACGATCCGCCCGCCAGTGGCCCTCGCAAGCTTCTCCAGGTCCGACTTCTTAATCCTCCTCACGGCGAGGATCCCATTCTTCGCCAGGAAGTGCTGGGCCATGTCGTCGATCCCCTTCTGGCAGAAGACCACGTTCGCGCCGGTCTCCTTGATCTTCTCCACCATGCTCCTCAGGAGCTCAGTCTCCTGATCCAGGAAGGCCTTTATGGCCTCTGGACTGCTGATCCTGATCTCGGCGTCGATCTCCGTCTTCTCCACCTCGAGGGGGCAGTCCAGCAGTGCGATCTTCGCGTTCTCAACGCGCTTCGGCATCCCTGGGTGGACGACCTCCTTGTCTATGATGATCCCCTTGACGAGCTCCGAGTCCTCGAGGCTCTCTCCCTCCTTCTTCACGATCTGGATGTTGTCGATGTCCGCGATCGTCTCGCCGTCCCTCTCCTCGACGATCTGCTTCACGGCATCTATCGCGATCTCAGCCAAGTGGTCCCTCGCCATCCCGGCGATCTTGCTCCTCATGGAGGTCACGGCCACCTTCTTCAGCATCTCCCTGTCCTCGACGTCGATATCCATCCCCAGCTTATCCAAGACCTCCATCGCCCTCTCCATCGCCTTCCTGTAGCCGGTGATGATGATCGAGGGGTGGATGTTCTGCCGGAGCAGCTCGTCGGCCTTGTAGAGGAGCTCCCCAACAAGGACGACGGCCGTTGTCGTCCCGTCCCCGACCTCCTTGTCTTGGGTCTTCGCGACCTCTATCACCATCTTCGCCGCAGGGTGCTGGACATCGATCTCCTCCAGGATCGATGCCCCATCGTTGGTTATCGTGATGTCACCGAGGCTATCGATGAGCATCTTGTCCATGCCCCGTGGCCCGAGGGTGGTCCTCAAGACCTCAGCTATGATCCTGGCCGCGGCGATATTCGACCTTCTGGCCTCTTTTCCACGGCTCCGAGAAGCGCCCTCCTTCAGGATCAACACTGGTTTTCCCGCTAGATAAGCCATCCTATCATCCTCCAAGTGGTGATTTTTCTAAAGAAGTGACCTAATGTCTGAATATAAAGTTTACGAAGTTTTTATGTCAGAGAATTCTTATAAAATTCTCTGAAGGATGGAGATCTGATTGGAGGGGGCTACTCTCATGTGGATAGGTAGATCAGGGCCATCTTCATGATCTTCAGGGGGGCCCTCCTCAGGAGCCTCGCGAGGACCCTGGTGATGTTCCGACCGTTCGCGAGGTTGAGGATGTCCCTTTCTGTGATGATCTCCGCCAGGGTGTTCAGGTCCCCATCGTTGAACCTGTCCAGCATCTCCACAACCCTCCTGCTCTTCCTGATTCTCTCCCCCCACTCAACGGCATATCGCACCTCGTACTCTCTCAGGGTCCTTCGGCTCACATCCCCACTCTGGACGGCCTCCGCCGCCACCTCCCCAGCGATCCTCCCAGCAACAATGCCAGCGTGGACACCCGCCCCCGTCACCGGTATGAGCTGCCCCGCCGCGTCGCCGACGAGCATGACCCCGTCTCCCGTCATCTGCTCGACCAGCCCGGAGACCGGCGTGACCCCCCCGTTCACGAGGATCGGCTTCCCACTCCTGAGCCTCGGGTCCGCCTTGACGAAGTCCTTGAGGTACTCTATGGCCGGCTTCTTGTGGATCCTCCTGACGCCGAGCCCCACGTTGGCGACCTCCCTGGACTTTGGGAAGACCCAGGCGTAGCCCCCGGGGGCGTACTTCGCGCCGACGTAGAACTCGCTGATCTCCGGCTCCTCGAGGTGGAGGCCAGCTAACCTGAACTGGGCGCACGTCGCCACGTCCGTGTACCATCTCCCCAGCCCGGCGGTCCTCCTCACGATGGAGGAGAAGCCATCGGCCCCTATGACGACTCCGGCCCTTATCTCCATGATCTCACCTCCACGCTTTGCGAGGACACCTGTAACTCGTCCCTCTTCCTTTACGACCCTGAGAGCCCTCGTCTCGAGCATCAACTCCGCGCCGTCCTCCACCGCCATCTCAGCCAGCCGTCGGTCGAAGATATCCCTGTTAATGGTGTAACCAGCCCGCTCAGAGGAGGGTAATTCAAGGTACTTCCCATTAGGGGCGTAGACCCTCACGCCCTTTACCTCTTGACTGACCACTTCTGGGGACGGAGAAATCCCAGCGTCTCTGAGCCCGTTCGCGCTCAGCCCCTCGGCGCAGTTCACCGGCACGCCGACCTGCGGGTGCTCCTCGATGAGGAGGACCCGCATACCCTTCTCCGCAGCCGCCCTCGCCGCCATGCTCCCGGCTGGTCCAGCTCCGACGATGACTATATCGTAATCGAGTACGGGCATATCTCCTCTCCCTTATTCCTGCGTTGCCCTGTTCTCTATCCTCGTCGCCCCAGTATCTTCTCGGCCGCCTTCTCTACATCCCTCGCCTTTACGGTCTTCCTGCCGGCGTGGTGAGCCCAGTCCACCGCCTCCTTCGCGATCTTCAGCCCTATCTCCTGGAGGGCCTTCCCCAGGGCTATAGCGCCCTCCTTGCTCACCCTCTCCGCCCCCGCGTCCTTTATCAGTTTATGCATGGGAGCTACCTTGATCCTCTCCATCCTCACCTGCCTCCCTTTCCGCCGCTTTCAATCTCCCATGGAGCAATATTTAATACTTGCTCGAGTTCTCTTTAGAGAAGAAATATACGGGGGATGGGGGCAAAAGAGTTTAGTATTCAGGGGAGGACCTATGAAGGATCCGATGCTTGAGGAGGGATTTCAAGGGCTTTGGGAAAGGTGAGGACTGAGTCCGTGAAACGGCTGGCCGAAGCACTTCTTAGCCGGTATCCCAACGGATTCGGGGAGGACTTCGAGGCGAATAAGGCCTTCCTCAACTCCCTGGGTCTCAAGATATCGAAGAGGATGAGGAACAGGATCGTTGGTTACATTACACAATTAAGGCAGATGAGTGCAAGGGCTTCTACAACAGTTCAAAGTCCTCCATGAACATCCCTCCTCTGGATCATATTATGGTGGCATAATACAGAGAATTAATCACCGAGGAAGACGAAGAAGAACTAAAAGGGAGCATCTTCTGCAGATACTTTCTCTGCATCAATCTTACCTTCTTTTAAATTCTCTCTAAACCGGTTTGGAGTAGATCAAAAGCACTAAATAAATGTTGAGGGGCTTCTTAGATGAATGGGAGGATGGACTGTTGAAGGAGATTAGGTTTCATGGCATGGGTGGACAGGGTGCGGTCATGGGTGCCTTGATACTCGCCGAGGCCCTCTTCAGTGAGGGGAAGTACTCTCAGAAGATCCCGGTCTATGGAGCGATGAGGAGGGGTGGATCGGTGACGGTCTTCCTTCGGATCGATGACAAGCCGATAAGGAGGACCTGTGGCATCTACGAGCCCGACTGCATCGTCGTTCTCGATCCCCTTCTCCCGAAGTTCGAGAATGTCACGGAGGGTCTGAAGAAGGATGGGATAGCCCTATTGAACAATCCGAAGCCGCCGGAGGAGGTCGACCTCGGTGTTGAGGTATCGACGTTGGCGACCGTCGATGCGACGGGGGTCTCGATAGAGGTCTTTGGGGAGCGGGCGATACCGATAACCAATACGACGATGCTGGGCGCCCTAAGCCGCGTGACTGGCTGGGTGAAGTTGGAGTCCCTCTTCGAGCCGATCAAGAAGACCTTCCCAGGGAGGATCGGCGAGAGGAACGTCATCGCCGCCCGCATGGGCTACGACCGTGTCAAGGTGATGAAGAGGGAGGTGTGACAGGTTGGGCATGATCTTGCGGGCCTTCAGACCCGTCATCGACCAGGAGAAGTGTAAGAGATGTGGTATCTGCGAGACCTACTGCCCCGAGGGGGTCATCGTCAAGATAGGGGACGACTACCACATCGACCTGAGGTTCTGTAAGGGCTGTGGCATCTGCGCCAACGAGTGCCCCTTCGACGCCATCACCATGGTGAGGGAGAAACCGGAGTGAGGTGAGTAGGATGCCTATGACAAAGGTCATGGAGGGGAACGAGGCCGCGGCCTATGGCGTCAAGCTCTCCAGGGTTGAGGTGATCGCCGCCTACCCCATCACCCCCCAGACGGAGCTGATCAGCACCTTAGCGAGCATGATCGCGAGGGGGGAGCTGAAGGCGGAGTACATCAAGGTGGAGGGGGAGCATACCGCCCTCGCGGCTACGGCCGCGGCGAGCGCCGCTGGAGCCAGGGCCTTCACGGCCTCGGCGGCCCAGGGGATCGTATACATGGAGGAGTCCATCTGGATGCCCCCTGGTATGAGGCTCCCCGTAGTGATGTGCATCGTGAATAGGGCTATCGCCCCCTTGGGCGGCCTCAGGCCTGACCATAATGATTCCCTCCTCCAGAGGGATACGGGTTGGATCCAGATCTACTGTGAGAACGGACAGGAGGTCCTCGATACCATCATTCAGGCCTATAGGATCGGGGAGGATAAGCGGGTCTACCTCCCCGTCGCCCCCTGCTACGAGGGCTACGTCGTCTCCGCCACCGCAACGCCCGTTGAGATACCTGACCAGGAGGAGGTGGACGACTTCCTCCCGCCCTATAAGCATGAGATGTACTCGCTGTATCCGGAGAATCCGAGGTCGCCGCCGAGGCTCATGAGGAGCATCGCCGAGGCGCGATACGAGGTGCAGCAGGCGATGGAGAGGGCTAAGAAGGTGATAGAGGAGGTGGACAGGGAGTACGGCGAGAGGTTCGGGAGGTACTACGACGGCATGGTGGAGCAGTACAGATGTGAGGACGCTGAGGCGGTGATGGTGACGATGGGCTCCATAACGGGGACGGCGAGGGATGTCGTCGACGAGCTGAGGGCTGAGGGGAAGAAGATCGGCCTCGTGAAGCTGAGGGTCTTCAGGCCCTTCCCCACGGAGGAGATACAGGAGATCGGGAAGAGGGTGAGAGCGATCGGCTTCGTTGACAGGAATACCTCCTACGGAGCCGTGGCAGGCTGTGGCATCGGCTGCATAGAGACCGCAAGGGCCCTCTACCCCTTGGACGAGCACCCCCTGCTCCTCAACTACTTCGTCGGCTTGGGTGGGAGCGACGTGACGATCCCCCAGCTCAGGCACATAGCGAAGAGGATCCTCAAGGCTGCTGAGACTGGGAAGCCCGTGAAGGACGTGGAGTGGGTTGAGCTGGAGAAATTGGAGGAGTGATGAGAGATGAGTCTGGTCGAGAAGTTTGAGGAACACTATAAGGAGAAGCTCGTGCGCCCTGGGAACGGGTGTTGCCCTGGGTGCGGGGGCTCCCTCGCTTGGAGGATGCTCCTCGAGGCCTTGGGGAAGAACACGGTCCTCTACGGCGGTGCTCCCTGCGCCGGCTGTGCCATGAGGGTGATAAAGCTCCCGAGGTTCGGCTTCCACTTCTCCTTCGTCGGGGACGGCGCCTCGGGTATCGCGGCCGCCTTCAAGGTCAAGGGGCGGGAGGATATCACGGTCTTCTCCTCGGCGGGTGACGGCGGAGTCGGGGATATCTCCTTCGGGAAGGTCTCGGCCTGCGCTGAGAGGAACGACAACTTCATCCAGTGCTGTATAGACAACGAGGCCTATATGAATACGGGGATACAGAAGAGTGGGCTGACCCCCTACGGCGCTTGGACGACGACGACGCCCACGGGGAAGAAATCGAAGAAGAAGATGATACCCATGATCCTCGCCCAGCACAGGATCCCCTACCTCGCAACCCTCTCGATAGCCTACCCACAGGACCTGATGAAGAAGGTGCGGAAGGCCAAGGAGATCAGGGGCTTCAGGTATCTCCACCTCGTCATGCCCTGCCCGACCGGCTGGAGGTTCCCGGCCTCGAAGACCGTGGAGGTGGCGAGGCTCGCCGTCCAGACCTGGATCTGGCCGCTCTATGAGGTGGAGAAGGGGATACTCAGGCTTACTATGAAGCCGAAGCAGAGGCCTGTGGAGGACTATCTCAGGCTACAGGGGCGTTTCAGGCACCTGACGGAGGATGAGATCGCGGAGATCCAGCGCTCCGTCGACGAGGAGAAGGAGAGGCTCCTGGAGAGGGACGGGAAGAACATCTGGCTATAACCTCCTAATTTTTTTGATCCCGGCTCCCGATCACGTTCTCTCCTTTTTGTGTACCTGAGAATCTACGGCTCCCTTAGGAGGACCAATAAAGATATGAAGGGAATGGGAGAAGATTTTTAGAGCCATGGACGATGACCCATCCTCCTCTACTGTGGCCTTCTCGATCCTCAGAGAGGGAGGAACACGTCTCGACCTTGCTCTCGCGGAGATCGACCGGCTACACCTCCACGAGGAGACGATCCCTGAGCTCCTTGAGGACCTGACGAGGGCGATCGAGGAGGACGGGATCTTGGAGGATCCCGTCATCGTGGACCGTGAGACCTTCGTCGTCCTCGATGGGATGCATAGGGTGAAGGCGCTCAGGAGGCTGGGGTGCAGGTTCATCCCCGTCTGCTTTGTGGATTACCACAGCCCCGAGATAAGGGTGGATAGATGGTGCAGGACAGTGATGGACGACACTCGGATGGATGAGTTGAGGGAGTGTATCGAGTCCGCGGGCCTGGAGATCGAGGAGTTCTCAGCCAGCTCGCTGGCTGAGCCACCCTTGGTCAAGGGGGCTGTGGGTGTCTTGGAGACAAGGAGGGGGAGGTACCTCCTCACCTCGGATGGGAAGATGTCCGTCCTCTCCTCCTTCAGGGCGGTGGGGAGGGTTGAGGGGGAACTGAGGTCCAGGGGCTTCAAGATAGGATACGAGACGGAGCGGGATGCCGAGGAGAAGTTGAGGTCTGGGGAGGTGGATGCCGTGATCCTGCCCCCGAAGATAGGTAAGGAGGACGTCGTGGAGACGGCGGTCAGGGGGGAGGTCTTCATCCACAAGGCGACCCGGCACATCATCCCAGCGAGGCCGATGCAGGTCAATGTTCCCCTTGCCCTCCTCCGAGGGAGCGGTCTCACCTTGGAGGAGGCGAATAAGCGGCTCTCCGAGATGCTGAGGTTAAGGAGCCTTAAGAGGATGCCTCCGGGGAGTCTCTGGAAGGGTAGGAGGTATGAGGAGGAGATATACCTCTTCGAGTAGCCTTTTAAGTCTCTGAGGAGAGTAACTGATCGGAGTATCTGACGATGCCCTTCACGCCCTTCCACCTCGGACCCGCCCTCCTCTTCGGTCTACTCCTCTTCCCCCACCTCGACCTCCCCACATTCCTCCTCTCCAACGTCATCGTGGACCTCGAGCCCTTCCTCGTCCTCGTCCTGGGGCTCCGCTGGCCCCTCCATGGACCCTTCCACTCCTATACCCTCGGCACCCTCGTCGCCCTGGGAACGGCGCTCCTGATGCTCCTGATGATGCCCCTGACCCGCCCCCTCACGTCCCTTTTCCGACTCCCCCAAGACTCCTCTCCAAGGAAGGTTGCCGTGACCTCTCTCCTGGGGCTCTACCTCCATCTCACCCTCGACGCCTTCCTCTACTCCGAGATGAACCTCCTCTACCCCCTCAGGGGGAACCCCCTCCTGGGCTTAGCCTCCCTACATGCAGTCTACCAATTTTGCACCCTCTGCTTCCCCTTAGCCCTTCTTCTCTACCTCTACAGGCTACTGAGCCCTCGAAGAGGGTAAACGATAAAAGCCTTCTCCCTAACCGGAGTTAGGGGAAGTCGCTTGTTCAGACGCGCGCTCTTCGTCGGGCGCTTCCAGCCTTTCCATAAGGGCCACCTCTACGCCGTCCAGCATATCCTCAAAGAGGCGGAGGAACTCATCATCGTCATCGGGAGCGCGGAGAAGAGCCATGAACTTGATAATCCCTTCACCGCCGGGGAGCGGATGGAGATGATTCGCAGAGCCCTCAGATCAGCGGGGATCGACCCCTCGCGATACCTCCTCGTCCCCGTCCCAGACGTCCAGGCCCATACGACCTGGGTCTCCCAGGTTGTTGCCTACACGCCCCACTTCGATGTCGTCTACACGAACCAAGCCCTCACCCGGAGGCTCTTCCTGGAGTCGGGGTATGAGGTGAGGGAGATCCCCCTCTATAGGCGGGAGGAGTACTCCGCGACGGAGATCAGGAGGAGGATCCTGGAGGGGGAGGACTGGAGGGGACTCGTCCCCAAGGAGGTCTGGGACTTCATAAGGGGGATAAAGGGCGACGAGAGGGTCAGGGACCTGGCGAGGACGGATAAGGCAGAGGGCGCTCTTGGAGGCTGAGGGAGATGTGGCTGAAGGTCGACCCAGGACTGAGGGGGAGGTTTCCAGGACTAAAGGCGAAGATACTGAGGATAGAAGGGGTGAGGGTGGAGAGGGAGGACGCGGAGCTGGAGCGTTTCAAGGGGGAGGTCATAAAACGGGTCCGCGCCCGATGGACCCTCCTCCAGCTAAGGGAGGAGCCCATCTTCAGGGCCTATAGGGACTTCTTCTGGAGGATCGGCATCGACCCTACGAAGGTCAGGCCCGCGGCCGAGGCACTCATCAGGAGGGTCCTCAGAGGACGATCCATACCCAGGATTAACACTCTCGTCGATGCCTACAACCTCGCCTCCATGGAGACGGCCATCGCCCTCGCGGCCTTCGACGCAGACAGGGTCGGCGGGGAGCTCCTCATGCGGGAGGCACGGTCGGGGGAGGAGTTCCTCGGGATAGGGATGGAGGCCCCGAGGAGGCTGAGGGGGGGAGAGGTCGTCGTCGAGGACGGGGAGAAGCTCATCGCCATCTACCCCTACAGGGACGCTGAGGAATCCAAGATCACCCTCCAGACCCAGAGGGTCCTCCTGATGGTCTGCGGCGTCCCAGGCATAGTGGAAGAGGCCTTGGAGGAGGCGGGGCAGGTGGCCCTGGACTATGTGACACGCTTCTGCGGAGGAAAGAAGGTATAGAAGGAAATTACACGATGCCTTAAACGGCGGATCACCCATCATCGAGAGGCCCCCTTCTACGTTAAATGAACCCTTTTATCCTCTCATCCATTTCTGATCTACAGGGACGAGAGATGGTCAGGACGTTAGAGTTCAGGGGGATGAAGTGTAGACAGGTTGGCGGCTCCGGCCTCTGGGCCTCGGAGGTCGGTCTGGGCCTTTGGAAATGGGGCGATCCATCCTACGATGGGTCGAGGGTCGGGGATCACGAGGGCTTTAAGATTCTTGACAGGGCCCTCGAGCTTGGCATCTTCTTCTGGGATACGGCGAACTCCTATAACTGGGGGTCTGGGAACTCCGAGCGGCTGCTGGGCCGGTACTTCAGATCCAGGGGGAAGAGGGTCCGTGACAGGGTGGTCCTATGCACCAAGATCACGAACCCCGTGAGGGAGGAGCACGAGGAGAAGGCCGACTTCACCCCCAATCAGAGGGGGGCCTCGAGGGGCTATATCATGAAGGCGGTGGACGACTGCCTGAGACGCCTGCAGACCGATTACATCGACCTCCTCTACCTTCACAGCCCGACCCTTGATGAGGAGGGAAACTACGAGACGCCCTTGGAGGAGACCTGGGGCGCCCTCGATGACCTGATCTCTCAGGGGAAGGTGCATTATCTCGGGGTCTCGAATCACACCGCGAAGCAGATCGAGGAGGCGATGGGCGCCCTGAGGAAGGTGGCGAAGGGCGCCTCGAGGAGGATCATCGTCGTCCAGAACCCCTATAACCTCATAGAACGCAACGAGGTATCAAAGGAGGAAGGAGGGGACGAGCAGGCCTTCCTGAGGTTCTGCAGGGAGAGGCGGATCAGCATCGTCCCCTACTTCCCCCTGGCCAGCGGTCTACTCACCGGGAGATATAGGCGGGATAACATAGGCAGGGTTGGGGGGAAGCTCATAGATGACGGTCTTCAGGAGCGGTATCTAACCGACTACAACCTGAGGGTCGTGGAGCTCCTCGACGACTTCGCAAAGAGGAAGGGGATCACGATGGCCCAGCTCGCCATAGCTTGGCTCCTCGCACATGAGGAGGTCTGCTCGGTGATCGCGGGCGTGACGAAGATGTATCAACTCGAAGACAACGCTAAGGCCACGAAAGTCGAGTTCACAGAGGAGGACATGGCAGCGATAGACGAGATCTTAGAGAAAGCCAAGACCTCAGAGTGAATAGGAGCCAAGAGTGAAATGGGTTCCTCTTAGAGGCCATTACTTCCCATTTTTATGGAAGATGAAAACGTCTTTTAACGTTAAGTGTTCACTGTGATCATGAGCGAGATGACCGACGTAAAGTTTGGAATAAGGGTTCCAAGTTTCCCCATTGATGGGAGCAGGGGTTCTGAATTCATTCGTCAGATCAGGGATTTCCTAAGAGGACTTGAGCCGTATTTCGACTCGGCATGGGTTTCAGATCACTTCGTTCCATGGGCAGACTTCGAGAGCAAGGAGACAGATACACTGGAGTGCTTCACTACTCTCAGCTATCTCTCAGGGGTCTTTAAAAAGCTGAAGTTCGGGAGCATCGTTCTTTGCAACTCCTATCGAAACCCCGCCTTGGTTGCTAAGATGGGGGCAACCCTGGATGTCCTGTCCGGAGGGAGGTTCATATTGGGCATCGGGGCCGGCTGGATGGAGGAGGATTATGTCGAGTACGGCTACAACTTCCCTCCCCCGTCCGTTAGAGTCAGGCAGTTGGAGGAGGGGGTGCAGATAATAAGGAGGATGTGGACCGAGGATCGTGTTACATTCAGGGGGAGATACTTTAGGGTGGAGAACGCCTACTGTAACCCGAAGCCGTATCCACCACCTCCGATCATGATTGGTGGCGGAGGTGAGAAACTAACCCTTAAAGTCGTTGCGAGATATGCGGATTGGTGGAATATCCCGAACGTTGACCTCGCTACGTACAAACATAAGGTTGAGGTGCTCAAGCGTCACTGCCTTCGAGTGGGCAGAGATCCTGAGGGGATAGTGAAGACGTTAGGTAGCATGGTGGCTATCGCCAAGACGGATGAGGAAGCCCTGAAGATAGCGAAGGAGAGCCCCTTTGTGGGAGAGGGAGATATTGAGCGATACTTCATCGGCTCTCCTCAGACTGTAAAGGAAAAAATAAAGGCATTTGTTGACATCGGTGTCAAGTATTTCATTCTGAGATTCCTCGACTTTCCTCGATTGGATGGAGCGAGATTATTCGCTGAGGAAGTCGTCCCTGGATTCAACCGCACAACGCGCTGACGACCTTTCATCTTTTTTTGGCTTTTATGAAAATGGGGCTCATTCAAGGCTCTTATTGAGCATCCTCATCGCCGATGCCAGGAAGACGGAGAGGAAGAGGATGAGGGCGAGGACGTCAGCCAGAAAGAGCCCGGGGTTGAGCGGCCCCATGGAGGTCTGGCGGAGGGCGTCGACGGAGTAGGTGAGGGGCAGGGCGTGGGCGAGGAGCCTCAAGGGTAGGGGCATAGCCCCCACGGGTAGGAAGACCCCGCATAGGAAGATCATGGGGAACCTGAAGTAGTTGGAGAGGGTCTGGGCCTCAAAGACCTCCCTCACCGAGACGGCGATGAGGGCTCCCAAGGCTGAGTGGACGAGGACGGTGAGGAGGATGGAGAGGGTGAAGAGGAGGGGACTTGTCACCCAGCCGCCGAGGAGGGCCAGGGAGATCAGGGTCATCGCCCCAGCCATCATCACGCCGAAGATGGAGCCCCCGAGGACCTTCCCCATCAGTATCGTCCACAGCGACAGGGGCGCTAACATCAACCGCTCGAGAGCACCCACCCGCTTCTCGAAGGTGATGACGATCGCCTCCATGCTGGTAGTGCCGAAGAGGGCCGCCATGGCGACCAGGCCGGGGAAGAGCTCAGCCAGGCCAGAGGGGTTCCGGAGCGTGAAGGCCAGGGCCATCACCAGGGGGAAGAGCACCCCCCAGCTGATGTTAGGCGGCTTGAAGTAGTAGGCCTTTAAGTCCTTGAGGATGAGGTAGAACATCCCTCCCAACTCGTCAAGCACTGTGTCCCTCACCTCCCCCGCTCCTTCTCAACTCTCATCAACTCCGGAGAGACGCCGGTCAGCTTCACGAAGGCATCCTCCAAGCTGGGCCTCAAGGTATTAACTAACTCGATCCTTAGGCCATGTCTCCTGGCAAGCTTGATCACTGCCTCGAGGGTAGATGAGGGGTCCTCGGTGAGGATCTTCACCCTGTTCCCCTCCACCACAATGGTCCCAAGGTCCATCTTCTCCGTCTCCAGAGAAGGGAGTGGAGAGTCGAAGACGACCTCGAGGACCGGCGTCCCCTGGACAGCCGACTTCATGTTCTCGGGCGTATCCACAGCCACGATCTTCCCCTTCACTATCACGGCGACTCGGTCGCAGAGCTGGTCGGCTTCCTCGATGTAATGGGTCGTGAGGAAGACGGTGACCCCCATCTCCCTGAGCCTTCTCATCAGCCCCCGGAGGGCCCCGGCGCTCACCACGTCCAGGCCCGTCGTGGGCTCGTCTAAGAAGAGGATGCTCGGCCGGTGGACGAGGGCGGCGGCGACCGTTGCCCTCCTCTTCAGGCCCTTGGAGAGCCTGCGGAACTTCGTGTCCCTCCTCTTCCAGAGGTCGAAGGTCTCGAGGAGTTCCCGGACGCGTTCCCCCCTCTCGGCCCTTGGGACTCGGTAGAGCCTCGCCATGTAGAGGAGGTTCTCCCAGACCGTCAACTCGTCGTAGAGGTTCGAGGTCTCGGGGACGACGCCCACACGCCGCTTGATCTCGACGATCTCCTCCCTGATGTCGTAGCCGTCGATGATGGCCGTCCCCTCGCTCGGCCTCGTCAACCCCACGAGCATCCTGATGGTCGTCGTCTTCCCCGCCCCGTTGGGCCCGAGGAAGCCGAAGATCTCCCCCCTCCTAACACCGAAGCTTATATGATCGACGGCGAGCAGCTCACCATAGTACTTCGTCAGCCCCGAGACCTCTATCACCCTCTCGCCCATCTCAGCACCAATTAGTCCCTTGATCCGACAGACATATTTTAACTGATATGTGACGGCGCGACCGTTATGCACTACTCGGTGGAGAAGGCGACCTTAAAGGACTTCACCGCATACAGCCCCTTAACTCCTCGGTGACGTCCTCTCTTGATCCTGAGGGTCTTCAACCCCTCGAGAAAACTTTCCCCCACCTTTAGGGCACTTCATAGCATCTCTTTCCTCCTTCTCAAGGATCTCTTCGATCCTAATTTTTAGGGGGCTTGTAAAGGGGAGTAGGATCAACTTATATGCCCAATAGAACGATCTCTCTCCTCGATAGGAGTTGAAACTGGTCGTCTTCGGCCCATGGAGATTAGGGGCCCTCCTTGAGAATGGTGAGATCTTGGACTTGAACCTGGCCTATACAGCCTATCTCTCCTCCAGGGGTGTCGCCAGGGCTTATGCCCATGCCCACGCAACTCTGCCCTCCAATCTCCAGTCCTTCTTGGAGGAGGGGGAGTCGGCCGTGGAGGCCGCGAGGGAGGCGATCGGCTACGTCGAGGAGCGCCTTGAGAAGGGCGTCTCAGGTCCGAGGGGTGAGAAGATCCTCTTTAAGCCTGAGGAGGTCCGGATCAGGGCACCGCTGCCAAGCCTCGCCTCGAGGATCGCCTGTGCTGGTGCCAACTTCTACGATCATGCGGCCAACGCCTACTCCATGATAAAGGGCGTCCGGATCACCGTTGAGGATATCAGGAGGGAGGTCGAGGCGGGGCGGCATGTCCCCTGGGGCTTCTGGAAGTTCGCCCACAATGTCGTGGGCCCCGAGGGGGAGGTCATCTACCCCGCTCGGAGCCAGCGCCTCGACTATGAGGTGGAGGTCGCCGCCATCTTCGGCAGGGCTGGGAAGGATATCCCAGAGGAGGAGGCGATGGACTATATCTTCGGCTACACCATCCTCAACGACTTCAGCCTCAGAGATCAGCGGGAGCGACGGGGGGCCTTCGCCTTCGGGAAGAACTTCGACACCTCCGTCGGCCTCGGCCCCTGCATCGTCCTGAAGGATGAGATACCCGACCCCCACGTCCTCGGGATGGAGCTCAGGGTGAATGGGGAGGTCAGGCAGAGGGGCTCAATGAGAGATATGATCAGGAAGTTTCCCTTCTGGATCTCCTACCTCACCCGAGACCTCACCTTCTACCCCGGCGATATGATCGCCTCGGGGACCTGTGCGGGGACAGCTCTGGATACCTCCCCAAGGGATGCCGAGGGGAGGACGAGCCCCGAGAGGTTCCTGAAGCCGGGGGACGTCGTAGAGGCTGAGGTGGAGAGGATAGGGCTCCTGAGGAACTACATAGTGAGGAAGACCTGAAGGGTACCGAGGCAAGACCCTTTTCGAGGACCTATAGGTCCTCTGAGGAGCCTTCCTCCCTCTGGTTTATGACGATGACCTCTCCCACGATCTTATTATTCGGTATGAGGACCTCCTTCCCATCAGGCGTCCTCAGGACAGTCTGCATCACCCTGATGTCCTTGACCACCCCCGTGTACTTGAGGACGGTTACCTCATCTCCGACTTGGAAGGGCCTGGATATGGCGAGGAAGATCCCCGAGACAGCCTGGGTGAGGACATTCTGGGTCGCGAAGCCGACGACGAGGCCTGAGAAGGAGCCTATGGTGAGGGCCGCGGTGGGGTTCACCTTGAAGAGGGAGGAGAGGACGGAGAGGAGGACGGCGATCCCACCGATCCTCGCTATCGTCCTCATGGAGGCCGCCGTCGGATGATCCGAGAACCTCCTGACACTGTGGTAGACGGCCTGACTCAATGCCCCGAGGATCTTGTAGCCCAAGAGGGCGATGAGGATCCCCTGGATGTAGACGAGATAGTTGGAGTAGGGCCCTAAGAGGGGGATGGTCTCGAAGGAGAAGTTGGCGATGAGGAGGAGCACCGCCAGGAGGACTATGTAGACTGAGACCCTCGAGAGGTCCCCCCTCACCTTCCTCGACCAATCCTCGGACATGACTCCGATCTCCCCCTAAATCCACACTCACGCTATTAAAGATTACACCAAACTAATCAAGGGTCTTATGTTAAATTGACGATATGAGAGGATATCAGGACAACCGCATAGGCTGGGCTAACGGCTAAATCCAACTCACTGGGGGGTTCAGAACGGACTCAGTGACATCTTAAGTAAGAAATTGTTCCTTCACAGGAGCATCCAAGCAGAACTCATCTGTTGGCTTAGGCCGTGCATAGGCCTCCGATTTCTCCCAGGGACCGGCTTGAGGCTGACATCTCGGGCTGTTGGGGGCTGCGGGCTGAACGCCTCGCCCGAAGGCTTGGCGCTTACACCCCAGCTCCATCAAACCCGTCTTCTACGGGTGCCCTCGTCCCCGCCTCCTGGACCCCCCGGAGGGGGTCCGCTCGACGGGGAATGGCCGTCTATTTTTGGGAACGGCTTCGGGCTTAGATGCCTTCAGCCCTTATCCGTCGCAGCGTGGCTGCCCGGCGGTGCCCTGTCGGACAACCGGTAGACCAGAGGCTGCAGCGTCCCGTTCCTCTCGTACTGAGGACACTTTCCCCTCAGACGGCCAACACCCCCAGCAGATAGAGTCCGACCTGTCTCACGACGGTCTAAACCCAGCTCACGTTCCCTTTTAATAGGCGAGCAGCCTCACCCTTGGCCCCTTATGCAAGGCCAGGATAGGAAGAGCCGACATCGAGGTACCGAGCCGCGAGGTCGATGGGGGCTCTCGCCCGCGACAGGCCTGTTATCCCCGGGGTAACTTTTCTGTCACTACCGGCCCTCATCAAGAGGGACACGATAGCTCGCTAAGCCCGGCTTTCGCCCCTGGATCCCTTACTGTGGAGGATCCAGTCAGGCCAGCTTTTGGCTTTGCCCTCTACGATGGGTTTCCGTCCCATCTGAGCTGACCTTTGGGCCCCCTCGATATCTTTTCAAGGGGGTGCCACCCCAGCCAAACTGCCCATCTGCCGGTGTCCCGGAGCTCGAGGCCCCGGTTAGGGACGCAGCCGCGTAAGGGTGGTGTTCCATTGGCGCCTCCCCCACCCCCGGAAGGGTGGGCTCACCGGCTCCCACCTACGCTCTGCAGACGCGACCACGCCCCAGCGACAGACTGCAGTAAAGCTCCACGGGGTCTTCTCTTCCCGCTGGGGGTCGCTGGACTGTTCATCCAGCCTGTGGGTTCACCGGGTTCCAGGCGGGGACAGTGGGGCCCTCGTGGATCCATTCATGCACGTCGGAACTTACCCGACAAGGCATTTGGCTACCTTAAGCAACACCCATGAAGTGGGTGCTGGACCATATCTTCACCCTTCAGGGTCTCATCCTCATCTTCACCCTGAGGGCACCCGGCGTATGGTCTCTGAGGCGTCCACCCGACGATTAATGTAGGATAATATCTCTCGAAGTTGGTGCTTCCTCTTATCTGACATCTCGTATACCTTCTTTACCAACTCCTTGAACTTCTCTGCATCTCTGTGCTCACCCCGCTCCAAGGCCTCTACGATATCTGCGAAGAACTTGAACTCCCTCCACTTAATGATGGGTTTATGCTTCTTGAAGAAGGGAACGATCTTCTCCGCGAGATGCCGGCGAGCATCCACGGTATACTGGAGCGTTGTCTCTTCCTGCCCTGGTTTTGGTATTATCCGCCCACACTTGAAGACCCTTCTAAGTATCTCGAGTACTTCTCTGTGCTTACTGCTTTGAGTCACATGGAAGACTGGATCTATGACCCATCCGAACCTCGTGTCCTCCTGTCTCTTGAGGGAGATGGAGAAGCAGCCTTCGCCGTCCACCAGACCCACTATGTAATAATGGAGGTATTTTAGACGACTTGGCAGCCTCTTTGGGTCGATCAAGTCGGAAAATTCATAGAGCATCGTCCATCCAGAGAAGAGAGGGAGAGTCCTCGATATTAAGTTTAGCCGGGTGGTTCCCTGCGGATCGAGATCACCGTATCAGCCACTTTTCCCTCCTCGGGGGGCTGATACTCCCCCTTCCCCGCATATAGCCGGGTTTAACGACTCCCTTCCCGAGAGTCAGAGTTACTCCCGTCGTTTAGCGGCCCTTAGCCCGGTTGGAATCGGGTTTTAGGTACCGCCACTGGACAGGATTCAGAAGCCGTACACACCCTTTCGGGCTAGCGGCTTCCTGTGTTTTTATTAAACAGCCGGGACCCCCTTGTCACTGCGACCTACGGCCCCAGCCCTCAGGCCAAGGCCATAGGCACCCCTTATCCCTAAGTTACGGGGCTAATTTGCCGAGTTCCCTCGCCTGGAGTGCCCCGACACGCCTTGGGCTTCTCACCCTGGGCACCTGTGTTGGTTCTGGGTACGGTTGCGGGGGATCCTTCCCCGCGCACTTTTCAAGGTCTCCAGGGATCGGCCGAACCCCCCTATGCGGGAGGCTATTCCTGCTTTCGCCTGATTCTCACCATTACGGTACTCCTCAGGCTTATACAGTTAAACAGGGCGACGGCCCTGCTCGGCCTACCCCGAAGCGTCGTGCGCGGGGCTTGTGTCGCCACACGTACCCCCGCAGTACAGGAATATTAACCTGTTTCCCTTTCGACCAGCCATGTTAAAGCTGGCCTTAGGACCGACTAACTCCCAGCTGACGACGCATCGCTGGGAAACCCTTGCCCTTCCGGCGGTCGGGATTCTCACCCGACTTTGCTGTTACTACCACCGGGATCTGCAATCCCGATCGGTCCACTGGACCTCACGGCCCAGCTTCTGCCCAATCGGGACGCCCTCCTACCAGACTGAGCCGATACGGCTCAGCTCCACGGTATCGGTGGCTGGCTTGAGCCCCGTCCATTTTCGGGGCCCTGGACCTCGGCGGGTGAGCTGTTACGCTTTCTTTAAAGGATGGCTGCTTCTAAGCCTACCTCCCCGCTGTCTTAGGTTCAGGACGCCCTTTTGTTTGGCACTTAGCCAGCACTTTGGGACCTTAACCGTGGTCTGGGTTGTTCCCCTCTCGGAACGGGAGCTTAACCCCCGCAACCCGTCTCCTGGGCTCTACGGCGCTGGCGTATTCGGAGTTCAAAAGGGAGGCGAGGCCTCTCGGCCCCTTACCCCCCGATTGGTGCTCTACCCCGCCAGCTACCTCCCCCAGGGCTTGGCTGCGACCAACTTCGGAGGGAACTAGCTATCACCGGGTTAGATTGGTCTTTTGCCCCTAGGCCCAGGTCAGAGGAGTGATTTGCACGTCAACACCCCTTCGGGCCTCCATCGGGCTTTCGCCCGACTTCGCCCTGCCCAGGCCTAGATCACCCGGTTTCTAGTCTTACCGACGTGACTCCGGGCCCTTTCAGACCCAGCGACTCACCGGCCTAAGCCGGCTGTTCGCACTTCGGTTTCCCTACGCCTACGGGCTTTGAACCCTTAAGCTCGCCACGTCGGTAAACTCCCCGGCCCGTGTTTCTAGACGGAACGTGCGACCCTGGTCCCCTCCCATCGTACCGCTACGTCGCCGTAGCCTCCTTCTGGGAGGTTCTACCCTTTCAGGCCGCACACGTCTGTCGCTATCTGGTTTCAGGCTCTTTTCACACCCCTCCCGGGGTGCTTTTCAACTTTCCGTCACCGTACTAGTGCGCTATCGGTCTTGGGGAGTATTTAGCCTTGGAAGTTGATGTCTCCCATCTTCCCACGCCAGTCCCAAGGCGTGGTACTCTGGAAGTCGGCCCAGTCCCTCTCGGCTTACGTCTACGGGGCTATCACCCTCTACGGCGGAGCTTTCCAGAACACTTCGACTTCGCCGAGGAGGGAGCGGCCGACCCCAAAACCCCACATCCGCGCCGGCTCTTCGCCGGAGCGTTCGGTTTGGGCTCTTTCCCTTTCGCTCGCCGCTACTCAGGAAATCCCTGTTGGTTTCTCCTCCTCCCCCTACTAAGATGCTTCAGTTCGGGGGGTTCCCGCTCCTCACGGAGCACCGCCCTCACGGACGGTGGGAAGTCCCATTCGGGGATCCTCGGATCTACGGCTGCATGCGCCTACCCGAGGCTTATCGCAGCTTGCCACGCCCTTCATCGGCTCCCAAGCCTAGTCATCCACCAGATAGCGTACCATGTCAGCCGGGTGAACCCGGTCCCTAGCTGGAGTCAGAGGCCTATGCACGGCTTCATCGCGGACCCTTCAGGGGGCCCACTGGCCCTTCATCCCAGATCCTAGGGGATCTGGGATTGCATCTCATCGTTTGGGCCGAGAGGTCTCCCCGAGGCCCTTCTTGCTAAGGAGGTGATCCGGCCGCAGGTTCCCCTACGGCCACCTTGTTACGACTTCGCCCTCCTCACGAAGCTCAGGTTCGATGCGGCCAACCTTCGACCACACCTCACCCAAGCTTCATTCGGGTGGCGCGACGGGCAGTGTGTGCAAGGAGCGGGGACGTATTCACCGCGCGTTGATGACACGCGGTTACTAGGCATTCCATGTTCACGAGGGCGAGTTGCAGCCCTCGATCCCAACTGAGGTAGGGTTTAGGGATTGCCTTCCCCTCTCGGGGTCGGAGCCCTCTGTCCCTACCATTGCAGCCCGCGTGTGGCCCGGGGGATTCGGGGCATACTGACCTGCCGTCGCCCGTCCCTTCCTCCACCTTATCGGTGGCAGTCCCCCTAGAGTGCCCGACATCCCTTTAGGATTCGGTGGCAACTAGGGGCACGGGTCTCGTTCGTTGCCTGACTTAACAGGACACCTCACGGCACGAACTGACGACGGCCATGCACCTCCTCTCAGCTCGTCCAGCAAGGCCTTCAACCTGGCCTTCACCCTGCTGTCGCCCCCGGTAAGCTTCCCGGTGTTGACTCCAATTAAACCGCAGGCTTCACGCCTGGTGGTGCTCCCCCGCCAATTCCTTTAAGTTTCAGCCTTGCGGCCGTACTCCCCAGGCGGCAGGCTTAACGGCTTCCCTGTGGCACTGGAGCGGCCCATGGCCGCTCCAACACCTAGCCTGCATCGTTTACGGCTGGGACTACCCGGGTATCTAATCCGGTTCGCTCCCCCAGCTTTCATCCCTCACCGTCGGGCGCGTTCTAGCCGACAGCCTTCGCCACTGGTGGTC
>PIYN01000023.1 GCA_003601775.1 Candidatus Bathyarchaeota archaeon
TCATCCTGACGAAGGGGGCGGGGCTCGAGGGGACGGCGGTCCTGGCCTCCGACCTGGAGGAGGTGCTCCGAGGGAAGGTCGGAGAAGAGGTTCTCAGGAGGGCGCGGGGCTTCATCGAATCCATCAGCGTCGTGGAAGAAGCCATGAGGGCCATGGAGGTGGGAGGGGTCCACTCCATGCACGACCCAACGGAGGGGGGCGTCCTGAACGGCGTCTGGGAGATGGCAGAGGCCTCAGAGAGGGGAGTCACGATATATGAGGAGAGGATCAAGGTCGCACCCGAGACCAGGGTGATCTGCGAAGCCCTTGAGATAGACCCCCTGAAGATCCTGGGGTCAGGGGCCCTCCTCATAGCGGCAGATCGGGGGAGAGCCGAGGAGATCGCTTCAGCCATCGGAGAGATGGGGGTCGAGGCCTCCATAATCGGGGAGATCACGGCGCCTGAAGAGGGGAGGTGGATAGTCCATGGAGATGGAAGGAGGGAGGAGCTAATACCCCCAGATCAGGATCACGTATACAAGGTCCTCGACAGGTATGGGCTGGGAGGGGCTCCGATCTAAAGAATAACAGGAATCTCCCTTTTCCATCAACTTCTCCCTGTCATAGCAGTATGAACCATCGGCCGAGGAGGTATAGGGCGAGGTAGACGAGGACCGCTATGATCAGACCCCTCGTCGCCCTCTTCGAGTCGATGATGAAGGCTGAGAGGCCCCCGAAGGCGAAACCCCCGAGGTGGGCGAAGTGGGCGATGGTGGGGTCAGAGTAGAAGACGGCTGAGGAGACCTCGACGAGGCCGAGGACGATGCCGACGATGACGGCGGGGAGGGGGAAGAAGAGGAGGAAGGTGATCTTGAAGGGCATGAGGAGGCAGAGGACGGCGATGACCCCGAAGATTGCCCCCGAGGCCCCCACCACGGGGGTGGTGGAGCGGGGATAGGCGAGGGAGTGGACGAGGCCCGCCGCCATGCCTGAGAGGAAGAAGAGGAGGACGAACCTCCCCGACCCAATATCCCTCTCTACCACGACCCCCGACGTCAGGAGGGCGAAGGCGTTCAGAAGGAAGTGCATCATGCCACTGTGAAGGAATATATAGGTGATAAGGGTGTGGAGTTCCCTCCCTTGGAGGACAACCCTTGGGATGAGGGAGAAGGAACGGAAGATCTCAACCACATAGGGCTCCCCTACCATATATAGGAGGGCTTGGATCAAGGTCATCGAGAGGAGCAGAAGATAGGTGACGATGGGCCGCCTCGCCCTTTCCTCAGCCCTGAACATCCCCCTTAGAGTCTCTGAGAGAGTCTTAAAATCCTTGCGTCTCCCCCTGAAACCCTTTTATTTTTCCGATGCCTTCTACTCTAAGGTCGAGGAAGAGGGATGGTTGAGATCATCGGCCACGGCACCTGGTACGACAAGGCCGCTCGAGAGCTCATAGAGAGGGAGAGGCGTCTTGGGAGGAGCCTCGACCTCATCCGGAGCGAGAGCGGCCTCGGGGCCTCGGGCTTCCCCCACATCGGGAGCCTCGGGGACGCCCTCAGATCCTGCGCGATAGCCCTCGCCGTCGAGGCCCAGGGCTACAGGTCCGAGTCCATAGCCTTCTCAGACGACATGGACGGCCTGAGGAAGGTCCCCGCCGGCCTCCCGAGGTCCCTGGAGAAGTGGCTGGGCGTCCCCGTCACCTCGATACCGGACCCCTTCAAGTGTCATGAGAGCTACGGGGAGCATATGAGCAGCCTCCTCCTCGATGCCCTGGACCGCTGTGGGGCGGAGTACACCTACATGTCGGCCCGGGACGTCTACCGCCGGGGCGTCCTGAACGAGCAGATCCATAGGATCTTGGAGGAGGCTGAGAGGGCGGGGAGGATCATAGAGGAGGAGATAGGGCAGGAGAAGTATAAGAAGAGCCTCCCCTACTTCCCAATCTGCGCCCAGTGCGGCAGGATCTACACGACGAGGGCCTACAAGTACCTCCCGAAGGAGGGGAAGGTCCTCTACGTCTGCGAGGGGATGGAGGTGAAGGGGCACTTCCTCGAGGGGTGTGGCTACAGGGGCGAGGCAGACGTCTTCGCGGGGGAGGGGAAGCTGAGCTGGAAGGTGGAGTTCGCGGCGCGGTGGGCCGCCCTCGATATCAGGTTCGAGGCCTATGGGAAGGACATCGCCGACTCCGTCAGGGTGAACGATAGGATATGCCGGGAGATCCTGGGGTACGAGCCCCCCATGCACGTCAGGTACGAGATGTTCCTCGATAAGAGCGGGAGGAAGATCTCCAAGTCTGCTGGGAACGTCTTCACCCCCCAGGTCTGGTTCAGGTACGGCTCGCCCCAGTCCCTCATCCTCCTCATCCTGAAGAGGTTCGTCGGGACGAGGGCGATCTCTGTGATGGATATCCCGCGGTACATGGACGAGTTCGACGAGTTGGAGGACATCTACTTCGGGAGGAGGCAGGTGGCAGATGAGAGGGAGCGGGCCAAGCTGACCGGCCTCTACAAGTACTGCTGGATGCTGAGACCTCCCGAGGAGCCGGGGCTCCACGCCCCCTACAACCTCATGACCTACCTCGCGAGGATCGCCCCAAAGGGGAGGGAGGAGTCATTCATCAGGGAGATGCTGAGGAAGTACGGCTACCTGAAGGGGCCCAGCCCCAGGGACCTCGAGGAGAGGATCCGCTACGCCCTGAACTGGGTCAGGGACTTCGAGGAGATCGGGGAGAGGGAGGTCTCCCTCGAGCCCCCTGAGGTCTCGGCCATCAGAGGACTCATCGAATTCCTCCGGGGAGAGGTGAGCGGGGAGGAGATCCAGGGCGCTATCTTCAGGATAGCCAGGGAGAACGGATTACAGCCGAGGAAGCTCTTTAAGAGGCTCTACCAGATCCTCCTGGGCATCGACAGGGGGCCACGGCTCGGCCCCTACATCCTCGCCATGGGGAAGGAGAACGTCATAGAAGCCCTGGAGAGGGCACTTCAGAGGACCGGGAACCCCGCCCGAGGGATGACACCGCTCCGCCTTTTTTAAGTAGGACCATGGGACTATTACTCGTGGTCAGGGACATGAAGATGCGGAGCCGCCTCTCCATCGCCTCCGCCGAGATCTCCGTCTTCTCCTACTCGACGGAGGACGAGGAGAAGGTCCGGAGGGCCGTGCTGAACATCCTCCCCCAGGGACTTGGGGAAAGCCTGAGGTTCTCCTCCAGCAGCCTCAGAGGGCACTACAACGACCGGATCCTCATACTGATGGCAGAGGTGAAGGAGGGGACCATAGGCCTCGCCCACCACCTCCTGAGACATCTATCCCAAGGGGATCAGCGGAGACTCCTCGACGAGGTGGAGAGAAGGATGGATGGATCGGGGAACCTGTACATCCGCCTGAACAAGCAGGAGGCCCTCCTGGGGCGCCTTGAACTCGGCGACGCCGACCCGATATGGGTTAAGCTGAAGTTCAGGAGCCGTGGGAGGAGGGTCTCGGCGCGGTCCGTTAAGGAGGCTCTATCAGCGCTCCTCGGAGAGTCTGGAGGCATAGGGGAGCAGAGTTGAGGCGCTTCGCCGATCTCCACCTCAGGTTCCCCAAGGGAGGTCTCAAGGAACTTGAGGATATGCTGAGGCTCGCCTCCGACCTCGGATACTCCCTCGTGGCCGTCTCCTTCTCCCCCTCGAGGATGGAGGAGATGAAGCAGGCGAAGGCTCTCTGCTCGGACCTTGGGCTGGACCTGGCGACGAGGGTGGACCTGGAGCCGAAGAACCCAGGCGGCCTCCTCAGAAACCTCAGGAGGCTGAGGCGCAGGTTTGAGGTCATAGCGGTCAGGTGCCTGAGGAAGGATGTAGCCCGACAGGCGGCTAAGGACCGGCGGGTCGACCTACTGAACTTCCCCACAGATCCCGTGAGAAGGGAGCGCCTCCGCTTCGATCACCCGGAGGCAGTCCTCGCCTCAGGAGCCCTCTCCGCCCTGGAGTTGAACGCCTCCACGATCCTGAGGGCAAGGGGATCTCAGAGGGCGAGACTCCTCGCGACAATGAGGGGGGAGGTGGAGGAGGCCAGGAGGATGGAGGTGCCTCTCATCTTCTCCAGCGGCGCGGAGAGCCCCTACGGCCTGAGGGCGCCGAGGGACCTCGCCTCGCTCCTCACCCTCCTCGACGTAGAGTGGGAGAAGGCCCTGGATACGGTCTCAGAGAGACCTCTCAGCATCGTGGAGAGGAACAGGGAGAGGCTCAGAGAGGGCTTCATCTCCCCGGGGGTCAGGGTGATAAGAAGGGAGGGAGAGGAGTGAAGGCCAAGAGGAGATACAGATATGTGGGCTTCAAGGTCCTCTCCCCCACCCCACTAGGGGAGGAGGAGATCCGTGGGGGGGTCTGGAGGAGCATCACCGACCTCTTCGGCGCCTACGGACTCTCGAAGATAGGGCCCAAGATGATAGAGTACGACGAGGAGAGCTCCATAGGCATAATCAGGTGCAGTCACCTCCACCTCCCCATGCTCCGGGCCTCCCTCGCCTCCATCACCTCCCTCAGGGGCAACCCAACGGCCCTCTTCGTCCTAAGGGTCTCCGGAACGCTGAAGGCCCTAAGGACAGCACTAAATGGGTTAAAGAACTCTTTAAGAACCCCCTCTCAGGGCCTTTAGGCCCACCCAGTAGGCCATGACGCCGCCCAGCGCCATCTCGAACCAGAGGTTCATGCTGCGCATGATGAGGGTTGCCGCGGCACCTATCGCTGGGGATATCCCTGCCATGGAGTATACCGTGATCATGGAGATCTCGACGGGGCCGGTCATGCCAGGGAGGCCCACTGGGATCGTCTGGACGGCTATCGCGATGGTGTAGGCCGTGAGGATCACACTGAAGGGGACATCGAGACCTAAGGCTCTGAAGATGAGTTTGATGGCGATTATATCCGCGGAGTAGGAGAGGGCGGAGCAGAGGAGGGCGAGGGGTATGGTCGAGGGCCTGACGGTCAGGCGCTCTATCCCCTCATGGAAGAGCCTCAGCTGCTTGGCGGCCATCTCCTTCCACTTGGCCAGCTTCTCGGGCCTTTTATAGACCCGGGCGACGAGGCGGAAGAGGGCGTTCAGAATCCCTTCGGTCCTCTGGGGCCTGAGGACTAAGTAGAGGACTAGGGAGATGGTAAGGATGACGAGGAAGATAAGGGAGGAGACTATGTAGATCGTGTAGCCGAGGAATTGATGGTTCATGTACATGAAGAGTAAGGCGACGCAGGATCCCCCGAGGAAGGGGATCATATCGAGGGTTCTATGGCTGATGATGGAGGCGACGACGCTCCCGGGGTTGCTGTAGGAGTTCTTCACCGTCAGGTAGGTTCTCGTCGTCTCCCCCGTTAAGGTCCCGGCTGGAAGGATGATGCTCAAGAAGATGCTCGTACACACATACTGGAAGGCCCTCCAGATGCCCAGGGGCTCCGAGACCGCTCGGAGTATAACCTCCCACGTCAGGGCGTAAAAGAAGACGCCGGATAGGACAGATATGAGGGCTAATGTGCAGAGCAGGGGATCTGCTGATGAGATCGCCTTAATGGTTTTATGGATATCGACGAAGAGGTAGAGAAAGATGAGAATGACGAGTAGACCGAGAACCAGTAGCGCCAAGACCCTCTTATCGATCCCGATCCTCATAGACCCCATGGAATCCCCCTTGAAGACCCCCCTTTTTCTCCTGACCTATCCTTTAGTACATGGGTAAGCAGGTGATGTAAAAAGATTATTGGAGAAAGCCCTTATTGACCCCTCCAAGCGCCTTTCTACTTCTCTACAAAGTTAAGATTTAAGAGAGGAGCTTGAGCATTTTTATGGAGAATGACAGATGGATGAGAAGTGGCGGGCTTTAAGAATTCTCAGACTCCTCAGGGAGGCGTATCCTGAAGTGAGAGGGACGGCTCTTCGCTTCAGGACGCCTCTTGAGCTTCTCATCGCGACGATCCTCTCGGCTCAGTGCACCGATGAGAGGGTTAATGAGGTGACGGAAGAACTCTTTAGGAGGTATCGGACGGCCGAGGACTTCGCGGGGGCTGATCTGGGGGAGTTAGAGGAGGCGGTCAGGCCGACTGGGTTCTATAGGAGTAAGGCCCGCAGGATCAAGGAGGTTTGTCGGGTGCTGGTTGAGGAGTATGGCTCCGAGGTCCCGAGGAGTATGGAGGAGCTGGTCAAGCTGCCTGGTGTCGCGAGGAAGACGGCGAATATCGTCCTCGCCAACGCCTATGGGATCGTGGAGGGGATCGCCGTTGATACTCATGTGATGCGCCTCTCCCACCGCCTGGGGCTGTCGAAGGAGAAGAATAGGGATAAGATCGAGCGGGACCTCATGGGGTTGATCCCTCGGGAGGACTGGTTCGATTTCAACTACCTCCTCATAGAGCATGGGAGGAGGGTCTGTAAGGCGAGGAGGCCCCTCTGCGAGGACTGTATCCTCAGGGACCTCTGCCCCTCAGCCCAAGAATTCCTGCAGAGGTTTAAGGCGAAGCCTTAGGGTTTCACGACGTTGGGAGGTATCCCTCCTCTGAGGGCCGTTAGGACCCCTTCGGCGGACTGGATGGCCATCCTCCTCATGGCCTCTCGGGTGCTCGCCCCTATGTGGGGCGTCAGGATGACGTTCTCGAGGCTCAGGAGGGGGTTATCCCTCCTCGGAGGTTCCTCCTCGAAGACGTCGAGGGCTGCCCCGGCCAGCTTCCCGGAGCGGAGGGCCTCTGTCAGGGCCTCCTCGTCTATAACCCTCCCCCTCGCCAGGTTCACCAGGTAGGCCCCCTCCTTCATCAGGTCGAACTCCCGGCTGGAGATCATGTGGTGGGTCTCGGGTGTGAGGGGGACGTGGAGGGTTATGATGTCGCTGGTGGAGAGGAGCTCCTCGAGGCCCACCCGCCTGATCCCGAGTTCCTCCTCCACCTCCCTCCTCTCGACCTTGTCGTAGTAGAGTAGGTTCACGTCGAAGCCCTTTAGGCGGCGGGCGACGGCGGAGCCTATGCGCCCAAGTCCCAGGATGCCCACGGTCTTCCCCATCAGCTCGACGCCGACGAGGTCCGAGTACTTCCTCTCCCACTCCCCTCGTCTCACGGCTCCGTCGGCGGCCACAACCCTCCTGAGAAGAGAAAGGATAAGGGCCACAGTCATCTCCGCGACGCTCTCCGTCAGGGCCGTCGGGGTGTTGAAGACGAGGACCTCGTGCTCAGCAGCCGCCTCCAGGTCCACATGATCCGTCCCGACGCCGTGGACCGCCACGACCTTCAATCGGTGGGCCGCCTCCAGGAACTCCCTCGTGACCCTGATCCATCCCCGGGTGATGAGGGCGTCGGCCTCCAACCCCTGGGACAGGAGGTCCCCCTCATCGGCCCCTGGGGGTAACTCGACGACCTCGCACTCCCTCCTCAACAGGTCTATACCATCCGGGTGGATGGGCTCTGTCACTATGACCCTGTATCTCCTCATCGATATCTCCTTAAACTACTCTCCAGGGGTAGATGAAATTTCCGGGTTCCGTCGAAGAATCTCTTACACTCATCTCCTTAATTTCTGGAGGAGCAAGCTTAGGTCGGAGAGGGAGAGCCTTTCAACCCTCCTCTCCAGCAACGATCTACTCAATCCCATCGACTGAGCCCTCTCCCTGGCTCTGCGCTTCGTTAGGGATTCCTCGAGGAGGTGAGAGGAGGCGATGAAGGCCTCCCTCAGGGCGTTCTTCAGCTTCTTATCGCCCTGCAGGAGGACTTGTTGGAGGACCGAGAGCTCAGGGGTCTCTGCTGTCCTCGGCTTCAGCCTCAGGAGGCTCGTCGACGTGGCCGGGGGAGGATAGTAGGCGTCTGGGCCGATCTCCCTGAGCACCTCGATGGTGAAGAAGGCGTCGGCGATGAGGGAGAGCCTGCTATAATAGGGATTCTCCTCGCCGGCCGTGACGGTCTCGGCGAAGGAGGTTGGGGTGATGACTGTGGCCAGCTTGAAGGATCAGCCGTTGTATGAGGGCTTCACAGATGCTGAAGGGGAGGTTTGAGACGAGCTTGTCGAAGGGAGGGATCTTCATCCTCAGGACGTCGCCGAGGATGAGCTCCACGTTCCCGTAGGGGGCAGTCCTCTCCCTCAGGAGGGGGAGGAACTTCCGGTTCTTCTCGACGGCGAGGACCCTCCCGGCGACCTCGGCCAGGACCAGGGAGCGCCTCAGGGAGGTAGGCCACGACTACCCCTATTCGATGTACGGGAGGTGGCGAGCCTTCTGTGCCACGGCCAACGCCCTCGGTGCCAAGATAAAGGCGGGGTCCTACCAGTCCTTCAGGACCTATCTGCACCTCCTCCACAGGCTCGGCCTCGTGGAGAGGGAGCTCAGGCCCATAGGACGTCTCACCTGCCCCTACTGCGGGAGGGAGATCCCCATCTACCCCCAGATGATAAGGAGAAAAAGGGGGAGGATCGAGCCCGTCCACTACTCCCTCATACATGCCAGAGAAGAAGACCCCGCACGGCTGAGATCCTATCAGGCGCTCTTCCCGAGCACCGACTGGAGAAGGAAGACTCCGGAGGAGAAGAGGAGGCTGAGGAAGAGATATGGGAGTAGGAGGACCATCTCCGCGAGATGAGAATCTCCCCACTTAAATGGGGAAAGTGTTAACATCCTCAACGATCTTAAAGTAAGGTGCCCATAGGGGGTCTTATAATAGAGCTTGATGTATGGTTCTTATGCTTAAAACTATGATCAATATTCCAACAATTATCATCAATGTTTTGGACGGTAGCCTCTTGCAGACGTACGCTGCGAGGGGAGCCGCTAGGACTCCTCCGATGACTAAGCCGAGGATTATCTGCCATTGTACTAATCCGATTGTTGTGAGGAAGGTTGCGACTTCAGTTATGGATACGAAGAACTCTGCGAGGTTAACCGAGCCTATCGCGAATCTGGGGTTGCTTCCTCTTGCCACTAAGGTGGATGTTACTATTGGACCCCAACCGCCTCCTCCTATTGCGTCAAAGAACCCGCCAAGCAGGCCCAACGGGAAGAGTATGGTTTTCACGTTCTTTTTTTCGGTTTTTTTGAGTGCTTTTCGAAGTATCATTATTCCCATTATGAGTAAGTAGAAGGCGACGAAGGGTTTTATCATTTTTGCTGGTATGGTTGTGAGGATGTACGCCCCTACAGCGCCACCTATCACTCCCGGGATGAGGAGCTTGATGAACAGTTTTTTGTCGACGTTTCCAAGTTTTAGGTGTGATAGGCCAGATATGCCGCTTATGAATATTTCTGCTGTGTGGACGCTTGCGCTTGCCATAGCTGGTGGTATGCCCATGCTGAGTAGAAAGGTTGTTGAGCTTACTCCATAGGCCATTCCGAGGGCCCCATCAATTATTTGAGCGATGAACCCTACAATTATAAAGAGGATGATCACTTCATACATTATCTTAAACACTCTCTCGCTTGTTTAATAGGCTTGTTTCCTCAATTTTTTCCTTCAACCTTACGAGAAGAACCGCTAGAACCCACTTCTCCCACTCCTCAGCCACTCCGACCACCCTTCAATCTAAGCATAGCTTCATATATGATCCAGAAAGCTCCTTACTTAAGTGGGGAGATGTCAAAGGAGCAGTATTCTCGCTTCCTTAAGTTCTCCCGTCGTCGGGTCCACCTTGAGGCCGAGCGCCTCGAGTGTGAGGACGCCTATCAGCATGTCCTTCAGGTCCTTGGATACAAGTATGGGGGTTAAGCCCCGCTTTCCCTGGATCTCCACTACGGCGAAGCTCTCATCGAGCCTCGTCGACCCCTTCGCCGTCTCAACGTCCTTGAAGCCCACCACCCTGAGCCCCAGCTTCTCATAGAGGCCCTGAGGTATCACCGTGAAGGTCGAGCCCGTGTCGACGAGGGCCTCCCTATCCACCTCGGCTCCGGTGAGCGGGTTTATCACCCTTACCTTGACCCATATATGCCCCATCCCTCTCACCCTGTGAGGGGTTGTCCACGCCCCTTAAAGCCTTTACGTGGCTTGTATCTCCTCAGGGTCTCCACGACCTCCTCCACCTCCTCCCTGTCGTCGGTGAGCCTCGCTATCCTGATGGCCTCCCTCACGTCCCTGGAGTCGAGCCTGTCACAGACGGCCTTGGCTATGCGCCAGGCCCTCTCCTCCTCCACGCCCTCACGCCTCTGGAGGACGCCGACGCAGACCCCTATGAACTCCTCCCTCGTGTACTCGGGGAACTCCAGGACCTCGAACCTGCTGAGGACCTCCGGGGGGATATCCCTCCTCCTGTTCGCCGCGGCGAAGACGATGGTCTTGAGCATCGCCTCCCTCCTCCTCCCGTAGAGGACCTCGACGACGCGCCCCGTCTCGCAGAGGGAGAGGAGGACGGCGTAGTCCCTCAGGGAGAGCTTGTCCAGCTCATCGATGAGGTAGTCGGCGAGCACAGGCCAGGGTGATATTCCCACAGCCCGCCCCCACCTCTAAGGCTACGTCCCCCTTAGTTACCTCGGCGGCGGAGAAGATGTCGCAAGACCTCGGCGTCTACCAGCTGCTACTCGTCGAGGTCGGTCTTCAATCTAATGCTGAAGCGCTCCAGCAGGCCCAGGGTCCCGTCCTTAAGCAAGATGATCGATCTCCGAAGATGATCGGCTGAGGGGGGGCTTAGGGCCTACTTATCTTCCTCTGGGTGGGGCGTTTCCTCGGCTCCTCCTTCACCTTCCTCAGCGAGCGGTCCAGGTCGTTGCAGAGCTCGTCGAGGGCTGTTAGGAGGTCCCACCCCTTGGCCTCCGCGTGGAACTGTCGGAGGGGTCCATGGATGAGGGCCTTGATCTCGTACCTGGTCCGATTTCCGCCTATGTCCCTCCTCTTCAATTTCACGGTCACCTCCTCTATCTGGGGGTAGAAGCGTATATTCCTCTCGATCAGCCTCCTGATCTTCTCCTCGGCGACAGAGGCCTCGAAGAACCCGTCTTCGTCCGTCAGCCCCACTATGGAGATCGGGACCCGCTCCTCCCCCTCCCTGAGCCTCAAGAGGAGGGAGACGATCTCCCTGGGGGTGAGGATCCCAAGGAGTTCTCCCCCGACCCCTTCAACGATACAGGCGCTCTTCTCCTCCTCAACAAACCCTCGGGCGACCTCGGAGCAGGGGGTCTGGGGGCCAACAGTGAAGGGGTGAAGATCCATGATGCCCTCCACCGGCCCGTCCAATCTACCTATCGCCTCCCCGACGCGCTCACCCGGCTCGGTCCCGCTTACGGGGGCGACGAAGTGATAGACGATGTTCATCGCTGTGACGATGCCAAGGAGGCGCTCTCCATCTAAGACGGGCAGATGGCTTATCCTATGGTCGAGCATCAATCTCCTGGCGGAGGAGATCTTGCTCTGCTTCTCTATCGTGATGACGGGGTGCTTCATCACCTTGCTCACGGGGATCTCCCTTAGATCCCGTGTGGTCGAGAGTGCTTTAGTGACCTCGACCTGGGAGAGGATGCCGACGACGTCGCCCCACTCCACGATGGGGATCGCCCTGGCGTCGTTTCGGGACATGAGCTCCGCCGCCTCGTAGACCCGCCTATCAGGTGTGAGGGTCCCCACGAATCTCCAGATGCGTCTCAGCCTCGTCCGGTCTGGGTGGACGACCTTCAGGAGGCCCCTGAGGGTGGCGAGGCCGACCTTATCCTCACCGACGACCGGGGCCTCGTAGAGGCCCGTCTCTTGGAAGTAGCCGAGGAGCTTGGAGGCGGTATCTGAGGGGCTGAAGACCTCGGGGGCCTCCCTCATGAGCTGGGAGGCCTCGAGTAGGGCTATGTCTCTGACTTCCGGAGAAGACAACTCCACAAACCTCACTGAAGGTATGTCGACGACCCTATATATACCCATCTGAGGAAGCCCCATAGGAGGCGGGACGGTGATGCTTCCCCATCAGCCTTCCGCTGCCACTACCCAGGGTGTGTTCGGAAAATTTTTAAGACGTGGGAAGGGAAGTAATGATTGCGTGATCTGTGGAGGGTAGGAGCGTGTATCACTCGGACTGGGCAGGAGATCCCTCCTGACGGAGGGGCGTGAAGTCAGAAGCAGTCGCTACCTTCCACCTGATCTTCTAAGGTTCTTCCAACTCTGGGACGTGAGTTGTCTCCAAGGGTTGGACTCGATGGATTTTGGAGGTTCAGGGTTGGGTATGTGAGGTGATATGGAGATGGTGAAGAAGGAGGAGATGGTCGTCACCCCCTGGAAGGTCTCAGGGAGAATAGACTATGAGAAACTGATAAAGCAGTTCGGGACGCAGCCCATCGACGAGGAACTCCTCGAGAGGATAAGGGGGCATACGGGCCGCCTCCATCTCCAGCTGCGTAGGGGCCTCTTCTTCTCCCACAGGGACCTCGACTGGATCCTGGACAAGTATGAAGCCGGGGAGAAGTTCGTCCTATATACCGGGAGGGGTCCCTCTGGACCCGTCCACTTGGGGCACCTCGTCCCTTGGATCTTCACGAAGCACCTCCAGGACGCCTTCGACGCGAAGCTCTACTTCCAGATGACCGACGATGAGAAGTTCCTCGTGAACCCGGAGCTGACGTTGGAGGACACGGCGAGGTTCACCTATGAGAACGCCCTCGACCTCATCGCCTGTGGCTTCGAGCCGGGGAAGATGGTGATCATCAGGGATGTTAAGGACATCGGGCACCTCTACAGGATCGCCCTGAGGGTCGCGAAGCACGTGAACTACTCCACAGTCAAGGCGATCTTCGGCTTCGAGGACTCCTCGAACATTGGGATCATCTTCTTCCCAGCCATCCAGGCGGTCCCCTGCTTCATCGCCTCGGAGGAGGAGGGACACAACGTCCCGGTCCTCATCCCAGCCGCCATCGACCAAGACCCCTACTGGAGGATGACCCGGGACATCGCCTCGAAGCTGGGCTACTACAAGCCCGCGCAGATGCACTGTAAGTTCCTTCCGGGCCTGGGGAAGGGGGGGAAGATGTCGGCCTCGATGCCCGAGACCTGCATCTTCACCACGGATACCCCCGAGGAGGTGGAGCAGAAGGTCTGGAACGCCTTCACGGGGGGGAGGCCGACGGTGAAGGAGCAGAGGGAGCTCGGCGGGGACCCGAGCATCTGCACCGTCTATGCCTACTTCTACTACCTCTTCGAGGAGGACGACGAGGAGATCGCGGAGCTGGAGAGGAGGTGCCGCACGGGCGGCGTCCTCTGTGGTGACTGCAAGAAGAGGCTCACGGAGAGGATCAACAGATTCCTGAAGGTGCACCAGAGGAGGAGGGAGGAGGCGAAGGACATCTTGGACAAGTTCCTAATGGAGTAGCCCCCGAACCCGTTATATGGGACATGGGACTATATCCCCTCGGTGGAGTGATTGTCCGAGAAGGGTAAGCTGAAGAGGTTCTGGCTCCAGGAGCTCACCCGCCCGGCCTTCGAGGAGTGGCTCGAGAACGAGCCAGCCCCCGTCGTCATCATCGGCACAGGCTCGGTGGAGCAGCATGGGCCCCACCTCCCCCTCGGGACCGACTCCCTCGCCGTCAGGGCCCTCATAGAGGACGTGGCGAGGAGGACGAACTCCGTCTGCTTCCACCCCTGCTGGCCCGGCTACTCGCCCCATCACATGGGGTTCCCCGGGACGGTGACCTTCAGCGAGAGCACCCTGATGGGCGTCCTCATGGATACCATAGACAGCCTCGCCGTCCACGGCGTCAAGCGCTTCCTCCTGGTGAACGCCCACGGAGGGAACAGGAACATCATGGCCCTCGTCGTCCAGCTGGCAAAGCGGTACAGCGGCGTCATGGTCGCCGCCCCCACTGGGCCCAGCGGGACGGAGCTCGCGAAGAAGATCAGGTACAGGATGGGGAAGTACTGGGACGTCCACTCGGGCCCGACGGAGACGGCCTACGCCCTCCTCCACTTCCCCGAGCTCGTCGAGATGGAGAGGCTGGAGGGTTGGGAGCCGACCCTGGAGATCGATGAGAAGCTGAGGGAGTTCCTGAACCCCGATAGGCCCGACTATGAACTCGTCAGACAGGTCTACGCCGCCTGCACCCAGCCCAACACCGACGACTTCACCTCCTCGGGCGTCTACGGCCTCAACGACCCGAGGGAGGCTGACGTGGAGGAGGCGAGGAAGAGACACGAGGAGAGGGTCCAGTTCCTCGTCGACTTCATCAACCTCTGGAAGAAGATACCCCTACCACCCGCCTTCAAGGACTGAGAGCCCCACTTTTATTTAACCTCAAACTGGGGCATCCTCTGACGCCCCTCGATCCCAGAACTGTATCAGGGCTACATAAAGTCCTTAACTATCAAGGGTCCTGAAACCTTATAGGCACGTCGTGATGGGGAGATGGGGCTCTCCTTATGCCATGACCTGAGGGAGTTCAGGGTCTCAGACTGGGAGGGGCCCTCAGACCTGATCCTCGTCCTCTGCCTCGACGAGGGGAGGGTCCTCGAGATCAGGGAGGTCCCCATCGCCCCGGAGATCCTGGAGAGGGGGACGAAGGCCCAGGCCGTCGCAACATGGGGGTGACGCGCCATCGCTCTGGGGTGGAGAGATAACCTTTAATCTGCCTACCTCCTCTGTAGAAGGCATAGGTGTACCCCTTGATCCGGTGCAGGGCGTGTGGCGCGGAGAACAGCGACGAGGCAAGGTATTGTACTCGATGCGGCGCCCCGTTGAGGTCGGGGAGCGTCCTATACCTTGGGCATCATCCCAGGTATCGCCGCGAAGGTCGTATATGGCTCCTGCTCTTCGGGTCCGTGATGGTGGTCTATGGTCTCCTCAAGCTCCTCGAGACCTATTGCCGAATCGTCGTAGATCTCTGGCCGGTCTTGGTGATCCTCTTCGGAGCGGCGCTGCTGTACGGCTCCCTACGGAGTGGCGGTTCCGGGCGTACTTGAGGAAAGGGTCTTAAACTCTATGCGGATAATTTTTCCTTGGGATTGTGGATGACGGAGGAGTTTGACATTCTGATTAGGGATGTCACCATCGTCGACGGGACGGGTGGGGCGCCCTTCAAGGGTTCGATCGGCGTGACAGGGGACAGGATATCCGCCGTCGGGGATCTCCGGGGGGTCAGCGGGGAGAGGGTCATCGAGGCGAAGGGGTTGACGGCGACACCGGGCTTCATCGATGTCCACAACCATGGGGACCTGACCATTCTCTACTACCCCAGGGCCGAGGGCTTCGTCCACCAGGGGATAACGACCTTCGTAGGCGGGAACTGTGGGACCTCCCCGGCTCCGCTGGGTGACCTTATCTCCCCCGGCTACTTCCTCATAGACCTCAGGTTCGAGGTCGCCCCCTACAAGTACTACCCACCCCTCCTCCTCCCCCGAGAACTCGTGAACGAGAAGCACAGGGAACTCTACGGCTGGGAGATCGACTGGCATACGATGGGGGAGTTCTTCCAGCGCGTGGAGGAGAGGGGCATCTCCCCCAACTATGTCCCCCTTGTGGGTCACGGGGAGATCCGCTCCCTCGTCATGGGGGAGGACTACGCGAGGAGGGCTGAGAAGGAGGAGGTCGAGGAGATGAAGGAGCAGGTCCACAAGGCGATGGAGGAGGGCTGTAGGGGGATGAGCGTCGGGAGGGACTACGAGCCTGGCTACTACGCAGACCTCGAGGAGCTCGTCGCCCTCGCGGAGGTCGTCGCTGAGTACGGCGGGATCTACGCGAGCCACTCCCTGAGGACAGGCCCGAGGAAGCCGGGGACCCGCCCGCCGGTGAAGGTCAACGGGGTCCTCGAGGCGATAGAGGTGGGGAGACGGACCGGGGTCTCCGTCCAGATCTCCCACCTGGGACCCCTCTACGATGTCACCCCCGCCGGGCAGCCGGCTCTGACGAGGGCCGCCGTGGAGGCGACCTTCAAGCTCATCGACGACGCCCGCAAAGAGGGGATCGACGTGAACTTCGATGTCATACCCCATCACATGACCGGGGGGATCTACTCAACACCCTACCTCGCCGCCCTCCTCGCTCCCTGGATCCGAGAGACAGGCTCGGTCGAGCAGTTCGCCAGGGCGCTCAGGATGGCTGAGTTCAGGGAGGAGGTGAAGGAGACCATCTACAGCGGGAAGTGGTATGGGCTGAACCCCTACCTCAGACCTGAGTGGGCGAAGGGCGTCTTGGTCGCCGAGTGCGCCGAGAAGAGGTTTGAGGGGAAGAGCATCGCGGAGATCGCGGGGGAGCTCGACGTCGATCCGGTGGACGCCCTCATGGAGGTGCTGGCGGCGGACCCGCTGACGAAGACAGGGAGGAGGGAGCGATCCGACGAGGCGAAGATGCTCTTCTACACCCACCCCGAGGGGATGGTGGGCGTAGACACCTTCGCCATAGACGACAAGTGGGAGTCCAAGACCCCTCCCTGGTACCGCCCAAACGAGAACTCCTACGGGGGCTTCCCCAGGTACTTCCGCACCGCCGTCAGGGAACGAAAGGTCCTCCCCCTGGAGGAGGCCGTGAGGAAGGTGACCTCCCTCCCCGCGAGGAAGTTCAAGCTGAGGGACCGGGGGATCATCAAACCAGGAGCCTACGCGGACATCGTCCTCATGGACCCAGAGATCGTCACCGACATGGGCGACCACCTCGAGCCGAGGAGGTACCCGAAGGGCATCGAATACGTCTTGGTGAACGGGGTCCTCGTCGTGGAGAAGGGGAGACATACAGGCGCGAGACCCGGGAGGATCCTGAAGAGGGGAGAGGAATCCTAATTTTTAACCTTTTTGGACAGGTATCAGCCAACCAGGAGATTAATTTCAGTTCACTATGAAACATCAGAAGGTTGTATATGCCTTCTCAGGTGTTTGGTTCTGTATCGTATGAGGATTATGAGGGCTGGGAGGGTTGGGTGGAGTAGTAAGTTGCAGAATTCATAGAGCCCTTTAAGGTGTTCTATGATTAGGGGTGGCTCTAGGTAGATTGTGAGCATTAAGAGCGGGCTCATAAGGAGTGGCAGGGTTAAGGCTAAGGGGAGAACCCCGATAGATACTGGATAAGCGAGCATTAGAGAGAGGCCCAGAAGGGTCATAGAGAAGCCCAAACCAGGAACCCAGGGCTGCGCTTCTGGTATACTACCCCTTTCTCCCCAAATAAAAACTCTCTCAAAGAAGAAGAGGAAGGACCCTAAGAGCCCAAGGGTTGTTCCCCAATAACTGAGGGCTGCGACGGCCCTCCCTCTACGCCTTATGGATGCGATTAGGGAGAGGATCCCCGCAGGGCAGGCGAGGAGGAGGGTGTAGACCACGGGATGGGGCTGAAACACCATCGGGGGATATTTGATAGGTTCTCTTCCAAAGTAGATGAAGGTGATGAAGGCCAACCCCTCGTTGAAGCTCGTCATCAACCCGAAGACCAGGCAGAGGATTCCCCCCAGTGCCATGAGGACGCGTACGTATAACGGTGGCCTCAGCCTCTCCTCCGGGATAAGCTTCCTCTCGAAGAAGGAGAAGAAACGATCCAACTCCCCAGACATCCCATCAACCACCTCTCACTTTGTTGATAGTTTCCTTTTCAGTCCGGAGTTCTAGTGGTTTCATGAATCTAAAGGCCTTTACCATCGCTATGTTGACGGGTATGAGCACAACGAGGACTGGGAGGACTATGAAGAGAATGTAGGTGTATGCCAGTTGGACCCTTAATATGAGGGTGGGGAGTTGGGGGTAGGCCAGGAGGTTGAGGAAGGCGGGTATGACCAGGGGTATGGAGAGGGCGGGGTGGACAACTCCGATGGAGATGGGGTAGGAGAGCACTAACAGGATGCCTAGAAAGATTATGGAATAACCTGATCCGAGGATATATCCTCCGCCACTCCAACCAATGAGAGGGATCAGCCTCTCACATTTCATCGTGAACTCCCATAGGGAGAGCGATGATCCTATGAGCCCTAAGATAACTCCCCAGAGGCCTAGGAGGGCGACGCTCCTCCCACTGCACCTGAAGGATGCGATTACACATAGGGCTCCTCCAAGGGCTGTTAAGAGGAGACTATAGGTGTGTGGATAATGTTGAAGCTCCAATGGATAAAAATCGAAGCTAACCCTAGACCAATCATGCCACCATAGGAGCCAATGGAAGGCCAACCCCTTGCTGAAGCTAGTCAGCACCCCGAAGACCAAGCAGAGGGCTCCCCCTAACGCCATGAGAACTCGTACATATAGGGAAGGCCTCAGCCTCTCCTCTGGGAGGAATCGTAGCTCGAAGAAGCCCACGAAACTCTTCAACCCCTCTAACATCATAAACCACCTCTTCATAAAAAATAGATAGGTTAGCCGAAGGCGTCCCATAGTATGAGGCAGTTCATGACATCTCCGTTCTGGCTTGAGGCATCCGGTTTAACGGGATATGTGTGGCAGGAGTGGACTGCACTACGCAGATTCGAGTACCCTGGAACCCAGCCTTGGTCTCTACCAGGATCTGCCCCTGAACTGTAGACCCCCAAGGCTATGCACGCGGCAGCCAACGGTGTTGCCAAACTCGTACCCTCGCCTACCCCAGTAATTGCTCCCGCATCATATATGTTAGGTTTGAATTCATTCATATGATTATAATTCCAACAGTACTCGCAATATACGTAGAGTCCTTGCGGTTTCCATTCTGCATAGATAACTGTCCCATAATTGCTATCGGACCAACGATAAGCTTTTCCTCCAGAGAGATCCTCATACGCACCTACGCTAATCACCCAATAGCATTGAGAGGGGTATCTAACTTTGTCCTCCTTCCCATCATTACCTGTGGCCGCAACCCATGTGATGCCCGATTCTACACCAGACTTAAACAGATCGCACCACCAACTCTGGCATATCGTCTTACTCTTCCACCAATCCCACCCACCGAAGCTCATGCTCACAACTTCAGGGTCGTTGTCGAGGCACCACTCTATAGCCTCCCTTGTTGCCCCTCTAACATAGTCAGTTTTTAACACGTAGTAGATCTCTTCGTCCTCATACATAGGGTCTGGAGTCTCCGGGTCGCTATCTGTATCGCCGAAGGCCCTTGCTAGGAGGTCTAGGCATGTTGTACCATGTTCATTATTTCCATCAGATACACCCGAATCATCAAAATGGAAGTCCCAGTGATAAGCAATATTATCCGAGGCTTCCCCATTAAGAAGACTATCTGTCTTATCGTATCCATTATCGATGATGGCGATCTGCATTTTGTCAACAGTTGAGTCTTTGTTCTGTAGAACATACTTGATTTTATTATATGTCCTTGCCTGCTCTATGGTTACGGATCCGCTCGTGACGATAGACTCATTAAGCGTTTCAACGAAAAACTCCGTTGGTCCTACCCTGATGCAGTAGACGAAGGGGAGCTCGGCTATCGCTTCTAGATACTTCGCCTCCACCTCCATGCAGACGCACGGCTGGAACCTGCTCCTGTAGAATCGGTCATGTGGGATCTCCAGGAACTTCTCGACATATTCCTTGGTTACCTGATACACCAGATAGATCGCCACGGTCTCGTTGGTGGAGAGGTCTACGGAATACTCCGTGGCCTCCCTGGGATTTAACACGTAGACTTCAACATAGACGACGGTCTCCGCCGTCACGTTCTCCAGGTACTCCAGGTCTGAGGGGTGTACCTTCAGCCTCCAATCATGGGTTCCCTCATAAGCCTCAAGACGAGCCCCCATCACATCGTAAAAGGTCAGCCTACGACAATCGATCACCTTGGGCCCCTTCGCCACACTACTGAAAACCATAAGACCGCTGAGAAGTATCATGAAAATGCAGATGATGCTTGAAATTATCTTCCTATTTATGTCCATCTTTATCTCCAAGCATTTTATAGCTAAAATAAAATATAAATATAACTATTATTAATTCTTCATCTAAAGTAAAAGTGAGTTGATATTCTTGTCCAAATGTCCTTTAAACCTGAGCTGGATTATTCACTCAAAGCTCATGCGAGACCCGGGAGGGTCATAAAGAGGGAGTGATGGGGCCTCAGATCACAAACCCCCTATCGCTGCACATTTATTCCCTTATACTCAGCGGGAGAAAATCCTGGGTTTGCGGAAAGCCATCCTAAAAAAATATAACTCTACCTATCTATTATCCTAAGGGAACCGCCCCGGTAGCTCAGTGGCAGAGCGGCAGCCTTGTAAGCTGTTGATCGCGGGTTCGAATCCCGCCCGGGGCTTTATACCCTCCCTATAGGTGTGTCATTCTTCCTCGAGTTTCTCTATGATATAGAGGAGGGCCTTGGCCAGGACGGCCATCTCCCAGTCCTCCATCCCCGTTAATTCCCTCAGGCTCTCCTTCAGGCCCTCGAGGCCTGTCTTCGGGGGGGCGAGGGGGTCGACGATGATGTAGTTCTTGGCCACATAGGCCACCTTCGCCTCTACGATCTCCCCCGGCTCTATGAGATCCAGATAGGGGCTCTCCTTGTTGAAAAGTATGATCCGACCATCCGGGAGGCGTCCGACGACATTCCCCTCCCTCCCCATGAAGGTTCTGACCCTCATGACCTCGCCGATGCTAACCTCCTCCAAAATCCTGGGGGGGAACTCCCTCTCCCCACGTCGCATCAAACCTCACTCACCAATAGTTTATTTCAATCTTCACCTTTAAAAACTGATAGATGCCCTCAGAGGGAGATCACCTCTCCCGACCCTCCTAAAAAACCTTATCCATCTCCCACGATTCTTCTCTATCGTATGCGGGTAAGAGTCGTCGCCTTCGGGGAGCTCGCCCAGATACTGGGTAAGGAGCTACTACTTAACCTGCCCGAGGGCTTCGATCTCTCAGCCCTCCTCTCCCTCCTGGCGGAGAGGAGCGGGAGCGAGAGGGGGTATCTTGGGAGGTATCGAGTCACTGAGGAGGTCGCCATCCTCCTCAACGGCAGGAGCATCCATCTCCTTGAGGGTATGAGGACGAGGATCAGGGATGGGGACATCGTCTACCTGCTCCTTCCCTTCGCTGGTGGATGAAAAAGTGGAAAATCTTTTCTTCCGACAAGGAGTATCCTCCTTAGATAGGTGTAAGCTATGTTGGGCTGGAATGGACATCTACTAAGGGTCGACCTGACGAAGGGGAAGACGAAGGTCGAGGAGTACTCCGCAGAGATGGCGGAGAAGTTCATCGGGGGAAGGGGCTTCGCCATCAAGATCCTCTGGGACGAGCTGGAGCCCGGCCTGGACCCCCTCTCCCCGGAGAACCTCCTCGTCGTGGCCGTAGGGCCTCTCACCGGGTTTCCCCTCCCCAGCAGCGGGAAGATGGTCGTCGCCTCTAAGAGCCCGCTCACAGGAGGCTATGGGGATGGGAACATCGGGTCGCGGGCTGCAGTGAACCTGAGGAAGGCGGGGTACGACGCGGTCGTGGTGAAGGGAAAGGCCGAGAAGCCGAGCTACCTCCTGGTGGAGGACGACAAGGCTGAGATAGTGGAGGCGGGGGACCTCTGGGGCCTCGACTCCTTCAAGGCCGAGAAGCGGCTATTGGAGAGGTATGGCCGCGAGGCTGGGGTCCTCCTCATAGGACCTTCAGGCGAGAACATGGTCCGCTTCGCCACTATAGTCTGCCAGGAGGGGAGGGCCGGTGGGAGGCCTGGGATGGGGGCCGTGATGGGCTCGAAGAACCTGAAGGCGATGGTCTTCCTCGGGACGAAGGAGGTGAAGGTCGCCGACGCGGAGGAGTTGAGGAGGCTCGGGGCTGAGGCCTACAAGGACATCTTGGGGAAGGAGAACTACGACTTCTGGAAGCGCCAGGGGACGATGGCGACGATCGAGTGGTGCCAGGAGAACAGCACCCTCCCCACCTACAACTTCCGTGAGGGCGTCTTCGAGGAGGCCGATGCCATCAGCGGGACGACGATGGAGAAGATGAAGACGAAGATCAGGGGCTGCCCCCACTGCAACATGACCTGTGGGAACGTCATAGAGGACGCCGAGGGAAGGGAGTCGGAGCTGGATTATGAGAACGTCGCGATGCTCGGCTCCGACATCGGCCTCGGCGACCTGAGGAAGGTGGCGGTCCTCAACAGGATGGCGGACGAACTCGGCCTCGACACCATCTCGCTGGGGAGCACCATCGCCTTCGCCATGGAGTGCTCGGAGAAGGGCCTCCTGGACATAGACCTGGGGTGGGGGGACTTCGAGGGGGCGAAGGCGCTGACCGAGGATATAGCCTACCGACGAGGCATCGGGAACCTGCTCTCGGGGGGCGTGAAGAGAGCCGCGGATGAGATCGGGAAGGGCTCAATAAAATGGGCGATGCAGATAAAGGGCCTCGAGTGCTCGGCCTATGACTGCCACCTCTGCCCAGGGATGGCCCTCTCCTTCGCCACCTCCCCCATAGGGGCCCACCACAAGGACGCTTGGGTCATCTCCTGGGAGATCTCCTCGGGGATGAGGAGGGAGTACAACGAGGCGAAGGCCGATAAGGTGATCGAGTTCCAGAGGATCAGGGGAGGGATGTTCGAGAGCCTCGTCACTTGCAGGCTCCCCTGGATAGAGCTCGGCTTCGACCTCGAGTGGTACCCAAGGTTCCTCCACGCCGCCACCGGCGTCAAGTTCAGCCTCGAGGAACTCCTCACGGTGGGGGACCGCCTCTACGCCCTGATGAGGGCCTTCTGGGTGAGGGAGTATAAGGGCGAGTGGGGGAGGGTGATGGACTTCCCACCGCCACGCTGGTTCGACGAGCCGACGACGAAGGGCCCCCTTAAGGGCTCGGTCCTTGACAGGGAGAAATACGATGCCCTCCTCCAGATGTACTATGACAAGCGCGGCTGGGACAAGCGCGGCATCCCGAAGAAGTCGACAATGAGGCGACTGGGGCTGGAGAAGGAAGCAGATGAGCTGGAGAAGTTCATAAAACTGGTAGATTAGATCCCGGGTAAAAATCTCAGAGGGTTGTCCTCCCACCCCTAATTTTTTGGATCTACCCTCTAAGACCTCATAGACCCCCTTCCAATACCCTACTTCAGGCCTATGCCAGCCCTCGACGGATTGATCCTCACTTCCGCAAGATCTCTCAACCCCTGAGATCCCTTAGGTCCGAGGGGTAGAAGTACAACGTGAATAGGGGATAGTAGAGCCTCTCGGAGGACCACTCCTGAACTTGGAAGGCATCGATGAGGGTCACATACATGGGGTGTACCCTCTGAGAAAAGCGGTTCCCCCTCTCCTGGGCCTTCCTCATAAAGGGGTCCAACTTATCCTTGATTATGTAGAGGATGCCCCCTCGGTGAGGATCGATGACGATCGGTTCATCCAAGGGATACTCATGATATAGATATGAATGGACGTATCTGTCGGGTTCTAAAGTTCCAAATCTCCTCATCGCTGAAAGAGGGACAAGGAAGGGTCGATGAACCAGTTCCAAGCGTATGTGCGTGACTGCTATAGGCTCGCCCCTGTTATTTGTCACCAGTATAGGAAGGCCCTTTTCTAACTCCTTCTTAGAAGGCTGATAGTAATAGTCATCCTTTATTCTCAATTTAAAGGAGGTCATTATCTTAGCCTTACTCGGAACATGGACATGGACCCTGGAAGATCTGAAGCTCAATAATCTACCAGATGCCTGTGCCAAGAAAGGGATAACGATCAGCGTGGTGGGAGGCATCAAGAAGGAGGATGATGGAAGAAGAGACAGGATATCTTGGGAGAAGATTAGGAGGATGAGGGAGGTTAGGAGGAAGGCTGAGGAGAGATATGGAGGGGTGACTCCCAACCTCTTGTGTATTCCTCTCGAAACCGCAGAATGTTGAAGGACCGCCGGAAGTATTATGAGCATCAACGATCCCACGAGGAGCAAGCCCCTCTTAGGTCCAACGGGAGGAAGAAGGATCCCCGGGGGAGGCACGACGGCATAGAGGTAAAGGAGGATGAAGGAGGAGAGGAGGACGGCCAAGGGCCCTCTCCAAAACTGAAAGAAGGCCCTCACAGACTCCCTAAAGTACCCTGACGATAAGCTCTCCCTGTCCCGACCACCCACTTCAATTAACCCCCCGGAGGCGCAAAGCTTAGATCCATAAAGTTGTGAGAGAGGCCAACCCAATAGATGGTGGACCGGCGGGGATTTGAACCCCGGACTTCTGCCCTGCCAAGGCAGCGATCATACCAGACTGATCTACCGGCCCCCTTGAAAGAGAGGGATCCGTGAAACGTAAAAATCTTCTGCTCCCAACAGATAATTCTGAAGGGGGATAATGCTTGAGGGTCGTGGAACACCTAGTAGCCTGGGGACACCCGAATGTGAGGGCTACCCACCGGACTACCCTGGAGTTCACCAAGGAGGCACACCTGACGCCGAGGGGGGATTGCATCGTCGCCGTGAGGGCTGAGAGGGGGCCGCTGGAGCTGAAGCCCGAGTTCAGGGAGGCCGTGAGAGCTGATGGGTCGAGGGTGGAGCTGGTGCTGGAGGTAGGGGAGTTCAGGGAGGTGATCTCAGGCTTCGGCTCATCCCGCCTAAGCCTAAGCCACCCCACGGACTTCGTCGTGAGGAAGAGCAGGTACACCTGCCCCAGGACACTCATGATTAGAGCGGACAAGGCCGCCTGCGACCTCTCGCGCTCCCTCATCAGGCTCCTACAAAGCCCAGATACGCAGTGTAAGATAACCCTCACCGTGCAAGTCCAAAGCAACAGGAGGAGGGTTTAAATAACCTCGAGGGTATTAGACCCCTGCGTGGGTTATGATAAATGGAAGGAAATTTTAACAAAAAGCTAAGTGAGTTAGGTGTCCTCATAGAGGAACAACTACAGGCCTTCAAAGATTTCAACAAGCATTTGAAGAGGGCTAAAAAAGTTAAGCCAAGGTCAATAATCGATGACCTGACCAACTCCTTTTACGGTCTCATCGTAGAACCATCAGAAGATGTAAGGAAGATGATCGAACAGATCAAAGAGGAGTTGTACGAAGATTGCAAAGAATTCTGAGGGCCTGAGGCAATAGCCTCCTAACCCCAAATTTTTCGTTTAACTAAAGACCCCTCCACTTCCCTCTAAACTTATTCTATTTTCTCAGTACCAGTCCCTCAATCCTAAGCTGGGGAAGGGAAAGGCTTTTATAAAATAAGGACCTCTACACGAGTCCAGCCAATCCGTTGTTGGAGGTGTAGGAAGCGTGCATCAGCTGGACTGGCTAGAAAGGTCGTCCTAGAGGAAGGACGACTGCCCAGGAACTGGTATTGTATCCTCCCAGACCTCCCCGAACCGCTTCCACCGATCCTCGATCCCACTTCTAGGGAACCGGTGAAGCCAGAGCAGTTGGAGGTGCTCTTCCCAAAGGAGCTGATAAGGCAGGAGGTAAGCGGAAGAAGGTGGGTGCCGATTCCGGGGGAGGTTAGGGAGGTGTACCGCCTATGGCGTCCGACGCCCCTCTACAGGGCGACTGGACTGGAGAGGGCGTTGAAGACGCCGGCGCATATCTACTACAAGTATGAGGGAGTGAGCCCTCCGGGGAGCCATAAGCCGAATACCGCGGTGGCACAGGCCTACTATAACCGGGAGGAGGGGACGGAGCGGCTGACGACGGAGACAGGCGCCGGGCAGTGGGGGTCTGCCCTCGCCTTCGCAGATATGTTCTTCGACCTCGAGACCATCGTCTACATGGTACGTGTAAGCTATGAGCAGAAGCCCTATCGACGGGTCTTAATGCAACTCTACGGGGCGAAGGTGTACCCGAGTCCAAGTGACAGAACCGAGGTGGGTAGGAAGATCCTCGAAGAAGACCCTGACAATCCAGGGAGTCTGGGGATCGCGATAAGCGAGGCGGTGGAGGAGTGCATCAGGGGTGAGAGGACGAAGTACTCCCTTGGGAGCGTCCTCAACCACGTCCTCATGCATCAGACGGTCATAGGGTTGGAAGCACTGGAGCAGCTAAGGGAACTCGAGGAGTATCCGGATAAGGTCATAGGGTGCGTCGGCGGGGGGAGCAGCTTCTCAGGCCTCTTCTGGCCCTTCTATTATGAGAAGAAGACGGGAAGGTCGCCGAAGCCTGTGGAGTTCATAGCCGTCGAGTCCACGGCCTGCCCTAGCCTTAGCCTGGGCGAGTACCTCTACGACCATGGGGACAGCGGGCGCATCATTCCCCTCGTGAAGATGTACACCCTCGGCCATGAGTTCATACCTGATCCCATTCACGCAGGGGGCCTCAGGTATCATGGGATGGCACCCACTCTCTCCCTCCTCGTGAGGAGGGGTGAGGTGGAGGTGAGGGTCTACGACCAAGTCGAAGTCTTCAACGCGGCCTCCCGCTTCATTAGGGCGGAGGGCTTCATACCGGCACCGGAGCCCGCTCACGCCATCAAGGCGGTGATCGACGAGGCCCTCAGATGTAAGGAGACGGGAAAAGAGGAGACCCTCCTATTCCTGCTCTGCGGACATGGCCACTTCGACATGAAGGCATACGACGACTTCCTCCAAGGAAGACTCCCACCCTACAGATACCCCAGGGAGAAGATAGAGGAGTCCTTAGATCGGCTCAAAAAGCTCTATCCCTGGATAACCAAACGTTAAACCTCCAATCGACCCATTTTCTCCCCTTTTTCTACTCAGATCGATGGCCCCGTCCCAGCTGAAAGATTTAAATTTCTCCCGTCATAATAGAGTTCTTGGCTCGAGGGTCCGTAGCTCAGCAAGGTAGAGCGTCAGGCTCTTAACCTGAGGGTCGTGGGTTCGAATCCCACCGGACCCGCTATTAATGGGAGATTTTTCTTCCATAAATTCCTTTTAGACTCCTCTAAAGAAGTTGGAAGTTTGATTCCACTCGCCTTAGGACGCCTCTTGGTGAATTGGAGTTTTATTCTTTATTGAGGCTTTTTATCCAGTCGGTTTTTATCCCGAGGGGGAAAATTCTTTAAATCATAAGGGGAGAATCTGAGTGGGAACATCTGGAGGAAAAGAGGTTGATCTCGAGTAGGAGGGCTATTTCAACTCTCCAGGCGGTTGTCATCATCGTCATCGTCGTGGCGGCGGCAGTAGGTGGTTACTGGTGGTATACCTCAACAAGAAAGCCAGCAGCACCTGAGGAAATTGTCTTGACCGTCCCAAGAGGAGGAGTCGTTATGACCTTGGACCCGGCCGAGTCCTACTCTGTCCCAACACACGAGGTTATTGTCCCAGTCTATGAGACACTTCTCCGATACGATCCCGAGAACACAAGCCGTCTCATTCCCTGGCTGGCTGAGTCCTGGGAGGTCTCGGAGAACGGCATGAGTTACATCTTCCATCTAAGACAGAATGTTACTTTCCATGATGGAACGCCGTTCAATGCCTCTTGTGTCCTATATTCATTTAACAGGACGTATTCATTGGGGTTAGGGCCCTCATGGATGATGTCTCCAATAAACTTCAGCGCATGTTCCATTATTGACACATACACTGTGAATATTACGTTGAAGTATCCATATGCACCCTTCATATATTCCATGGCTGCTCAGTGGGGACCTTTAATTGTCAGTCCTACATTCTGCAAAGTTCATGCAACTCCAGAAGATCCATGGGCTCACGAATATCTGAAGGAACATATGTGCGGTACGGGTCCATATATGCTCGAGGAATGGGTTCCAGAGGATCATGTCACATTAGTTAAAAATCCGAACTACTGGAGGGGTTGGTCAGGCAAACACGTAGACAAGATCTATATGCCTCTTATTGCTGAGTCCTCCACAAGGCGGATGAGACTCGAAGAGGGTACTATCGATATAGGAGGACTAAATCTTGAGGATGCCATAGCTGTTAATGGAACGGAGGGAGTGATCGTTGAAGTCGTTCCAAGCCTAAACAACCTAATGATCTTCATGAATACCCAGAAACCACCGCTGAATAATAAGCTTGTCAGACAGGCTATCTCCTACATGTTCAACTATACTGGTGCCTTAGAAACGATAAGACATGGTTTTGGCTCACAGGCCCGTGGTCCCTTACCCGCGTCCCTTTGGGGCTGGGATCCGGATTGTCCGCAGTACTCGATGAATCTCACAAAGGCTCAGGAACTTATCGAGCAAGCAGGCTATGCCCCGGAGAACATTACTCTGGAGGTTTGGTATGTAAGTACATCCGATGAAGAAAGAAGATGTGCCGAGTTGCTACAGGCTGCTGCACAACAGATCGGTGTGACAATAACTCCAAAGGGCGTGACCTGGTCGGCCCTTGATAGTGCGATGCATCCAGGCTCAGGAAATGCAACAGATGCCCCTGATATGGCCATGCTGTACTGGTATCCAGATTATGCAGATCCTGATGATTATCTGGGGCAACTGTACTACTGCTATAACGACACCGTCCCCACCGATACCTCCGCATATCCGTGGTTCAATTATGGATACTATACAAATGCGACTCTCAACAAGATCTTGGAGGAGGCTGCTCAGACTAATAATCTTACTAAGAGGATCGAACTCTACAGAAAGGCTCAGCGAATAATAGTCGAGGATGCGCCGGCGATCTTTGTCTTCGATGAACCAGCTGTATTGACCTATAGGAGCTGGGTAAAGGGATATTACTTCAATCCCTGCTATGTAGGCACTATAGACTTCTACTCCATCCACATAGAGGGAAGACCTTAGTGCAAGCTATTCTCCCCCTCTTTTTCTTCATAAAAGGGAAGGTATATTTATCTGCGATTTTTAAGTTGTGGGGGGTTAGAAATTGAAGCTGTGGCAGTATCTTATAAGACGTGTCATGTTAATAGTACCATTACTTATAGGCGTTTCCCTCATAACTTTCACAGTCTCCCATCTCGTCCCAGGCGATCCTGCCCGCTTGGCAGCGGGATTACATGCCTCTCCAGAGACTGTAGAGGCTATGAGGCATAGACTTGGACTTGATAAACCCTTACCCGTTCAGTATTATCTCTACATGATGAGACTTCTCCATGGAGATCTAGGAACTTCCATTATGACCAGAAGACCCGTAATCAAAGATATAATGATCAGATGGCCAGGTACTATTGAACTAACTACCGCTGCTATGTCAATCATCATCATCCTTGGCATTCCCTTGGGAGTCATCTCTGCTACACACAGGGATAAGTTGATAGATCATGCCTCAAGGATCTTCTCATTGTTAGGGGTCTCCATGCCTTCCTTCTGGCTTGCTCTCATTCTCCAGCTCATCTTCTGCAAATATCTGAAAATCTTTCCTGTGGGTTATAGGATCGATCCAGCAATAGGACTCCGGAGGATCACAGGATTCAATGTTTTAGATAGCCTATTAACACTTAATTTTCCTGCCCTTGTCAATAGTATATGGCACATGATACTCCCAGCCTTTACTCTGGGATTTCAAGGAATTGCAACCGTCCAGAGGCTTCTCAGGTCAAACATGCTTGACTCGTTGACTCAGGATTATGTGAAGTTAGCAAAGGCAAAGGGAATGCCAGAGAGAATAGTCATCTATAAACATGTGTTGAGAAACTCAATGATACCCGTTGTAACAGTCTTGGCCCTTATGTTTGGGGGTATGTTAGGGGGCACCTTTATCATCGAAACCATCTTCAGTTGGCAAGGGTTAGGTCGGTATGGTGCAAGTGCAATCATAAACTTAGATTTTCCAGCGATTATGGGGGTGACACTTATATATGCGGTCATCTTCGCGGTAGCGAATTTGGTCGTGGATATACTTTATGCCTATCTTGATCCGAGGATAAGATATTAAAAAGGAGGAGAAAGAGAAGATGAATTCCGAATTAGTTAATAAGCATGGAGGTTTAAGGGAGGACCTCTCTCCGTTTATTAAAGAGTTTAAGCATGCTCTATATATTATAAAGAGGAGCCCTCTAACGCTCTTAGGATTTATCCTATTCTTAATCTTTATCACCATAGCCATAGTAGCGCCGATCATCGCTCCATACGATCCCTTTGAAATGCGTTTAAGTGAAGCCTTTCAGCCTCCGAGTTGGAAGCATCCCTTCGGAACTGATGAGATGGGGAGAGATATCCTAAGTAGGGTACTTTGGGGCTCAAGGATCTCCCTTCGAGTAGGCGTTACAGTGGTTTTGACTGCCCTCTGCATAGGCACGATATTAGGAGGTATAGCGGGTTATGTCGGTGGTGTCGTCGATGAGGTCATAATGAGAATCACCGATCTCGTCTTGGCATTTCCCTCCATGATCCTTGCCCTGGCGCTTGCGGCAGCCCTGGGTCCTGGGCTGAATAACGCTATGATTGCGATCAGTGTGACCTGGTGGCCTTGGTACGCTCGTCTGGTCAGAGGACAAGTCCTCTCAATTCGTGAGGCTGGGTTTGTTGAGGCTTCGAGGTGTGTTGGGGCGAGTGGATTCAGGATACTCTTCAGGCATATACTTCCCAACGCCTTTGGGCCTGTCATTGTCAATGCCTCCATGGATTTCGGCTGGACGATCCTAACTGCAGCGGCTCTAGGGTTCCTCGGCATTGGCGCTCAACCCCCTCAGCCTGAGTGGGGGCTTATGATTAGCGTGGGGAGGATATACTTCATGGACAAGCCCTGGATAGCCACGTTTCCGGGTCTCGCAATATTCCTTGTGGTTCTAGCCTCGAATCTAATAGGTGACGGACTAGGGGAGATCCTGAATCCGAGGTTGAGGAGGCGGTGATCGATGCCTGAGGTTCTACTCAGGGTTAAGAATCTGAGGGTGAACTTCTATACCTACGCCGGGGTGGTTAAGGCCTTGGATGGCGTCAGCTTCGAGATCTATAAGGGTGAGGCTTTCGGCCTCGTGGGGGAGACGGGGTGCGGTAAGTCCGTGACGGCTGCCTCCATCCTCCGATTGGTGGATAAGCCCGGGAGGATCGTCGATGGTGAGATTATCTTCGAGGGGGAGGACCTTCTGAAGAAGTCTGAGAGGGAGATGAGGGAGATCAGGGGGAGCAAGATCGCCATCGTCTTCCAGGACCCCATGACCTACCTCAACCCCGTCTTGACGATAGGGGATCAGATAGCTGAGACGATCAGGGAACATCAGGACCTAACGGTCGAGGCGCTGGAGATAGAGAGGAACGAGTATCACAATACTTCAGCGGAGAAGCCCTCTAAGAAGGCGTTAAGGGAAGCGGTGCTGAGGAGGGTGGAGGAGGCGTTGAAGATGGTGAGGATGCCGGATCCGAGGGTTGTCATCGACCAGTACCCACACGAGCTCAGCGGGGGGATGCGGCAGAGGGCGATGATCGCGATGGCGATAAGCTGTAACCCGAAGTTCCTGATCCTCGACGAGGCGACGACCTTCCTCGACGTCACCATACAGAGGCAGATCCTCGAGCTGGTGAAGGACCTGAAGGACCGCCTCGGCTGCACCCTCATGATAATCACCCACGACATGGGGATAATCGCCGAGACCTGTGACAGGGTGGCGGTCATGTACGCCGGGACCATAGCGGAGTGTGCTGAGACGAAGAGGATCTTCAGTAAGCCCCTACACCCCTACACGAGGGGCCTTCTCGATGCCATTCCACTGCCCACCGAGGACGTCAAGGTCCTCAAGCCGATACCGGGCTTCGTCCCCAACCTCATTAATCCTCCTCCTGGTTGTAGGTTTCATCCGAGGTGCCCCGAGGCGATGGAGGTCTGTAGCAGGGTGAAGCCGGAGCTCAGGGAGGTGGAGCCAGGACACCAAGTAGCATGCCACCTATACGGATGAGGAGAGGAGGGATTTGAAGAGCGGGGAGGACGTGATCCTGAGGGTCGTGAACCTCAAGAAGTACTTCCCCTTAGGGGGCTGGTTCTTCAAGAGGCGCTCGGGCTACGTGAAGGCCGTAGACGGGGTGGACCTCGAGATCTATCGTGGGGAGACGGCGGCCCTCGTGGGGGAGTCTGGCTGCGGGAAGACGACCCTAGGCAGGACGATCCTCAGGCTGATAGAGCCCACGAGCGGGGAGATCTACTTCGAGGGGGTGAACCTGCTGAAGCTGAGCAAGGGGGAGATGAGGAAGATGCGGATGAACATGCAACTCGTCCAGCAGGACCCCCAATCGGCGCTGGACCCCAGGATGACCGTCAAGGCGAGCGTTGGAGAGCCTCTGGTGGTCCACGGCATCGCCAGGGGGAGGGAGTTGAGGAGGAGGGTCCTCCACCTCCTACGCAGGGTCGGTCTGGGGGAGGAGCACATGAACAGGTTCCCCCAGGAGTTCAGCGGAGGGCAGAGACAGCGCATCTGCATCGCCAGGGCCCTCGCCCTGAACCCGAAGTTCATCGTCCTCGATGAGCCAACCTCCTCCCTCGACGTCTCCGTGCAGGCCCAGATACTGAACCTGCTCAAGGACCTGCAGAGAGACCTCGGGCTGACATACCTCTTCATCTCCCACAACCTCAGCGTCGTGCGTTATATCAGCGATCATGTGTATGTCATGTATCTCGGGAACATAGTGGAGAAGGCGGAGACGAGGGAGATCTTCAAGAACCCGCTCCACCCCTATACGAGGACCCTCTTCTCGGCGGTCCCCATCCCTGACCCGAACCTGAAGAGGAAGAGGCTCAGCATAAAGGGGGAGGTCCCAAGCGCCATTGATCCTCCTCCTGGTTGTAGGTTTCATCCGAGGTGCCCTGAGGCGATGGAGGTCTGTAGCAGGGTGAAGCCGGAGCTCAGGGAGGTGGAGCCAGGACACCAAGTAGCATGCCACCTATACAGATAGAACGGACAGAGGGGGGAAGTTGTGATGTCGAGAGGTAGCAATACTCTCCGTCCACTATTATACCTCATCCTGATAGCCGTTTTGGCGTCCCTCGGATACAGCGTATTTCTGGGAAGGACGCTGCTGAAGGTGCTCCCTTACTTTCTCATCCTCGAAGGGGGCATCCTCTTCATCCTCTTCGGCCTCTCCAAGTCCCGGAGCCTACATGCTCAGCAGAGGGGGGTGGAGGAGACGGAGAAAGGGGTAAGGACACTGGAGGGACTCCCGCTACTAAGAATAATATTGGTCCTCCTCATCCTCGGATTTCTCATAGACCTCCTGTAGAGGTGAGTCCTCCCAAAGGGATGGAGGAATAAGATTTATTAAAACTCCCTTAGATGACTCTTCTGGGATGGCCGCTGTGGGGCAACGGTAGCTCATCGGCCTGTGGAGCCGAGGAACCGGGTTCAATTCCCGGCAGCGGCCTCCAATAGAGGAAAATAATTTGTTACATTCTTTCTCCCCCTTGGACACGGCAGAGTGGCTGTGGGGATTAGGTCGATCTTTTAATGAAGCCCGTCAAAAAATAAGGAGTTTTTAGTTACTGGATAGGAGGGGTTACTCGCTCCCTATCTCCTCCACGACGGCCCTCACGACCTTCCAGAGGACCCCTACGCTGTCAATGTAGACGAATTCCTGGGGGCTGTGGGGGTACTTGACGGTCGGACCGATGGAGACGATCTTCAACTCAGGGTCGAACCTGCTGAGGAAGCCACACTCCAGCCCTGCGTGGATGGCGGTGATCTTCGGCTTCTTGCCCATAACCTTCTCGTAGTTCCTCGCCACCAGCTTCAGGAAGGGGGATTTCACGTCGGCCTTCCAGCCAGGGTAGGCGGGGGACTGATCGACCTTCGCGCCGTACTTCTCACCGATCGCCTTCAACTTTGCCCGGAACTCAGCCAGCTCCTTCATATCGGAGCTCCTGGAGCTCGCTGAGATCACGACCTTGTCCTCCTCGGTCCTCACGATGCCGAGGTTGTTGGAGGTCTCGACGAGCCCCTCTATCTCCTTACTCCAGGAGACCGGGCCCTGGTGCACCTCCGTTATGATCCCTATGATGGAGGCAGTCTTCTCCTCTGAGATAGCCTTTCCCGCGGGTATCTCGGAGAATTCGATCTTCATCCCCCTCTCAACGGACCTATGCTTCTCTTCTACCTCCGCTCTCCACTTCTCTAAGATCTCCATCGCCTTTCCAGCTTTCTCCTCTGGGATAAGGAAGTCGCAGTAGGCGGAGCGGGCTATGGCATTCCCCCTCGTCCCCCCCTCGATGTGCATGATGCGGAGGGGGACCTCCTCCTTGACGGCCTTCAGGCCTTCCCCCAGGAGCTTGTTGGCGTTGAGCCTTGGGAGGTGGATATCTACCCCCGAGTGTCCACCGAGGAGCCCACTTATCTCCAACTTCACGCCCTTCCAGCCCTCAACCTCCTCGAACTCCACTGGGATAGTATACCTTGTGCCCCCACCACCAGCGGAGCCCACGATGATGACGCCCAACTCCTCGCTGTCCAGGTTTATCATCCTCTTGCCCGTGAAGAACCCCTTCTTCATCTTGATGGCCCCGACGAGGCCCGTCTCCTCCGATACCGTCAGCAGGACCTCGAGTTTCCCATGCCTCTTCAAGGTGGGGTCGATGAGCGTGGCTAGGGCTATGGCTATGCCGATCCCATCGTCGGCGCCGAGGGTCGTGCCATCAGCAGTGACTCTGTCTCCTTCGATCTTCACGGGTATGGGGTCCGTCTCGAAGTTGTGGGGGCTCTCCAGCGTCTTCTCGCAGACCATGTCCTGATGGGCCTGCAGCACAAGGGTCGGGTAGTCCTCGCATCCGGGTGCAGCCTCCTTTGTGAGGAGTATATTTCCCACCTCATCCTGCTTGAAGGCTATGCCGTTCTCCTCAGCCCACTTCCTAATCCACTCCTGCAGCTTCTGCTCCTTCCCAGAACACCGCGGTATCTTCGTGATCTCCTCGAAGATACTCCAGACGATCCTTGGCTCCAGCTCGCTTAAAACACCACTCACCATTCTTAACCCTCTCAACGATCATTCCCCCAACTTCATTTATAGATTTCGAGGAGATGAGGAGTCCCTCATCACTCAGCCACTCAGAGACCTTGAAGAACTGGAGATTTTAGAAAAAAGTGGCGAAAAGATTCTAAATAGAGGGATCTCCGCAAGGAAGTTACCTCTTCAGGTAATAGAACAGGAAATTCAACCCCCCTCCTCCAGCCCAAGTCTGCATAGTCCGGATGGATAAAGTTTAAAATGGGGAAAGTGGAGTTCATAATACTTGGCGGAGGTTGCCAAGCCAGGTCAAAGGCGCAGCCCTGAGGCGGCTGTTCCGAAGGGATTCGTGGGTTCAAATCCCACCCTCCGCACTAGAAAATTCCTAATAGAAATAGAATCGATCTCTAGCTTTGTAGTGACCATAAGATTTAAATGGAAGTAGTATGTCAAGTATGCTTAGTATGTTCTAATATGTTAAGGATGATTTGAATGACTGAGGTAGAAGAGGGCAAGTATATATACGGGATTGTAACTGTGGGAAGAAGAGGTCAGATAGTAATACCTAAAGAAGCGAGAGACCAATTTAACATTAAACCAGGGGACAAGCTTGTTGTCGCGGGCGATATAAAAAAGGGTATTGCCATCGTGAAAGCGGACGTTATGGAAGAGCTTGCATTAAAAATCTTAGGAGCTGTCAGTGAAGAAGATAGAGAAACCGCAAAGAAGGAACTCAAGAGAAAGATTCATTCCGACGAATAAGGCGGAGAAAATGTCCATATATGATAGAGTACATTTCAGAATTATATCCTTCGTTCATGATACTCTCTATAGTCTATTTGTAAACCCCTACGAGCTTTTGAATGCAGCAGGACTCAAGTCCGGGCAGAAAGCGCTGGAGGTTGGCTGTGGTCCCGGCTTTTTTACAATCCCGGCAGCAAAAATAGTAGGAGAGAAAGGAAAAGTATATGCGCTAGATGTTAATCCAGTTGCAGTTGAGACCGTACGACGTAAAATCGAGGAGAAGAATCTAGAGAACATTGAGGTTATACTCGCCGATGCTAGCGAAACAGGCTTACCAGACGAGAGCATTGATACAGCCTTTCTCTTTGGTGTCGTCCACGCGTTGGATGACGTGGATGCGGTTATGTGGGAGATGCATCGTGTTCTAAAGGCAAAAGGAGTTTTATCTATTCAGAAGTCATGGTGGTCAGAAAAGAAACTGTTGGACGCTGTGACCAAAAACGGCTTGTTTTCCTTCAGAGAGAAAACCAAGAGAGTGTTTAAATTTGAAAAGAGTTAGAAAACATCGGCGTAGTAATTTCCAAAAATATATTCTGACGGCTTTACTGAAAGAGGGCTCATTG